>JAZOAY010000073.1:0-38774 GCA_045595725.1 Acutalibacteraceae bacterium | reverse complement strand
CGAAAAGGGCTTCTGGCAGAAGGTAAGAGAAATCTGCACAAAGAATGAAATCGTTCTTATTGTTGACGTCGTTCGTGCAGGCTTCCGTCTTGACCTTGCCGGCTCAGACCTTTTCTTCGGCTTTGAGGCAGACCTTATCTGCTTCTGTAAAGCTCTTGCAAACGGCTGGAATGTTTCTGCAATCTGCGGTAAAGAATGGCTTAAGGATGCAGTCAGCGGTCTTTCTTACACAGGTTCCTACTGGATGAGTGCAGTTCCTTTTGCAGCTGCAATCAGAAACATCAATAAGCTTAAAGAAATTGATGCACCCAAACTTCTCAGAGAAAAATCCGTAAAACTTCTTGACGGACTTAAAAGTGCAGCTGACAACAACGGCTTTAATCTTGTTGTATCAGGTGAACCTTCTCTCTTCTACTTAAGAATTGCAAATGACGACAGCATGATGATTCATCAGGACTGGGTTGCAGAAATGGTTAAACGCGGAATTTTCATTTCGAGCCACCATAACCACTTCATGAACGCTGCCGTATCAGACGAGGACATCAAGCACACTCTTGAAGTTGCAGACGAAGCATTTAAAGTTACAAAGAAAATGCACCCCGAAGCATTTTAAATAAATTTGAGCAGGGAGGAAAACAAAATGCCATTATCAAAAACAGAATGGTTGGCTCTCGAAAAGAAAGCCCATGAACTGCGTAACCTCTGCCTTGACACAACTTATTGGGCAGGAAGCGGTCATATCGGCGGCGGTATGAGCGTAATGGATATGATGACAGTTCTCTACCACAAATATCTTAACATTAAGGTTGAAGACCCCAACTGGGAAGACAGGGATCGTTTTATTTTAAGCAAAGGTCACTCAGGTATTGCCTTCGCACCCGTACTTGTTGACAAAGGTTTCAATGATCCTGAACAGCTTAAAACTTTCAACCTTTCAAATTCAAAAATGGGTATTCACCTTGATGCAAACAAGGTTGTAGGCGTTGATGCTTCAACAGGTTCTCTCGGTCACGGTCTTTCAATTGCCCTCGGTACTGCACTTGCAGCAAGAGTTCTCGGCAAAGACTACAAAACATACTGTATTCTCGGTGATGGTGAATGTGACGAAGGTTCAAACTGGGAAGCAGCAATGGCAATTGCCCATTACAATGCAACAAACGTAATTTCTTTCGTTGACCGTAACAAATGTATGATTGACGGACGCACGGAAGACGTTATGAACCTTGAACCCTTTGCTGATAAATGGCGTGCATTCGGCTTTATCGTAAAAGAAGTTGACGGTCACAACATTTCAGAACTCTGTGATGCAATTGACTTTGCTTTGAACGACCCTGAAAAACCTGTTATGATTATTGCAAACACAATCAAGGGCGAAGGCATTGACTTCATGGCAGACGATTATCATTGGCATTACGGTGCAATTGACGAAGCAAAATACAATCAGGCAAAAGCAAGCCTTGAAAAATACTACAAAGAGCGTGTAGCTCGTGCAGAAAGAGAGGGTGTATAATTATGGCAGGCGGAATTTCATATACAGCTCTTGAATCAACTGAACTTTCAACAGCGGAAATTTACGGACAGACTCTCATTGAGTTGGGTAAAGAACACCCTGAAATCGTGGGTCTTACAGCTGACCTTGGCGGTTCTACAAAAATCGGTGCTTTCGGTAAAGTTTTCCCCGAACGTTTCTTCAATGTTGGTATTGCTGAACAGAACATGTTCGGTATTGCAGCAGGTATGGCAAAGGCAGGACTCGTGCCTTTCCTTTCAACTTTCTCAGTTTTTGCATCTCTGAGAAGTGCTGACCAGCTTCACACAGACATCTGCTATCAGAATGTAAATGCAAAAGTTATTGCAACTCATTCAGGTACATCTTTCGGTCAGGCAGGTTCAACTCACCATGCTATCTGTGACCTTGCAGTTGTACGCTCAATGCCCAACATCACTCTTATCTGCCCGGCAGATGGTGTTGAAACTGCAGAAGCAGTTATTGCGGCTTATGAAAACAAAGGCCCTTACTACATCAGAATCAACCGCGGTTTCGACCGTGTTCTTTACGGCAAAGATTATCCCCGTGAATACAAGTTTGAAGTAGGCAAGGCTATCGAAGTAAATCCCGGTACAGACATCACCGTTATTGCATGCGGCTCATGTGTGTTCCAGGCTTATCAGGCAGCAAAATTCCTTGAAAATGCAGACGGACTTAAAGTTCGTGTTCTTGATATGCACACTATCAAACCTATTGATAAAGAAGCAATCATCAAGGCTGTTCAGGATACACGCCGTATTATTACAGTTGAAGACCACAACGTTATCGGCGGTCTCGGTTCAGCAGTAGCAGAAGTTATGGCCGAAGCAGGTAAAGGCTGTGCATTTACACGTCTCGGTATTCAGGATGAATTTGCACCCATCGGTCTTCACGAAGATATCATGTCAAACCTCGGCATTGACTGTAACGGTATTATCAATGCAGTACGCGAAGCAATGAACAAAGACTTTGAAGAGGACGACAACTGGGACGATGAAGTTTAAGTCTTAAACTTCTGACTTTCACAGAAAGGAATGATTTCACTATGACAAATGAAGTCGTATTGACAAACAAAATATTTCTTAGTGCTGTTCTGCCTCTTCTGAAGGTTATTGCAAATGATGTCCCCTCTCTCAAAAAGAAGTTCGAGGGCATGAATGCAGTTTTTCAGGTAAGTGCACTTGACCCCAACGTGGAGGGCGGAAAAGTAGGTACATACTTTGAAGTCGTTGAGGGTGAATGGACAGTTAAAAATGATCAGGTTCATGAAAGCCCCGATGTTGACCTTGAATTCAAAACTCTTGAAGCAATGAACGGTTTCTTCAAAGGAAAAATAGGTCCTGCAACACTTCCCAAAATGAAAGGTGCCCTCAAAAAGACAAAAGTTTTCATGGCACTTCTCATGACACTTCTCAAAATGTCATCACTTCTTACTGCAAAAGCTGCACCGGCTAAAGAAGAAGATAAACTCCTTATGGTAAAATGTTTCTTCTACCTTCTCTCAGCAGGCATCAGCCAGCTTAACAAGCAGGGACATGAGGCAATCCACGATTGGACAAGTAAAAGTCCTGACAGAGTTTATGCATGGGCAGTTGACGGATATCCTGAAGTTTCCGCTTACCTCCGTGTTAAAGCAGGTAAGTCGCGTTCAGGCAGAGGCGAATACAAAAGAGCAATGCCATTCTTCACAATGCGCTTCGACTCTCTCGACAGCGCCCTCGGTATTCTTCTTTCAACAGACGATATGCTCGACTCAACCAAGAAAGGCAAACTCATCATGGACGGTGCTCCCGAATTCGGTGCACAGATTGGTGAGTATATGCTGACAGTAGCAGCATACGCACAGTAAAAAAAATCTCCCCCGTTTCAAAAAAGGAAATGGGGGATTTTTTTAGCTTATTCGGAATGTGTAACACGTTGTCCAAGATTTCACTCTATAGCAGCGTCCAGTAACCGATACTTTTTACTGCAGATCTTCGAGTATTTCAAGCAGCTGATTCCTGAGGGAATCGTGAGATATTTTTTTCACATGCCTGATTAGTTTTTTCTTATCATCAATCATTTTCATGGGCAGATATATTTTTGTTTTTCTGCCGTTCTTTGCATCAAATCTGCTCAATGCATTTATAAAACTTTTTTCATAATGAGGATTTGTTTTAACGGTAACATTCTCAAGAAGAATTTCAATTTTGCTTTCAATTTCCGCCGAAACAATAATTTCTCCTTTTTTCGAAACTGAATATTCTGATTCTTTGCCGTCAATTTTCACAGAAATTTTTTCTGATTTTTCAATGTCACAGAATTCAAAAACATACTCTCTCTTTTCAGGCATGAAAGGAGATTTTTTTGCACCTGAAATTTTAACAGAAAGATTTTCTTTTTCTTCTGCAACTTCAATTTCAGTTTCGCTGTATTCTCCCTCTTTATAAGCAAATGTTTCACCGTCATCTTCATAAAGAGTGAACGTATTATTGCCTCTGTATACCTTTAATTTAAGTTTTTCAGGGTTTTTGATAGAATTACCTTCATCAAGCGACATTGGAATTACAGCACCTTCTTTTGCAAATACAGGCATTTCCTCAAGTTCGCTTGAAACTCTTATCACTTTACCGCCGTCATAAATTTTTCCGTTGAAAATATTTGTCCATCTTCCTTCAGGAAGATAAACGGAAGTTGTTGCAACGGACGTATCTTTATCCCTCTTTGAAGTTACGGGGCAGACAAGAAGTTCTGAGCCAAACATAAAACCATTTCTGCAGTCGTATGCTTCTTTTTTTTCAGGCTCAATGTAATATAGAGGTTCGCAAAGTGCCCTTCCCTCTTTATTTGTACGTCTGTTCATTGAGTAAATATATGGAATGAGTGAATGTCTCAGTCTCATAAAATCCGAAACAATGTTTTCTGCCTGTTTGCAGTAATTCCAAGGCTCTTTACCGCTTAAATCATTGTTTGTTGAATGAAGTCTCACTATAGGAGAGAACACACCAAGTTGCACCCAACGTGTGTACATTTCAAAATCGTGTGAACCTCTGCAATGACCGCCGATATCGTGACTCCACCAACTGTATCCGCAGTTTGACGCAGTTGAAGTGAAGTAAGGTTGGAAATCAAGTGCAGACCAGCTCATGTGGCTGTCACCCGAAAAACCGAGGGGATATCTGTGTGAACCGATACCTGCATATCTTGATAAAATCATAGGTCTTTCACCGTTTCTCTGTTTATCAAGATAATGAAAATGGTTAAGTGCCCACAGAGGGTCAAGACCGGGAGTTTTCGTTTTCTTGCCCTGTTGCCAGTCTATCCACCAGAAGTCAACTCCGTTTTCCTCATAAGGATTGTGAAGGACTTTAAAATATGCATTTACAAATTTGGGGTCAGTAATGTCAAAGTCAATTCTCTTGCCCTCTGTGGGGTCAACGTCCATTTCCTTTGCCATTTCTTCGTACATATCTTCAAAACTTCTCACACCGCTCGCGGGATGAAGATTGACTGTCGTCTTAAGTCCCATTGAATGTAGAGTGCTGAGAAATCTTTTATAATCGGGAAAAAGGTCTGTGTTCCAACTATAACCTGTCCAACCATCCATGACAATATAATAGTCACCCGGTTTTGCTTTAAAATCAGGGAACTGCTTTTTGATATTAACCCAATGCCAGTCCATGTCAATTGTAGCAACTGTAAGAGGAATGTTTCGCTTTTTGAATTCAAGCATTAAGTCAATGTAACTTTCTTCTGAATAAGTATGATATCTGCTCCACCAGTTACCCAGAACATATTTCGGAATAAGAGGTGCCTCACCGCAAAGTGTGAAAAGTGCTTTCACCGCTCCGATATAATCATGACCGTAACAGAAAACATAAATGTCCTTTGCTTTACCTTTTCTCGGCAGAATTTCCCCTTTTTTATCAATGATAAGTGATTTGCTGTCATCAACTACCGCTGCACCATCAAAGGAAACAACACCATCAAGAAGTTTTATTTCACCTTTTGCTTGGTCAAGAGTTCTTGCAGTACCTTTGAGATTTTTCCTGTTATTGCATTTTGAAACAAGAGTTCCGCATTTAGCATAAACCGGTTTTCCCTTTGAAAGGTCAACACAGAATTCTGCTCTGTCGGTTTTAATGATAACTTTGTTACCCCTCTTTTCTGAAGTGAAATTAATTTTACCGCAATTTCTTTTCCAGAAACTCTGAGTAATTTCGTCGGTCAAAGTGCCTTTTTCGATTCTTATTACTCCGTCAAGAATAACAGTTATTCTCACATCACCAAAAATCAGAATATTTTCATCAAACGCTTTCCCTTTTTCATTCACAATAAAATGAGAATTAAGTTTTGCCATAAGTCTTTCCCCCAGAGTAAAAAAAGGCGGAAAAACTTCCGCCTTTTTCAGATTAATTATACGTTTGCCTTTTCATCTTTACGGCGTTCGTCAATTTCTTTCTTGACTGCGTCGTATTTTTCACCGTAGAGCCAGTACTTTTTCTTATAGATAAAGTAACCGATTATTGTAAGAGGAATGGGTGTAAGGAACATGAACGCACGAAGAATTGTAAGTCCCTCTGACTTGATAAGTTCTTCATCTGCTTCAACTTTTACAATTTTATCTTTGTCAATTTCTTCCATTGCCTGAAGATTTTTGTAAAGTTTATCTTCTTTAACAAGGTAGTTACCGTCTTCGTCTGTGAAGAGCTGAACTGAAGCATAACTACCTGTTTCAAGGTCTTTAACATTAACGTCTGTGATTGTAGGAAGACCTGAAACTGCAATACCGATACCAAGGATAAGTGCTGCAATAGCACCTGCAAATTTAGTGATAAGTGTCTGAACGCTGAACATAACGCTGTCACCGCGTTTGCCTGTTTTCCATTCACCGTAGTCAACAACGTCAGCAATCATAACTGTTGAACCAATCTGATTAAGACCTGATGCAGTCATGAGGAATGCACCTGAAAGTGCAACAAGAACTGTGTTGAGCCAGTAAATCTTCATATCGCCCTCACCTGTTTTGAGGAAGAAGAATACGGCAAAGAGAAGCACATAGCTTACAATACAAGCAAGGAATGAAATACCGTAGATTTTTTCACGGGGAAGTTTCTTAACAATCCAGCTGTAGAACATCATTGCAATACCCTGTCCTGTACAAGCGATAACCCAGAACAAAGTGTAACTGAATGCCTTGGGAAGATAGTCTGCACCGTCTTCATAGCAATATGTATAAAGATAAAGAATCTGAGAAAGTGCAATAGTTGTACCGATAAGGAAGAACATAAGTGAACCGGCATATGCACGAAGCTGGTCATTTTCCTTGAATGTTGAAAGAATGTATTTAAGACCTACATTTTCGTGAGGAAGGTCAATCTTCTCACGTACAAAGAGTACTGTGATAAGAAGGAATACAATCATAACAAGACCTGTTGCCATGCCAAGGTACTGATATGCTTTCATCATACCCTGATTTGCGAACATGGGAAGAATAAAGGATGTACCAAGCATACCTACAAGGAAACCGCCGAAACCGCCGATAAGCTTTGCCATTGAACTTGCCTGGTTTCTTTCGTCTGTTGAGTCTGCCATTGTGGGAAGCATTGTCCAGAAAGGAACGTCAAGAACTGTAAATGACATACCCCAGAGAACATAAGCCACAAGGTAGTAAACATACTTGAGTGTAATATTTTCAAATGAAACAGGTGAGAACATAGCAACGATAACAATTGCGTTTATAACTGCACCGGCAAGAATCCATGGACGGTAACGTCCGAAACGGCTTTTCTTTGTGTTGTTAACAATTGTTGCAAGCATGGGGTCATTGAAAGCGTCCCATAATTTTGCAAGAACGAAAGCCACCGTAAGAACGATGGGGTTTAGTCCCTGATAAATGCAGAGATAAACCAGGAAAAATGCATTGATACAGTTGTTGCTGAATTCTCTTCCCAATGAACCGAGAGAATAAGCAGCAATCTCACCAATGGTAAGTTTGTTGGATTTCTTTTTCATCTTTATCCTCCTGAATAATTTATTTAACGTACCAAATAATATAACATAAATTTTCTAATTTTACAATATATTCATCAAAATTTATTTGGCAAGAACGCTATTTTTGAGAAGTGAAAGCAAAAGTTCCCTTGCTTCCTGTTTTATTTCATCAAGAGGAACAGACTCCTCCTTACATTTTGTAACAAATCCCCAGAAACCATATGTAAGGAAAGATGCAACTCTGCTCACGGAATATTTATACTCAAGATATGCGCTTTCCCTTTCAACGCGGTGTTCAACATATTTGTACAGGTAATGATAAAACGATGTATTGATATATGAACCGTCAGCCGGAAAAGTTTTGTTGAGAAATGGAATTGTTGATAAGCAAAGGTCAAGAATACTTTCAAGAAGATTGCAGAAATTCTGTATAGGGTCTTTATCAGGATTATTGAGTTTGTTCAGTTCTGCATATTCATTCCTTGCAGAGGCAAGATATTCCTGAAAAATAGAATCAAGCAGTTCATACTTGTCCGCATAATGGGTGTAAAAAGTAATTCTGCTTGTAGAGGATTTTTCACAGATTTCCTTAACGGTAATCTGTTCAAAGGTTTTTTCCTCAAGAAGGTCAATAAGTACGTTCTTCAGATTTCTTTTTGTTTTTTGAATACGCTTATCCTCGTTCATTGCTTAGCCATTCCTCGTTTTCTGTATAGTTATTTATACATATTTCCAAAAATGTATTTGTACTTTCGTGCATTATTATCTTATAATATTATATCAAGTATAAATATTTATGTCAAGAAAATAACTTTTATATAATCAGTACGGAGGTAAAAACCATGGCTGACTTCATTCTGAGCTGTTGCTCAACAGCGGACCTTACCGATGAACATTTCAAAGCAAGAGACATCAGTTACATCTGTTTCCATTTTTCACTTGACGGAAAACAGTACCCTGATGATTTAGGTAAAATAATACCTTTTGATGAATTTTACAAAGCAATGACTGACGGTGCAGAGACCGCGACTTCACAGGTTAACGTTGATGAATATATTGAATATTTCACACCTTTCCTTGAAGCAGGAAAAGACATTCTCCACGTTACACTTTCAAGCGGTCTTTCAGGTACAATCAACTCAGCAAGAATTGCAAAAGAAGAACTTGCAGAAAAATATCCTGACAGAAAAATCTATATTGTGGACTCTTTGGGCGCTTCCTCCGGTTACGGTCTTATCATGGATAAGCTTGCTGACCTTCGCGACAGCGGAATGTCAATCGACGAAGTAAAAGACTGGGCGGAAGAAAACAGACTGAAACTTCACCATTGGTTCTTCTCAACTGACCTTACATTCTTCATCAAAGGCGGTCGTGTTTCAAAAGTTTCAGGCTGGTTCGGTACTATCCTTAAAATATGTCCCCTTCTTGATATGGATAAACTGGGACATCTCGTCCCCCGTTTCAAAGTAAGAGAAAAGAAACGTGTAATTGTTGAAATCGTGAACAAGATGGAACAGTTTGCTGAAAACGGTCTTGATTACGACGGAAAATGCTACATTTCAAACGCAGCATGCTATGAAGACGCAAAAGCGGTCGCAGACCTCGTTGAAGCACGTTTTCCGAAACTCAACGGCAAAGTTGAAATTTACAGCGTAGGCACAACAATTGGCTCACACACAGGTCCCGGAACAGTAGCGCTCTTCTTCTGGGGCAGCGAAAGAGCAGAATAATAAACACAAACTAAAAGCAACATGGCTGTATCAAACAACACAAACGGATGTTTGATACAGCCCATTCTTTTTTGTCGTTTTTGTTACAACAATTCATTTAATTTTCTGACGTCTTCTTCTTTTGTTGCCCAACTTGATGCAAAACGTACAACTGTGCGGTTTTCATCTTTTCTTTCCCAGAATTCAAAGAAAACATCTTTTTTGAGACTTTCCATTTTTGAATTTTCAAGAACTACAAAAATCTGATTTGTTTCTGTTTCAATAAAAAACTCATATCCCTTTTTGCGGAAATTTTCTCGCATAACATCGGCCATTTCTATTGCGTGACGGCTTATTTCAAAATAGAGATTATCTGTAAAAAGTGTATCAAACTGAATACCCAGAAGTCTTCCTTTTGCAAGAAGTGCACCATGTTGTTTTACAATTCCGAAAAATCTTTTAGGAGGTTTTACATTTGTAAAAACAATTGCTTCACCGCACAAAGCACCTGCTTTTGTTCCTCCTACATAAAAGACATCACACAAATCTGCAATATCTTTAAGTGTAACATCAGTCCCCCGGCTCTCAAGACCGTAGCCGAGTCTTGCACCGTCAAGGAAAAGAGGAATTTCATATTCTCTGCAGATTTCAGAAAGACTTTTCAGTTCATTCTTTGTGTAAAGAGTACCGTATTCCGTAGGATGAGAAATATAAACCATTCCCGGAAAAACCATGTGGTCGTGTGCTTCATCATCATAAAACTTTTCAAGATAACTTCTGAGATTTTCAGAGGTTATCTTTCCGTTTTCATGAGGAATTGTAAGAACCTTATGTCCTGTTTCTTCAATTGCTCCCGCTTCGTGGCAATTGATATGCCCCGTTACGGCACTTATAACTCCCTCTGCGGAATTAAGCAAAGAACAGATAACAATTTTATTTGTCTGTGTACCGCCGACTGTCAGAAAAACTTCCGCATCACTTCTTCCGCACGCTTTTCTGATTTTTTCTTTGGCAGAAACAGAATATTTATCGTCACCGTAACCGGGAAGAAGTTCATCGTTTGTCTCTGTAAGACGGCGTATTATTTCGGGATGTGCGCCGTTATTATAATCGCATTGAAATGAAAGCATCTTAGTCCTCTTTAATTAAATCATGTTCTTTGATGAATTTTATCGTTTCGTCAACTGTTGTAAAAGCAAGTGCCACAACTGTATCTGCACCGCCGTAATAAATTGCAATTCTGCCTGTGTCAGCATCTGTGAGCGCTGCACATGGAAAAACAACGTTAGGCACATCGCCTACGAGTTCATAATTTTCATGTGGAGCAAGAAGGAAACAGTCTGCTCTGTGTTTTACAACCCATGGCTTATCAATATCAAGAATTGCTGCACCCATTGCATAAGTAAAGCCGTTACAGCTTGTCAGAACTCCATGGTAGAAAACAAGCCAGCCTTCGTCTGTTTCAATAGGAGTAGGACCTGCACCAACCTTTGTCATTTCCCAGTTTTTAACGGGAGACATCACAAATCTGTGTTTACCCCAATATGTAAGATCTTTACTGTGGCTGAGGAAAATATCACCATAAGGTGTATGACCTCTGTCGCAGGGACGGATGAAAAGGACAAACTCGTCATTGATTTTTCTTGGGAAAAGAACTCCGTTTCTTGCGACAGGATAGCATGCATCCTCAAGCTGAGTCCACTCCTTAAAATCAGTTGTGTAAGCAATGCCGATTGTTGTGCCGTGAGGTGTGAGATTTACCCATGAAAGATAATACTTTCCGTCAATTTCACATAAACGGGGGTCATAACCTCTGAAAATTACTTTTTCTTCAAGCTCCCAATTTACTGCATCTTTACTGTAACCTACAACAAGAGTGTGGTCACGGCTGATGTTATCAACTCTGAAAACACCTGCAAAACCGTCACCGTAAGGTACAACCGCAGAATTGAAAATACTGTTTGCACCGAAAAGATTATCCCTTGTTATAACGGGATTTCCGCTGTATCTCCATACGGGATATTTATATCCTTCAGGTTTTTCTTCCCAAGGAAGATTTTGAATTGACTGTCCTATAATTTTTGACATATTTTACTACCTCGCTGAATAAATTTTGAATTATTGTTACTTCTGTGAATTCTTGTTCTTTTCAATCATTTTCTTTGTGATAAGACTTGAGATAAGAACAAAAACAACAATTGTTACAACGGGAATTGCTGTAAGCCACGGTTTTTCACCTATACTTCTCAATGCACAGCCGAACCCTGTGTAAACGACACAGAGCGGAATCATTCCGAGTGTTGCACCAATCATAAAACTTTTGTAAGATGTGCCCATAGCACCGAAAAGAAGACTTGAAAGGTCTCCGGGAAGAAGCCCTGAAAGTTTTACAACGAAAGTTGTCTGAGTTTCATTTGCACCCGCAAAATCATCAATTTTCTTAACAGCTTTAAAACGCTTTTTAAGTGTATCAACCATTCCCGCGCCTGTAAATTTGCCGAGAAAATAGGGAATCGACAAGCTGAGGAAAACTGAAATTATATTGATGAGAAGACCTAACCAATAATTGGGGAGCATATAACCGCAGATTGAAAAAACAACTGCAGGAGGAAAAACAAGAGCAAATGATTTAACTACTGAAAAAGCAATAATAACAAGAGAAATTGTAAGTGTCCCGCCCGTAATCATTTTGCTCAGTTCGGGAATATTTGAAACTTTGATGTTGTATTTCTGGATAAGAATAATGCAAACAACAACCATTGCAAGCATCAGAATACCTGCAGCAATCTGCAGAACCTTTACTAATTTACCGTAATTTTTTTCTGCCATAATAACTCCTCCAAAAAACGTTATTACAATTATACATTATTCCTTATGGTATTTCAACCGAAATCATTTTTCAAGAAAGGTAAAAATCTTTTCCCAGACCTTTTCATCCTGTTCTGTCATTTTATGCCAGTCAAAAGACTTTTTGAAATTTTCTTTTTCTTCTTTTGTTTCAAGTTCTTTTTTCTTAGTTTTCTTTGTAAGAGTGCCAAAAAAATCATCTTTGTATCTGACTGCATTTTCCGTGAAATTAGGATTATGACCTTTGTTTTTTTCAAGAAGAAATTCTATATTACTTTTATCTGAAAGTTCATTTTTCAGTTCATCAAAATGAACTTCTTTTTTGCACAGATTATCATTATCAGAATAAATTAGAAGTACCTTTGACTCTGTATTTCTCAGAGTATCAATACCATCTGTATTTACAAACTGAGGATTTGACTTCTGTTCAATATCCATAATACATTTTCTGTAGAATTTAAGAGGACCTGCAAAAAATGAATTTATCATCTTTTCAACGGAAACAAAACCTGAAATCACAACGAGGTGAGAAACATCAGGATGAAATGCCGGTATGTTCATTGTTGAAAATCCGCCCCAACTGTGTCCAACAACAGAAATGTCGTAGTTTTTGTACTTTTCATCATTTTTCAAAGTATTAAGCAAATCATTCAGGTCACAAAGAGATTGAGAAAGACCTCCTGTTGTGCTACCTCCCGATTCCATACAACCTGTATGGTCGTAAGAAAAAACAAGATATCCGCCCATACACAGTCTTTCAATTTCTTTCATGTATGACCTGTGACCACCGCCCATGCCATGTTCAAAAATAACAAGACGGTTTTTCTTTGCATCCGGGTATGAGTAAAAATATCCTTTAAGTTCATGACCCTTTGAGGACTTAAAAGAAAAAAGTTCTTTTTCAAGACCGGGAAAATCTTCTGCTGAAAAGTAAAAAACATTTCCGTTGTCATCACATCTGTCAAGCATCATTGAGCTGTATATCTTTATTACTTTCTTCTCAAAAATCATATCCACACCCTCTTTCTTTTTCATTATAGTTTAATCCTGTTTTTATGTCAACAAAAAAGAAGCTGACACGTCTGTATCAGCTTCAGAAAAATTATGAATTAAGTTTTTCTTCAAGAAGTTTTCTGATCATAGCAGGATCGCCTGTACCTCTGAGTTCTTTCATAACAAGACCGAACAGAGACTGCATAGCCTTTGTTTTACCGCTCTTGTAGTCAGCTACCGCTTTATCATTTTCTGTAATAACTTTTTCAACAAGTGAAAGAATCATACCTTCGTCAACTTTAGCATTGAGACCGTTTTCTTCACAGAAGGCATCAACATCAACATCTTTTTCAAATACAGCTGAAAGAATTTTCTTACCTGCTGCACGAGTAATTTCATTTGACTCAACAAGTTCGATAATTCTTGAAAGTTTTGCAGGAGAAATGTCCAGACTGAAGAGTTCAAGACGTTTCATGTTACCCATACACTCTGTAAGAATCCAGCTTGCAACAGTCTTTGGATTTCTGCCCTCAGCCACAACAAAATCAAATACTTCGCAAAGTTTACGGTCAGATGCAAGAACTGCTGCCTCTTTTGCTGCAATTCCCATTTCCTCATAAACTCTGCCTTTTTCTTCTGCTGTTGCAGGCATGCTTGCTCTGATTTCTTTAAGCCATTCATCATCAATGATAACAGGCATAAGGTTGGGGTCAGGGAAGTAACGGTAATCTGCTGCAGTTTCCTTGTTTCTCATAGGGAAAGTTCTTCTCTTCACATCGTCCCAGCGGCGTGTTTCCTGAACGAGCATTTCTGTATGACGTTCGATGGCATCAACGTGACGCACTTTTTCAAATTCAATTGCATCCTTGATTTCTGAAAGTGAACTCATGTTCTTGATTTCCGAACGTACACCAAGTTCATCAGAACCTTCGGGACGTACTGAAATGTTAACGTCACATCTCATTGCACCTTCTTCACATTCCGAAATTCCTGCAAACTGAAGACTTGATTTAAGTTTCTTCAGATAAGCAATAACCTCATCTGAACTGCGGAAATCAGGACGGCTTACAATTTCAATAAGAGGTACACTTGTACGATTATAGTCAACAAAAGAAGTGTTTGTTGCATCATCATGAACAAGTTTACCTGCGTCTTCTTCAACGTGAATCTGCTTAATTCCTATTGTTCTGTCGCCGATTTCCACTGAACCGTCAACACATACGGGATGGAACCACTGTGTAATCTGGTAAGCTGCGGGAAGATCGGGATAGTAATAACTCTTTTTGTCAAAAGTTGTGTACTGATTGATTTTGCAGTTGAGCATAAAGCCCGCTTTTACTGCAAGTTCAATTGCATGTTTGTTTGTAACCGGAAGCATACCTGGCATACCGCTGCAAGCAGGACATACACAGTCGTTAGGTTCCTTGGGACTTGAATGTCCGCCGCAGGAACAGAAAAGTTTTGAATCTGTTGAAAGTTCAACGTGAGTTTCAAGACCTATAACAAGTTCGTATTTCATCTTATGCTTCCTCCTTTTCTACTTTGTGAGCAATGCTGAGAAGTGTGCTTTCTTTGAATGCATCAGAAACAAGCTGAACACCTTTTGTCACCATCGCAGGAAGACCTGTAATTGAAGCAATTGCTGTGAATACACTTTCTTCAAAAACTTTCTCGAAAGAATCAAGCACATCATAAGACTGATAATTTGTTTTTGAAGAAACAGGTGTAAGAAGTGCATCGTAAGATGAGAGAACTTCTTTTACTTTATCTGTAACTATGCGGCGCACACGAAGTGACTTGTCGTAGCATGCTTCATACTTGCCTTTTGCAAGAACGTCTGAACCGTAAATAATTGTTGCCTTTGTAAGGAAATTAAATCCTTCTGTTCTGCTCTTTACATAAAGTTCGTCAATATTTTTATATTCCGCTGTACGGTGACCATATTTTACGCCGTCAAAACGTGATACGTTATTGCACGTTTCTGCTGACATAAGAATCTGCCATGCTGTCTGTGCTTCTGCCACAATACCAAGTGAAACCTCTTCAACCTTTGCACCAAGTTTTTCAAGGCTTTCCTTGTAAGCATCAATTTTAGCCTTAACTTCATCAGACGCCTTTTCATAAAGATCTTTCACAAGAGCAATTTTCATGCCTGTTACTTTTTCCGTGAGCGAATATTCGTATTTCTCCTGAGGAAGACTTGTGCCGTCTTTCATATCGTGACCTGCAATTACCGAAAGGATTTCTGCTGTATCTTCAGCATTTTTTGCAGTAACACCAATCTGTTCGCCTGATGCTGCACAGGAAATAACACCGTAACGTGAAACAGTACCGTAAGTAGGTTTGATGAAATCAACACCTGATACTGCTGCTGCACGGCGGGGGAACCCGTTAAGGTCAACCGAAAGAGTAGCTTTAACATCACCCTTTACTGCCTCTGCGCCTGCTGAAACAAGGTTTTCACCTGACTTAATTTCGCCAAAGTATGATGTTTCACCGAGAAGGTCAAGACCAAATTCACCCACATTTGTTTTACCTTTTATACCATAGCCTGCTTTTTCAAGTCTTTCGACTGCTTCTGCGCTGAAAAGAGGCGTAAAGTTTTCAAGCATTTTTGAACCTGCCGAGGCAATTGTACCTTTTACAAGGATTGTATCGTCAACGGCAATTACACCGTCTTTTGAAATTTCGTTAACAAAATATTTCACGTCTCTCACCTCACTTTACAAGTCTGGGAACCTGCCAGCTGTCCTCAGTTGCCTGTGGCGCACCTGCGAGCAAGTCTTTACGTTCAAAGGGCTGTTCTCGTTTATCCTGTCTCAAAACGTTTGTCATAGGCATTACGTAAATCATTGCCTCAACGTTCTCTGTATCAATTTTGCCAAGTGATTCTTCTTTCTTCTGCATTACTTCAAAGATTTTGTTCATCTTTTTCTTTTCATCAGCAGAGAAGGAAAGTTCATTCACCTGTTCAAGGCTTTCAAGTTTATTTACTTTATTTTCATTTGCTTTTGCTGCTTTTACTGCACCGGAGAAGTTACCGGTTTCTGAACTTTCAGAACCAAGAACCTCAACACCGCCTTTACCGCGGATGCTGACATTTGCTTCAAAGAGCTGAAGTTCAGTTACTTCACTGGGAGCACCGAGCATCTGGTCCTGAGCTGTACCGTCAAGTGGGAATGCAATAACGTCTCTGATTGTTTCCGTATCTGCAAGGAGCATTACAATTCTGTCAACACCGGGAGCCATACCTGCATGAGGAGGAGCACCGAACTGGAATGCATTGTAAAGAGCACCGAAACGTTTTTTAACTTCATCTTCGGGATAACCTGCAATTTCAAATGCTTTTCTCATAATTTCAGGACTGTGGTTTCTTACAGCACCTGATGCAAGTTCAATACCGTTACAAACAAGGTCATACTGATAAGCAAGAACTGTTGTGGGGTCTTCTTCTTCAAGAACTTTAAGACCGCCCTGAGGCATTGAGAAGGGGTTGTGAGTGAAGATAATTTTATCTGTTGTTTCGTCATATTCGTACATGGGGAAGTCAACAACGAAACAGAATTCAAATGAATCGTTTTTAATAAGACCGAGTTCGTTACCAAGCCATGTTCTGATAACACCAGCGTTTTTATCTGCAACGTCAGAAACTGTATCACAGATAAAGAAAATTGTTTCTCCTTCTTTTACGCCTGTAACTTCTACGATTTCTTTCTTTTCTTCCTCTGTCATCACTTTGATGATGGGGTCATCTTTGAACTCGTAAGTTTCAGCATTAAGGAGTGTGATATGTGCAAGACCTGCCATTTTAGCCTGTTTTGTAGCGAAAGCAAGAGATTTGTCAAAGAACCATCTTTCGTTTTTACAGGGAGCAACAATACCTCTTACGGGTTTGTTCATGAAAGGTTTGAATTTAACTCTCTTGAACATATCTGTAAGGTCACAGATAATAAGGGGGTTGCGGAGGTCAGGTTTGTCTGAACCGTATTTAGCCATTGCCTCAGCATAAGGAATTCTTCTGAAAGGAGTTTCAGTGATTTTCTTATCTGAGAATGTACGGAAAATATCACCTACAACATCTTCACAAACCCGGAGAACCTCTTCCTGAGTTGAGAATGCCATTTCAAAGTCAAGCTGATAGAATTCACCGGGTGAACGGTCTGCACGTGCATCTTCATCACGGAAACAGGGAGCAATCTGATAGTATTTGTCAAATCCTGATACCATAAGAAGCTGTTTGAACTGCTGAGGAGCCTGAGGAAGTGCATAGAACTTGCCCGGATGTTTACGGCTGGGAACAAGGAAATCTCGTGCACCTTCAGGTGAAGAAGCAGTAAGAATGGGAGTCTGGATATCAAGGAAACCTCTTTCTTCCATAAGTCTTCTCATATGTCCGATAACTTTTGAACGGAGAAGAATATTTTTATGAAGATCAGGATTTCTAAGGTCAAGAAATCTGTGTTTGAGTCTGATATTTTCATTTGTGTCATTTGAGCCGATTTCAAAAGGAAGATCTCTGCTGCATACACCGAGAACTTCAAGAGAGTCAACAACAAGTTCAACAAGACCTGTTTCAATTTTTGTGTTGACTGTGTTTTCGTCACGTTTTGTAACTGTACCTGAAACAGACAAAACTGTTTCCTTGCTCACACCTTTGAGAAGGTTTTCATCGTGAACAACAACCTGTGTTACGCCTGTTTCGTCACGCAAATCGACAAAAAGAACACCACCATGGTCACGTATAACGTCAACCCAGCCTGCAAGCTGAACGCTCTGACCGATGTGCTTTTCTCTTATTTCATTGCAACGATGAGTTCTGTACATTTTAATATACCTCCGTTTGCATAATTTAATGAATTAAAAACTAAAACAAAAAGCCCCGGGAATTATAAAACTATAATTCCCGGGACGAGTTTTAAAAATACCCGCGGTGCCACCCGATTTGATACAAGAGTATCCGCTCTTTTTATTGAATTTTAAACCGAGGAAGTGTTCCCGAACTTACTACTCATCTGAAGTGTGCTTTCAGCCCATGGCACACTATCTCTGACAGACTTTCCACAAAAGCCGAGTCTTCCCGTTTATTGTAACAAAAAAGATTTTTGTTGTCAATCACCAAATTGATAAAAATACAGCTTCAAGGGCAATTTTCATTGTTTATTTTATGGTAGAATTGACTTTTTTCTCCATTAATATATAATATTATCATAAGTTGATAGGAGTTAACACTATGAAAAAAATTCTTGTAATACTCACAGGCGGTACAATCTG
This sequence comes from Acutalibacteraceae bacterium, assembly GCA_045595725.1. Taxonomy (GTDB): domain Bacteria; phylum Bacillota; class Clostridia; order Oscillospirales; family Acutalibacteraceae; genus SIG575. Next base: position 20,453 of record JAZOAY010000073.1, on the reverse strand, counting down.
TTCTTATGAAAACAGCGACGGAGAAAGAACTGCCGATGTTGAAAATGCAAAATATAAGATAATATCCAATTTCAGGAACAGCACTTCACCCTACAGAGAAACAGAATTTTCATTTCTCATGCCTCTTGATATTCTTTCCGAAAACATGACAACAGACACATGGAATACTTTACTTAATGTTTTCAGAGGTAAACGTTTTGATGATTATAAAGGAATAATCATTCTTCACGGCACAGATACTCTGGCCTACACTTCATCACTTCTTTCAATGATGCTCACTCACCTTGAAGTCCCTGTTGTACTTGTTTCAAGCCAGTTACCCGTTGATAAAAAAGATGCCAACGGAAATGCCAACTTCCGTGCAGGTGTTGAACTGATAATGAACGGACTGAAACCTAACGTTTATGCAGTTTACAGAAACAGCGATAATGTTATTTACCTTCATTACGGCTCACATCTTCTTCAATGCGAAAATTACAGCGATGATTTCTTCAGTTCTGATGCAATGAAAATTAACGATACAGAAAATGCACATCTTGAAGGAAAAGTTTTTCAGACAAGAAATAATCTTCTTGACAAAATGAAAAAACTTTCTCCCTGTGTTATGAACATTACACCTTACGTGGGAATAAATTATGACAACTTCTCACTTGAAAACATTTCTGCGGTAATTCACGGAACTTTTCACACTCAGGCTGTGTGTGTTGAGAGAAGTAAAAAGCAAGGCACATTCACCAACTTTTCAATTCTTTCATTCCTTGAAAGATGTAAAAAAAATAATGTTGACCTTTTTCTTTCTCCCTGTAGTGAAAGCTCGTTTGCTTATGAATCAACGGGAGATGCTCTCCACCACGGATGTCTCACAATATCAGGTATGACCAAAGAAGTATCTTATATTAAAACTCTTATAGGTTGTTCTCTCGGTCTTAAGAGCAGAGAATTGTCTGATTTTATTAACAATGAAATAAACTTAGAAAAAATTTATTGAGGGATAAAAATGAACGAACTCAGCAAAATATTTTTACACATTAAAAGCGAAAAAAACATTATACTTGAAAAAGACAAGATTTATCATGCAAGACAGGATGACTCTTTTGAAGAGACAGGTTACTACTGTTCAAATACTGCCCGCAGAACAGAAAAAGAAAATCCTGACGGACTGAGAAGGAGTGCGATTTTCCTTAAAAACAAAAGAAACATCACAATCGACGGCAATGGTGCAAAAATAATTATTCACGGCAAAATGACACCTCTCCTCTTTGACAGATGTGAAAATATTACCGTAAAAAATCTCACAATAGACTACGCCTGCCCCACAATGACAGAGTTTAAAATTCTTTCAAATAATGACGGTGTGTGTGAAATTGAAATTAATCCCGATTGCCTTTTTGAAGTCAGAAAAAACGACCTTGTGTGGCTTGGAGAAAAAGATGCTGACGGAAAACCTTATTGGTCAGACAGTTACGTCAGCAACAAAAGATACATTAAAATATTAAACCCCGAAACAAAACTTCATCAGGACTTTAACAGAAACAATCTTGCTTTTGAAAAAATAGAGCAAACAGGCGAAAGAACGCTGAAAGTAACTCTTAAGAATAAAGAGGTAAACTTCCCTGCAGGTTATATTGTGCAGACACGAAATATTATACGTGACCAGACAGGAAGTCTTTTTAACCGTTGTAAAAATCTTCATTTTGAAAATTTACGTATTAAATTCATGCACGGTCTCGGCATGGTTTCTCAATTCTGCGAAAATGTTACATACAAAAACTGCGATTTTACCCCCGCTGACGGCAGAACAATTGCAAGCACAGCAGACTTTTTTCAATTTTCGGGATGTAAAGGTCAATTGACAGTCAAAAACTGCAAAGCTTACGGTGCGCAGGATGACTATATCAACGTTCACGGAACACACCTGAGAATCATAAGACAGAACAAAAAGAAAAAAACAATCACCGTTCGTTTTATGCACAATGAATCATGGGGATTTCAAGCGTTTGAAACAGGCGATAAACTTGAATTCATAAAATGGGACACTCTTATCCCCTATGCAGAAACTGAGGTTCTCGCCTTTGAACGTCTGAACGATACAGACATCCGTATTTTCCTCGACAGACCTTTGCCCGAAATCACAATCGGCAAAGATGTTGTGGAAAATGCAACATGGACTCCCGATCTTCATGTCGAAAACTGCAATTTCGGTCCTACATCAGGCAGAGGAATTCTTGCAACAACAAGAGGAAAAGTTATAATTGAAAATAATGTTTTTGACAAAGTATGTGGCCCCGCCTTACTTATAGAAGACGACTGCAACTTCTGGTTTGAATCAGGATATACAAAAGAAATAATTTTCCGTAACAACATCATCAATCAATGTGACTACGCATCCATGTGGGAGACATCCCCTGTTATACGTTACACTCCGAAAGTTATAAATGAAAAATCAGAAGACTTTGTTCACGGAAAACTTATTCTCACAGGCAATACTTTCTCCGATGCAAAAGAAGATTTTCATTCAATCTGGCTTGAATATTTAGAAAAAGCTGAAATAAGAGATAATATTTTTGATGCACCTTACAAAATCACAACAAAATGTGTAGGAAAAGTTATTGACGAAAGCAATAAAATCAATGTATAATTATAACATTAAAGTTAAGGAGCGATACCAATGAGCGATAAAATTATCAAAGTCGGTGTTGTAGGTCTTGGCAGAGGTACTGCAGTTGCAAGATGTCTTGCAGGTCTGAAAAATGCAAAATTGGTTTCAGTCTGCGACCACAATCCCGCCATTCTAAAATCAGGATATGAAGAACTTGCTGAGGCTGTTAAAGACCCCAACCTTATTCAGTTCAGCGATTATGACGAATTTCTCAAATCAGATATTGATGCGGTTATCGTAGCAACAGAAGCTGTTTACCATGTACCTATTGTTATCAAAGCTTTTGATGCAGGAAAGCACGTTCTCTGCGAAATTCCCTCAGTAAATTCAATTGAGGAAGCAAGAGAACTGAAAGATGCTGTAAATGCACACCCTGAACTTACATACATGGCTGCAGAAAATTGCTGTTACTGGGCCTTTATCCAGACATGGAAAAAAATGCACGAAGACGGTCAGTTCGGCGAAATTGCTTACGCTGAAGCAGAATATCTTCATGCACTTGATCCCAATGATTTCTCACCCACATATTATCCGGAAGGTCATTGGAGAACATATCAGCCCGCTATCAGATATCTTACACATGAACTCGGTCCACTCCTCTATGTTATGAACGACAAATGTATCAGCGTAACATGTATGGAAGCAGACGTTCATTATGACCCCTACACACCTGAAAGAAAAGAAACAGGTGTGGCACTTTTCAAAACTCAGAAAGGCGCAGTTATCAGACTCCTTGTTTCTTTCGGTGCATACACAAGTTATGACCACAACTACCGTATCTGCGGTACGAGAGGAACAATTGAAACAGACAGACGTGATATTGTTGACCGTTCACATTCTCTTGCAAGCCTTTACAGCATCCCCGGTACATTCACATCAAAAATTGACATCCCCGTAACAACTTGTTATGAAGGTGAAGATTCAGGCGGTCATGGCGGTGCTGACGCAAAAATGGTAAAAGATTTCATCGACTGCCTTGTTGAGGGCAGAAAACCCGAACTTGACGTTGACTTTGCCATCAACATGTCACTTCCCGGAATTATAGCTCATGAATCAGCAGTTCAGGGCGGCGTTCCCATGGAAATTCCGCTGTTCCTTGATTAATTTAATACAAGCAAAAAGGAGCTGTAAAAAACAAAAGTTTTTTACAGCTCCTTTTTCAGGGGATGGAAGAAAAGATGAAGAACGGACAAACTGAGCAAAATCAAGGGGATATCCTTGATTTTGTTTGCCCGAAGGCGTACAGAGGTACGTCGAGTGGCGAAGTTTGTTCGTAGTATAAAACATAAATTTTTATCAATTTTCGATTCTTCCATATTTTAATGGGGTTCTTCAGGCTCATAACCTGCAGAACCCACATCTATTTATGCGGTTTTATACGGTCTTCGCTTTTTTTACATCCTCTTTTATTTTGTTATTCATCAATATTATATTCCGGCAAAAATCCATGCAATATTGGACAAGGGTGCAGGTAATATTCCTGCAAGAAAAACCATCAGCGTTTCCGTATCTTCTGTGTTTACCGACACAAGGTTTTCTTCAGTTTCCCCCTGTTTTATCAGCATTTTTTGTGAGGTGGTTGACTGAACTTTCAGCACATCCTCTCTTTCTCCGCTGATTACATAAGATGTTTCCGTATTTACTCCGATTATTCCTGTCACAAGTAAAGTAAGACAAAGTAAAAACGATGTTAGTATCACATAATTTCTGACAATTTTCTGCATTTTAAAAATCCTTTCTTTTCGTTGAAATTTACAGATATTCATTAAGCATTTCACTTAAAACATCACCTATAAGTCTGCCTGAATATGCAGCTTCGTCAAGGGTGTTACCGTCACTTCCCATTTCAAGGAGAACAGAATTTTTTGATTTATACATATTATATTTCCTGTTACAGAAAAACAAAGGTCTCATAAGAGACGGATACATTTCTTCTGCAGTTTTCTGCAACTTCAAAGCAAATTTCAGATTATCTTTCCAATCGGGGAAATCTGTAACGTTTCCGCCTTCACAACCGGAGATTATCATTATCTGCGCTGCTTTTTTACCGTTTATTGTAGTAACAGGTTTTACTTTTGTTGTTTCAGACGTCTGTATCGCATCGCGATGTACGTCAATAACGACCTGTATTGACGGATATTTTTCAAGATATCTGTCAACTGCTTCTCCTGAGCGTTCATAAGCACCTGAATATTTTCTGTCGTAAATTTCTTTATCATGTATTACGCCTATACCCGCTTTCTCAAGCTGATATGCGATTTCTTCGCCTACTCTGACCATGTTCTGTGTTTTATCTTCATTTCTCGGTGAAAAACTTTTCAGGTAATTTTCTTTATCAAGCATCTGATAACTTTCCGTCGTGTGAGTGTGAAAAATCAAAACACTTATTTCTCCGTCACCTGCTTTTTCAAGAACAGGTTTTTCTTTGAGAAGTTCAGCAAAATCTATACTTCTGCCGGTAGTATTTTTTATAAAAACATCCCCCGCAAAGTCTGTTGCACTTGATTTTCCGTAAGTTTCTGCAATAATTTTTCCGCCTTTTTCAGAAGTATCAAAAGTATTTTCTGCATTTTTCATTGTCTTCTCAATATCCTCGGGAATATATGCAAGTGAATTTATTTTTACCGCAGATTTATTCTCATTTTCATCGTTTTTACCTGAAAGAGAAAAGTTTATCCCTTTCTTCGCAAGAAGACTTATATCCTGAATATCAATCTTTACTTCCGATATCGGTAAAAGAAATCTCACGCATGTCCCGATAATGTTTACACTGCCCACCATCTTAATCAAACCTGCACTCAACAAGAAGAAAAAAACTAAACAGGTGAAAATTGCAAACAAAGTTTTTTTATTTTCACGTAATTTCACGGAATATTCCTCCATCTTTTGATGGTAAAATATATTCTGCGAATTATATTTTTATGACACAAGACTCACTATATCTTCACGTGTCATATGAGACTGTAGTGCACAATTAATTGACATTCCCACAAGACGTGATGCCCTTTCAATGAGCAAATCAATTTCTTTAGGGGTTACCATCATCTGTCCGCTTTCAGGGAGAACTGAATAATGTTCTGATTTGTTTTTATCAATAAGGTCATGAGCAAGTGTTGCACCATCAACAACAGTGGGGACACCAAGACTTATAACTTTTACACCCAAGGTTTTTTCATCAAGTCTTTTACGGGCATTTCCAACACCTGAACCGGGGCTGATGCCTGTATCCGCAAGTTGTACCGTACATCCGAGACGCGAAAGATTGCGTGACGCAAGGGCATCAATTGTAATTACTGCAGAAGGTTTTATTCTGTCAACAACACCCTTTATAATTTCGCCTGTTTCAATACCTGTCTGACCGAGAACACCGGGAGAAAGGCTTGCAACAGACCTCATTTTTTCAAACCCTATTGCTTTTTTTAGTTCATCCGAAATATGCCTTGTTGCAAGAATAAAAGATGCACTTTTCGGTCCTAACGCATCAGGAGTTATTGAAATATTGCCAAGGCCCACAACAAGAACCGTTCCTTTTTTGGGGAGCATATCTTTTATCACTTCTGTCAAGACAGTAAAGCGTTCATCAAAAATTTCTGCATCAGTAGAAAAGGGAGGAACTTCCACAGTAACATAATTTCCAACAGGCTTTGATAACTGCTCTGCAGCTTCTTCCGTTTTAATCTGAATACGCGTTATTCTGACACGATCTTTTTCCTCTGTTTCAGAAATCACACCTGTGACTTTTTCTTTACCAACAATCTCCTGTCTTTCAAGAGCTAAATCTGTACGAAAATTCATATTTTACCTCCCAAAGAGTAGCTTAAACCTATTATTGGATTTTTTTTGCAAAAAAAATCATTTTTTTTAAGAATTTACTTGCATTTTTCTTAAAATAGTGTTATCATATTTACCTGTGCAGACAAATAACAAGGAGGTGCAACTGTAATGCCGAATATTAAGTCCGCAAAGAAGCGTGTTATCGTAACTAAAACTAAGACAGCTCGCAACAAGGCAAGAAACTCAGCTCTCAAAACAGCTCTTAAAAAAGCTAACGCTGCTATCGAAGCTAACGCTGCTGACAAAGAAGTTCTTGTTAAAGCTGCAATCAAAAAGATTGACCAGGCTGAAGTTAAGGGCCTTATTCACAAGAATAACGCTGCAAGAAAGAAATCAGCTCTCACAAAGAAACTCAATGGCTAATTGAAAAGCTTTAAAGGCTACCCTTTCGGGTAGCCTTTTGCTTTAAATATTAAACCGGCAAAAGTTTAGTAAACTTCTGCCGGTCTTTTTATTTTGTTCTGTCGCTGACAATTTTGCCATCCTGAATTCGGATAATTCTGTTCGCCTCTTCAGCAATCTCATTGTCGTGAGTGATAAGAATTATTGTTCTTCCTTCATCATTTAACTCATGCAGAATTCTCATAACTTCTTTACCTGATGATGAATCAAGGTTACCTGTCGGCTCATCCGCAAGTATTACAGGAGGTCTTGCTGCAACTGCCCTTGCAATTGCAACTCTCTGTTGCTGACCGCCTGACATCTGCGACGGTCTGTGATGAAGTCTTTTTCCAAGTCCCACTCTTTCAAGCGCTTCGAGAGAAAGGCGATTTCTTTCATCTTTCTTCATTCCTCTGTAAACAAGAGGAAGTTCAACATTATCAATTGCAGTAAGACTTGGTATCAAATTAAATCCCTGAAAAATAAAGCCTATCTGTTTATTCCTTATCTCTGACTGTTCATCGTCAGTCAGCGTTGCAACATCACGGCCTGACAAAAAATATTCACCGCTTGTAGGTCTGTCAAGAAGTCCCAGAGTGTTCATAAGAGTTGATTTACCCGAGCCAGACTGACCTATAATTGCTACAAATTCTCCCTCGTCAATCGAAAGACTTACTCCGTCTAATGCACGGACTTCATTTTCACCGGGATTGTAAATTTTATAAACATCTTTAATTTCAATTAAAGCCATATTCTACCTCCCGATTATTCGTGTCTGAGCGCGTCAATAGGCAACATCTTAGCGGCACGTCTTGCAGGATAAATTCCGAAGAAAATACCGATAGCACTTGAGAAACCTACCGCAATTGCAACTGTACTTGCCTGAAGTGATACGCTGATGTTCATTATACTTGCTATGGAATACGCTCCCACAACTCCCAACATGAAACCAATTACACCGCCGATAAGACAAAGTATAACCGACTCAGTAAGGAACTGGAACATAATTGTGGAAGTTTTTGCACCGAGAGATTTTCTGATGCCGATTTCTCTCGTTCTTTCGGTAACTGAAACAAGCATAATATTCATAACACCAATACCGCCGACCAGTAATGAAATAGCACTTACACCCGCTATGAAAATTGTAAGAATTCTGATAATGCTGTCAAGCATATCAATATAAGTTGCCATATTCTGAACAAGATAAACATCACTGCCGAAATTGTTATTTCTTGAATGAAGCACATTTGAAACAATATTACCTATAGCATCAAGCTGTGTATCATCCGTAGCAGTAACATAAATCATGTTATATCTGTCAGGCACACCGTTTACCGCATCAAGAAGTGTCTGAGGAACAAGGAGCATAGCTGCACTCGCCATATCCATGTTCGCCATACCTGCCATGCTTTCCATCATCATATCTGTCATATCCTCTGATGCCGCCGCATCATAAAGACCGATAACTTTAAGCGGAACTGTCTGGTTATTTATATTCAGATTGAAATATTCACCGACACATTCTGTAGTACCGAAAATCATTGCAGCAAGGAGGTTAGGCATAACGCAGACTTTTGCTGCAGAGTCATACTCCTCTTCGGAGAAAAATCTTCCCTTTGCTGTTTTCGCCATCATAACAGTCTCTAAATCAGTATTACCACCAATTGCAATTGCCATATCAATACCGATTTTATCAGTTGAGCCTGACCCCATAACGTAACCCATGGGAGAAATACATTCAACGCCCTCGATTTTTTTCAAAGCCTTTATGTCCGCATTTGTAATAAACTCGCCCGGGGAAGCTTCTGACTTAACGGTTATTGAAACCATGTTTGAACCCATACTGCTGAGCATTGTGATAATATAATCTCTACCGCCGTTACCTACAGTCACAACCGCAATAACAGAAGCAACTCCGATTATAATACCAAGCATTGTCAGAAGGGAACGCATAATGTTGGTTTTTATGCTGAATATCGCTATTCTGATATTTTCAATGATATTCACGCCTTAATCATCCTTTCGGAACAACTCTCTGTCCGTCTTCCATTGCAATTGTAGGTGCACGGACAATTTTATCGCCTTCTGCAAGACCTTCCACAACTTCATAACTTGAGCCACCGAAAATTCCTACCACAACAGGCTTTTTGTTAATAACTTTTTCATCCTCATTATAAAGGAATACATAGTATCCTGTTTCATTGTCATGCTGAATTGCTTCAACAGGAACAAGAACCACATCTTTTTTAGTTTCAAGAGCCGCTGAAAGATCAACGTCCATACCGATAATTACACTTCTGTCTGCATCGTGAATCTGAACCTTTGCAGTAAGAGTGTTTGAAGCAGCACCTGAACCCATAAGAGAGTTGATGTTGATACCGTTTGATGAAGAATCTGCAACTGCGCTGATATAGTTTACTGTTGCATCAAATTCTTTACCATCAGCAGTTGTCACGATAACCTTCTGATCCATTGAAATTTTTGAAATATCATATTTACTTACTTCAAATTTTGCCTCAAGAGGATAGTATTCAACAACCATACCCATGTTTGTTGTTCCTGCAATAGATGAAACAATGCTTGAAATATCATAATTTCCGCTTGTAACAGAAGCAAGAATTGAGGACATATCAAGATTGGGAGTATTTGAAGCGTTTTCGCTGAGATAAGTTTCGCCTGCTTCAATATTCACCTCACGGACAAACCCGTCTTCTTCTGCAATCCAACCGCGATTAAGAGAATTTACACGTGTTGCCATTTCTTCATAAGCAGTATATGCTGACTCCGCAATAGTTTTATAAACGGTTTTAAGAGTGTCGCCTGACTGTGCGGTGAGCATGCCAGACTGAACATTGAGTTGAACAAGCTGGAGCTGTTTTTTCAGAAGAAGCTGTTCATTTTCAGACATCATTCCAGATGTCATTGACTCAATTGCAGACATATCAATTGTTGCAGAAGAAAGAAGACCTTTAAGTGCATCAACCACCTGGGATGTTGAACTGTCAGAAGATAACATACTGTCAACAATTGCATCACCAAGTTTGTTATTACCAAGAACTTCTTTGAGAGCATCTCTCAGTTCGGCAAGTTCATCGTTATTTTTATCTTTGTTACTTTCTGTTTTATTCCCTGCAGAATTTTTCTCTTCATTGACAATTTTCTCAATACCTGCAATTTCTTTTTCGAGAGCAGATATTTGTTTGCTCATTTCTGTCTGCTGCTGTTGTGCAGAAAAAGCACCATCAAGATATTCGTTATATGCTTTCTGAGCAGAATTATACGCTTCTCTCTTTTCAGTAAGAAGTGCATTGAGAGAAGTAGTATCAAAAGTTGCAAGAACATCACCTTTTTTTACGTTGTCGCCTACACGTACATTGACTTCTCTGATTTTAACTCCGTCATAAATTGCAAAATTACCCTGATTTGAAGACTGCACAATTGCAGTTGTGTCAAAAGTTGCGGTAATATCGCCTTTCTCAACCTGATGAATCTGTGTCACGGTTGGATCTTCAGGCTTGAGTGCTATGTAAAGCACTGAAGCAGTCAAAGCAAGTACCACAACACAGATAATCGCAGCGATTATTTTTTTCTTTTTACTCCATTTTTTATTCATTAACGTGAGCCTCCTGTCACATCATTATATAAACCATCGGCCATATTGTAGGAAAAGGATTGCCGTCCTGTCATAAGTGAAAATGCAGAATTTCAGGTCTGCGACCCTATTTTATAATGTTAACCACAGTTACTTTATAAAAAAGTTTCATCTTCACATAACTGTTTTCTGCCGGTGCCGAAGTGCCCCCTACGTTAGACTTATGGTTCCATTTACACTACTATATTTTAGCACATAAAACCATAAAAGTACAACAGAAAAAACGTTTTTTTAAAGAAAGTTAACAAATATTCAATAATAGCAAAATATAAGCAGCGTATAACTCCGTAAAAACAGTTTTTGCGACAAAGATGTGTATGTTCACTCTTGACAAGAATTGATTTTTGATTTATAATAGTTGCTGTTAATATTTCGGTTTTCGCCGAATATTATATAAATAAACACCTGCCGGTGTGGCGGAATAGGCAGACGCAAGGGACTTAAAATCCCTCGGTGGCAACATCGTACCGGTTCAAGTCCGGTCACCGGCACCAAAGACAAGTAAGATACCCGGTATCTTGCTTGTCTTTTTGTTTGTGTTAATATCAGGACTTGAACCGACATCGGCGAAGCCGATTTGAATTGTTGCCCCTACGGGCAAAGCGAAGCGAACGCACGTCAAGTCCGGTCACCGGCACCAAAAATCGACAATCTTCGACAGAGGATTGTCGATTTTTACTTATTACTTATTACTTCTTCACTCTTCACTAATAATGCAGGTCGATTTTTGGGAAATAAAAAGTAAGAAGTAATAGTGAAGATGTTGATGTAAAATACCGGCACCCGATTCTGAAAAAAGTACTATGACACTTTCAGTTTTATTGCAAAGATGTCATGTCCGGTTGGTTTTACGTCATATTGTGATATAATGTAATCATCAAATCTAAGAATGTGATTTTATTGAAACAAATTACAGATATTGACCTTTGTCCTCAGTTTGATGTAAAATAGATAAAAAGATAAAGGAGTGACAATGGCAAATGAAATGTATGAAACAAAAAATTTTATGCGGAGCAGATATTATTGCCCGCGACGAACTTCCTTTACATGGAAAATGCGGACTTATCACAAATCATACAGGCGTTCTCCGCAATCTTACTTCAACAGTAGATTTATTAAAAGATAAATGCAATCTGACAGCACTTTTTGCACCCGAACACGGTGTCAGAGGAAACATACAGGCAGGACTTGATATATCCTCATATACAGATAAAGCCACGGGACTTCCTGTTTACAGTTTATATGGTGACGAAAAATCAGAAAGTGAAAATGTTCTTGCTTCTCTTGACACTGTAATTTTTGACATTCAAGACGTTGGTGCAAGGTTTTATACTTACTTATACACAATGACGGATGCTATGAACTTCTGCAGTAAACACGGTGTGAAATTCATTGTTCTTGACCGTCCTAATCCTATAGGCGGAACAAAAGCAGAGGGAACTGTTCTTGACAGACGTTTTTCCTCATTTGTGGGAAGATTTCCCACTCCCACCCGTTCAGGGCTTACAATCGGTGAATTTGCCCTTATGATAAACGAAACTGAAAACATCGGCTGCGACCTGACTGTTATTCCTATGGAAGGTTGGAAAAGGGATACGTACTTTGATGACACTGACCTTGTTTTCATACAACCGTCACCTAATATTCCCACTGTTGATACGGCTTTTGTCTATATAGGAACATGCATTTTTGAGGACACAAATCTTTCAGAAGGCAGAGGCACAACAAGACCTTTTGAAATGATAGGTGCACCTTGGTTAGATAGCGGGACAGTTATAAAAAAAGTCGGTCAACAGGATGGTGTTATTCTCCGGGAATGTTCCTTTACTCCCACATTTTCAGATTATAAAGACGTTTTCTGCCACGGCATACAACTTCATGTTACTGACCGCGAAAATTTTTCTCCCTTTGCCGTAGGAATGAGACTACTTGATGCAATAAGAAAAACACATGACGAATTTGAAATTGAACCGACTATTGTAAACCTTATCGGAACAGACGATATTTTAAAAGATGATTTCGATGTTAATTCTTTTATAGAGCGTGAAACACAAAAGGTCCATGATTGGCAAACGTTTTCAAAAAAATGGTATCTGTATTAATAGAACATGAAAAGTTGTAAGACTTTTCTTTTTCATCATTTAACTTTCATCGGAATTCGGAAGCAGATATCGCATACCAATTGAAACTAAATTTTTCGAACCACTTTTATACAAAAGTTTTGTCACACATCATTGACTTTTGTAATTTTTTGTAATAGAATATGAACATAATGTTAAGATGAGGTTGATCAAATGGCTATTGAAGTTGTTAACCTTAGGTGTCCGAATTGTGGTGCACCTATTTCTATGGATACAGAAATTTGTGAATATTGCGATTCTCCTGTTGTTGTACACACAATTAATAACATAACCCCCTCTTTTCCTGGAGAACAAAAGACACAATCTTCTGAGCCGATCAATCACAACAATTTATCTTCAGCGTTCAGCCTTTTAAAAGCTAAACTATATGATGAAGCATTGTCTTCATATGAAGTAGCAATAAGAGATAATTACAATAATTCCGATGCTTATTTCTATGCCGCAATTGCTTCATTGAAAGGTAAACGAGCTTTTCTAGTTTCGCGCCCATCAATTGAAAGAGCAGAAAAGTATCTGCAAACTGCAATAAAAATTGATCCCAAAGGCATTTATTATTATTTATGGGCATACATACGATTTGACCATCACTTCAAAAAATTTTATAAAGCATCCCCAAACTATAAAGAATTACTTTCACAGGCAACGAAATCAAAATTGTCACCTGCCGATGTAAAAGAATTATACGATATTTTGGATGTCGAAAGACCATCTGAATTATAAAAAGACAAAAGGAGAAATATTTATGAACGACGAAATCAGAAAATCAAAAATCTACTCTTACTTCCATGGTGCAGGTACCGTTTTCCAGCAGTTTCTTATTGCTGTAGGTGTACTTTTTATCCTTATGGGATTTGCTGCCGGAGAAGCTACCACAGCCAAAGCAGCCAAAGCATATGAAAAATACAATGAATTACAAACTGAAGCATCTGAACTTTACGATGTGTGTAACGATCTCTACTACGAATATTGGTATGATTTTGAAATCACAAGAGGTGAAATGATAGAAGTTTCCGAAGGCGATGAATACTACGAAGAAAAAACTGCTTGCAACGAAGCTCTTGCGGAATATCAGAAAGCATATGAAAAGGCAGAAGAAGCACACGAAAAATACGAAGCGAAATCCAACGGTGAGTCTGCAGGCTCAGTGTTATTCCCCCTTGCAGGTGGTATAATCATTCTTGCGGGTATTATCTGGAGCATTTATAAGAAACTTGCATTCAGCAGAAAACCCGGTGAAGAAGCATATGATGAAGAAATTCAGGTTAAGGTTGAAGAAGCAAAAATAAAAGCTCTTGAAAAACTCAACATTGTTGCAGAACAGATTGACCGAGTTGAACCTGTTGTTCTCAATGGTATTGCTACATATGATGCTTCTGCAAACAAAAACCCCATCGGCAAGTTAGCATCTCTTTTCCAGAATTTCTTAAAATTGTTTACTTATATTGACGTTATAATTCTTGGTTCTATTGTGGCTGCTATTTATTTTGGTTTCAGTATGCTTCTTGCTCAGATCGGCGGATTTATTGTAGCAGTTATCGGTGCATTTGCACTTGTAGCTATTGTAGGAGTTAAACTTTACAAAAAATATGAAAAAAATTCATATATAAGCCCCAAAACAATTAAGAAACTTGAAAAAATGTATCCTTCACTTATTTTTAAACTGGGTACAGATGATTGCATCCGAGTTTCTCTTCCTGCAATTACAGTTTACATGTTCGGCGACGAACAAATTTACATGTACTATCAGTACTTCGACATCGTTACAGGTAAAATTTTCTGCGAAGGCATTCACGAATATTTCTATGAAGATATCGTTGGTGTTATTTCTGCTCAAGAAACAAAGAAAATGTTCAAACGTTCAGGCTTCCTCAAACTTTCTCTCAAAGCTATTGACTACCTTAAAGAAAGCATTACTGTCGTTTCAAGCGGTTGTCAACACAGTGAATCATATATTGTTCCCATAGGCAGTTCACTCCTTGACACAAGCTTTGTTGGTATGAGAAATCTTATCAGACAGAAAAAATCTGATAACGAATAATCGACTGATTCAATCTACACTGTTAGCTTAAAGCAGCACAATCCCCATGTTATTCACTTTGGGATAACATGGGGATATTATTTTAACAACAAAACCGTATTTCCCATTACTGAGAAACACGGTTTCAGTCTTTCAGATATTTAATTTTTAAAAATCCAGATCATTTTTTCTTGCTTCGATTTCAGCAACCATTTCTCTCTGACGTTTTTCCGTAAGAGTGTAGAACAGCATAGGAACAACGCATGCGAACATACTGATTACACCTGAGAGAATAAGAACATTCCAGAGTGCATCGGGATTGCCGACTGTACCTGTTTCCGTATCAATTACAGCAATACTTACTGACATAACACCGATGAATGCACCAACTGCCATACCGATCTTATTGATAAGTGTCTGCATAGCAAAACAGATGCCTTCGCCTCTTTCTCCTGTTTTCCATTCAAGATAGTCAACAGTGTCACCAATCATCGCATAAGTCATGATGTTGTTAATACCCTGAGGCAGACCAAGGAGAATAAGACCGATTGCACCTACAACAAGTTTCCATGGTGCGTCATAACCTACGAAATACATAACAGCCATAACTACACCGCCGAATACGTGAACGAAGATGTATGTGTATTTCTTTGTGAATTTCTTTGTAAGATAGGGAACAAGGAGCGAAGCCACAAGACCTCCGGGCACGACAAGCAGAGTAATAATTCCGTAAAGACCTTCATTGTGAAGGATATATTTTGCGAAATACAGACCGCCTGTGTATGTATACACCATTCTTGCACCACCGAGAATACCCGAAAGAACAATGAGAAGAAGTTCTTTGTTTTTGAAAAGGAGTTTCAGATTATGACCGAACGAAGGTGCTTCACCTTCTGCTGTGAAACGTTCTTTTGTGTTATTGAAGCCGTAGTAGAACATGGGGATTGCAAGAACTACAAATACTACTGCACAGATGAAATAAATCCATTTAAGGGTATCTGCATTTGCTTCAACCTGAGATTTCATAACAGTACCGATATATGATGTAGCTTTTTCAGCGTCCACACCGTAATCTTTCATAATCATTGCGATATGTTCCGCACTGTCAGTATATTTGAATTTTTTTGTGAGTGCATCTGTGATAAAAGGAACACCTACTGTTACAATGCCTGCACCTACTGTACATGTAAGACGTGCAACTGTAAGAATGTTACCGCGGACAGTCGTGTCATTTGTAAGACACGTTGAAAGTCCCCAATAAGGAACGTCTGCAACAGTGTAAACCATCGACCAGATAACGTAGATTATTGAAATAAGAACAAACGCGGTCATTGACTTCGCTTCAAATACAGGAAGGAAACAAAGAATTGTACAAACGCCGATAGGAATTGCCATCCATTTAAGATAGGGACGGCACTTACCCCATTTACTTCGGGTTTTATCAACAATACTTCCCATAATCGGGTCATTGAATGCGTCAAACACACGTGTTGCCAGCATAAGAATTGCAACCGCAATTGCACCTTCTATAGCACCTACTTTTACACCCGCAGCACCAAAAAGCAAAGCATCTGTCATAAAGATTGTCAGGTAAGAACCGACAATTGTACAAATAAAGTTCTGTCCGATACCTGTTACACTATATGCAACAGCTTCTTTTGGTTGCACACCTTTGCCCGGTGTTGTCCCGAACACCTTGTGCAACATTTCATTGATTTTCATATAAACCTCCCAGTATATTTTTTATTTTACTACATTATTTTACCATATTAGCAGAAAAAAGCAAGTGTATTTTACATTCTTGCTCTTTTTATTTTCACGTGGTATAATAATCATAACAACCTTTTTGAAAGGATATCATCATGAAAGATAAATCTTCTTTGGTATTTACGGGCGACATAGGTTTTGACAGATACATGTATAAAAAATGGGAAGACGAAAATCTCATTTCAGATGAGGTTCTCTCTTTTCTTCACAGCGGTGACCATGTTATCGCAAACGTTGAAGGGCCCGTTGCCCCTGTAGAAACAAACACAACAAAAGACGGCGTTCAGCAGTTACTTCACACTATTGAACCTGATGCGGTAAAAGTTCTCAATAAAATGAAAGCCGATATATGGAACATCTGTAATAACCACATCATGGATGCAGGAGAATACGGAATAAAAAGCACCCTTAAAATTGCAAAAGAAAACGGTGTTCAGACAATCGGTGCAGGAATAGATATTCATGAAGCAAGAAAACCTGTCATCCTTGACGAAGCAGGTGGTGTCGGTATGTTTGGCATAGGATATCAGCGTGCATGCAGAAAAGCCGACGAAAACAAAGCGGGTTGCTACAGTTGGAGCGACCTTGATGAAATCCGGAACACCATAAACGAAATAAAGAAAACATGCCGTTGGTGTATTGTTGTGGCACATGCAGGAGAAGAATTCACACCTCTTCCCTCACCCTATACAAGAGAAAGATATCATAAATATCTCGAAATGGGCGCGGATGTTGTTGTTTCACATCACCCTCATGTTCCCATGAACTACGAAACTGTGGGAGACAAAGTAATTTTCTATTCATTGGGAAATTTCATTTTCGATACAGATTATCAGCGTTCACAGTTTAATACTGAGCTGGGACTTCTTGTGAAACTTAATTTTACGGAAGAACAATTCACATGGGAAAGTATGGGTCTTGAAATAATCCGCGGTGAAGAACGTATAGTAAAAGCAGAACTACCCAGGATTTTTGTTGACGTTCAGGAAGAAGAGTTCAAACTTCTCTCTCCACTCTCTGCAAAAATGCACATTGCTGCCACAAAAAGGCAGATGACCTATCTTAACCCTGCACGTTTTAAAAATGCAACAGAAGAAGAATGGGCAGAACATTTCCGTGAGCCCCTCCGAACAGGAAGAGTTCCCGGTGAAACACTTGACTTTTTTATTCTTGTTCCTCTTGCTGAAGAAGCAGAAAAAGGCGAATGGAAAAAGAGCAAATTGGAAGATGTAAAAAAATATATTCTGGAGCAGATGTAACCCAAAAGTATATAAACTTATCAGAAGGAGTGTTAATATGAAAAAAACTTACCACCTTATAGGTAATGCTCACCTTGACCCTGTATGGCAATGGAGAGTTCCTGAAGGACTTTCTCTCGTAAAATCCACTTACAGAGCAGCACTTGACAGAATGAAAGAATTTCCCGATTACATTTTTACGTCTGCATGTGCTTCATATTATAAATGGATAGAACTGAGTGAACCTGAAATGTTTGAAGAAATCAAACAGAGATATAATGAGGGCCGTTGGTGTGTTACAGGCGGAATGTGGGTTCAGCCTGACTGTAACATCCCATCAGGTGAATCTTTTGCAAGACACTTCCTTTATTCTCAGAAATACTTCAAAGAAAAGTTTGGTTCAATTGTGAAAACAGGCTACAACGTAGACTCTTTCGGTCACAACGGAATGCTTCCTCAGATTATGAAAAAATCAGGCATTGATAATTATATTTATCAGCGTCCCAACGATACTAACGAAAAGCCGGAACTTCCCAAGAAAAATCTGCATTACTGGGAAAGTCCTGACGGAAGCTCTGTCCTTGCTTTCAGAATTCCTATGGGATACTGTGGCGGAATCAAAGACGGTAGATGGGAGTACACTCAATCACTTACTCAACCTCAGATGATTTTCTACGGCATCGGCAATCACGGTGGCGGTCCTTCAATTGAACACCTTGAAGAAGCAGAAAAGCTCCGCCGTGAAGATGGCAAAGATGTTTTCATTTATTCGGACACAGACTCCTACTTTGACTATGTGAATGAACACAAGGACGAAATTGACATCCCCGTTGTTGCTGAAGACCTTCAGCATCATGCAAGCGGTTGCTATAGTGCTAACGGTAAAGTAAAAGAACTGAACAGACGTGCTGAAAACGACTTGGTATACGCTGAAAAAATTGACCTTATGTCAACACTTCTCACAGGTTCAGAACCCAAAACAAAGTCAATTGAAAAAGCATGGGAAAGCGTAATGTTCAACCAGTTCCACGATATCCTTGCAGGATGTTCAATCAAACCCGCATACATTGATGCTTACAATGCCTTCGGTTATGCAAGCGAAGCTGCACTTCAGGTAGGCACTTTCGGCGCAGAGAGAATTTCATGGCGTGTCAACACAACAAAGTTCCTTGAATATCGTCCCTCCATCAAACGTGACAGACTTTGGATTCGTGAAGGCGAAGGCTGTCCCATGGTTGTTTTCAATCCTCATTCATTCCCTGTGAAAGCAAAAGTAGTTTTCGGTATCGGTTGGGTTTCAGGTGTTCTTGACTCTGAGGACAACGAAGTTCCTTTCCAGATCGTCCGTGCTCCTTACACAGACGGAGGTCACTTCATGCAGTGCATGTTTGAAGTTGAGCTTGAGCCATACGGCTACGGTACATATTTCATTTACAAAGAAGAACAGAATTATCAACCGAAGCCCGTAAAGAATGAATTTGTTGTTACAGAAAACTCAATCGAAAACAGCAAAGTAAAAATCGTAATCAACAAACATACAGGTGCAATTGACAGTTATTTCGATAAAGAAACAGGCAAAGAAATGTCTTCTTCCCCCATTGCAACGGCAATTATTGAAGACGATTTCCACACAGACACATGGGCACACAATATTTTTGATTTCAACCGTGACATCGGTCAGTTCTCTGATGCAAAACTTGAGGTTGTTGAAACAGGTTATTTACGTGTTACAATAAAAGTTACAACCACCTATAATCGTTCAACTCTTACACAATATTTCTCTCTGTGGAGAGACAGTAAAAATATTGAAGTAAGATGTAAACTCAATTTCAATGAACATTATAAAATTGCAAAACTTGCATTCCCTATGAACATAGAACAGCCTGAAGCAGTTTATTCAATGCCTTTCGGATTTATCAGAAAACCTGCAAATGGCCTTGAAGAACCTGCGCAAGGATGGATTGCAGTCTGCGAAAAAGGTACAAACAATGGCTTTGCCCTTATAAATAACTCCAAATACAGTTTCTGTGTAAAAGGCAATGAAATGAGAATGGCCATAGCAAGAGGTTCTGCATATCTTGACCACTACGGACAGTCAAGCCGTGACAACGAAATGGATTTCCTTGACCAGGGTGAACAAGAGTTTGAATACATCATCAAACCCTGTGGAAGTAATTTCACAGATGTTGTGAAACTGAGCGAAATCCTCAACATGCCACTTAAACTTTACCTTGAAACCCATCACAACGGTGATCTTCCTCCTGTTTACAGCGGCCTTTCAGTAAGTGCTGACAACGTTCTCGTTCAGGCAATGAAGTATTCAGAAGACGGAAAATCAATTGTTCTAAGAACCTTTGAATGTGCAGGTAAAGAAACAGAAGCAGAAATAGATCTGAAAATACTTGACGTAAAATTCAGTTCAAACTGGAAGCCTCAGGAAATCAAAACAATTGCAATTGATAGAGAAACAAAAGAGGTAAAAGAAGTTTTAATTATTGAAGGATAAAAATATTATTTGGAAGGAGGGCTTTTATGCCCTCCTCAGACTGTCAATAAACCTGTATAAAAATTTTTGAAAAAGTTATAATTTTTTTCAAAAAAGTGTTGACAAACAGATAATACTCTGCTATAATATCTTTCGTTGAGCGAGAGTGGCGGAATCGGCAGACGCGCACGTTTGAGGGGCGTGTGGTAATCCCGTACGGGTTCAAGTCCCGTCTCTCGCACCAAAACCGTTGAAACTTAGGTTTCAGCGGTTTTTTTT
>JAZOAY010000072.1:0-5265 GCA_045595725.1 Acutalibacteraceae bacterium | reverse complement strand
GTAATCTGGACATCATCAAACGAAAAAGTTGCTACAGTTGACCAGGACGGTAACGTTACAACTCACCACTTCGGTGATGCTGTAATCACAGCAACACTCGTAGATGCTGACGGAAATGAAATTGCTAAAGACACATGTGAAGTAGAAGTTTACTACACATTCTGCCAGTGGCTCATTTGGTTCTTCCTTCTTGGTTGTACATGGTATTTTGTATAATCCTGAAATAAGGACAATTCAGATTAATATAATCTAACTTGATAAACCCCTTTGCAGAAATGCAAAGGGGTTTTGATATATGTGTTATTAAAAAAATATCTTGCAGTTATAAACTAAAAATAATAAAATTTTGTAACGATATTTTACTTTATGGTTGAAAATATTGAACAAGAATGATATAATTCAATTAACAGACTCACAGAGTATAAACATATAATTTTCTGAGGTGTTAAAATGAAAGAATTTGTTAACATTGGTATTGTTGGTACAAGCGGCAGAGGTTCGGGAATGCTTCGCGAGCTTCTTAAATGTGAAGGAGTAAGGGTCCCCGCTGTATGTGACAAATACGAGGACAGAGCAAAACGCGGTGCAGAAATCGTAAAAGAAGAAGTAGGTACCGATGCAAACTATTACCTTGACTATAAGGAAATGTTTGAAAAAGAAGACCTTGATGGTGTATACATTGCTACAACATGGATTACTCACTCAAGAATAGCAATAGATGCGATGAAAGCAGGAATTCATGTTGCAACAGAAGTTGGCGGCGCTGCAAGCATAGAAGAGTGTTGGCAGCTTGTCCGCACAAGTGAGGAAACAGGAAAATTCTGCATGCTTCTTGAAAACTGCTGTTATGACAGGAACGAAATGGCTCTCTTTAACATGGTTAAGAAAGGCATTTTTGGCGAGATTATTCACATGACAGGCGGGTATCAGCATGACCTCCGTGATGAGATTAGTCTTGGCAGAGAAAACAGACACGGAAGACTCTTTAACTTCCAGTTGAGAAACGGTGAGCTTTATCCAACTCATCAGTTAGGTCCTATCACAAAAGTTTTGGGAATAAACAGAGGTAACCGATTTGTTTCACTTGTTTCAATGGCAAGTAAATCGAGAGGACTTAACGAATGGATTAAGGAAAACAAGGGTGAAGATTATGACCTTGCTGATTACGACTTTAATCAGGGCGACATTGTAACAACAATGCTCAAATGTGCAAACGGCGAAACGGTTGTTCTCACTCATGACTGTTCTCTTCCCAGACATTATTCAAGAGCTTACCGTGTTCAGGGCACAAAAGGTATTTATATGGAAGATGGCGAAACAATTTACCTTGAGGGTCAGACAGAGCATGAAGAAGGCGACTGGATGCACAAACCTGAAAGTTTTGATAAATACCTTGAAAAGTATGAACATCCTCTTTGGAAAAAATATCAGGATGATGGTGTTCATGCAGGTCACGGCGGTATGGACTACCTTGTTCTTTCAGCTTTTGCAGAAAGCGTAAGAATGGATGCAAAGCCCCCCATTGATGTTTATGACACCGCAGTTATGATGGCTGTTACATGTCTTTCAGAGCAGTCAATTGCTCTTGGTAGCGCACCTGTGGCTTTCCCTGATTTCACAAACGGCATGTGGATTGACAGAGAACCAACAAGACGAGGAAAATATTGTCTCGACGAAGTTTGCGAAGAATTTTTTGAGAAATAAAAAATACCTAAATAATGAAACGGGCGGAGTAAACTCCGCCCGTTTTACTTTATGATATTCAATTGAGTCTTCCGATTTTTCCAAGAGGAAGTTCCTCAAAACCGGGGACAGACTCTCTGAGCTTTTCTATATCTTTGATTTCATATCTTCCTGAATTGACATCACCAAAAATTTCTTCAAGATTTTTGAGTGAGTAAATACCGTTATCAGAAATATCGCTGAACTTTTTGGAGGAATCGAAGATATCCCCGATTTCTTTGTACTTATTGACTATAAGATTTCCTTTTACCGTGCTTGCCGGATTGGGGATATATTCCGAAGTTTCAGATTTTGAAATATCATCTGTCATTGTCTGATACTGAGGGAATGCATTCTGCCACGTTTCGCTTTGCCAGGGTGAATTATAAAGTGCCGCCCACATATCACCGCTTCCGATATAAGCATGAGTAAACCAACCATTATTAAGGGCCCCGTCTCTGGCTCTTTCATCAAAATATATTGAGTTCACGCCTGAATTGACAATTATGTTATTTGTTACGATATTATCTCTGCCACCACCGATATGAATTGCATTCCTCGGTATATTCACAAGAAGATTTCCGTAAATCTGCTGACCTGAAAGTGCATCGTCAAGATAAATTCCGTCAGGCTTATGCTCTCCCGAACCCACATTATAAATACAGTTGTATCTTACAACATTTCCGTACCACACCCAACTTCTGCCTGAATAAATTGCACCTGCATCATCGGAAAGCAGACAGACATCATATATGTTGTTATATTCAATAATATGGTTGTTACCTCTGTATGTAATTGCTTCATGTGGAGAATCGTGCATTTCATTGTGAGAACAGATATTTCCTACACCCTCAAGTGTCACAGCAGGTTGATATGTCTGATAAATTTCTGACCAATGATGAATATAATTGTTGTCTGCCTTGCTGTTACCGGGAGTAAGAGTCTCTGTATCACCGCCGGAAATAAAAATTCCGCCTCTGCCTGTACGGGTGATTTCATTGTTATATGCAAGGTTGTTTTTTCCTGTCATAACAAGAGCATTTCCGGCAACGTTTTTGATAAGACAATTTTGAACAGTATTGTTACTGCCGTTTATAATAATGCCGTCACTTCTTGTGCCTTTAACCGTAATTCCGTCAAAGGTCAGATAATCTGCATTGGCTTGAATAACAGGGTTAAGAGATAATGAAAGGTCAATTTGAGCATCAGCACTATTTTCAGGTTTCCAAAGACAAAGCAAGCCATTTTCACGGTCAAGATACCACTCGCCGGGGGCAGTCAATTCTTCAAGTACGTTGAAAAAATAATAAGGTGCATCTTCTTTTGTTCCGTAAAGACTTACAAACTTCGGTGAGAGTTCCCTTGTTTCTGCATTGAAACTTCCTATTGGTGAAGAAGCGTCTGCCCAGTCATATTTCCAGAAACCAAACATCCATACTTCATCAAGGCTTTTCCATCCGGAAATTCTTTCTGCAAGGTCAGCACTGACTCTGTAAACATCAGGCTCGGGATTACGGATTTTATCCCAGTCTTTAACTTCTGTAAGTGCGCCGTCAGATTCTTTTCCGAGACCTGTTTTTACAACTTCCTCAGTATAAAGAAAATCATTATCAGGATATCTTGTAAGAGTCTGTCTTTCATCATTTATGAAAAGTTCACAGTAAAGTGGGCCCGTATAATCTCCGTCATAACTTTCTGCCGTGTGATATGAACCGAGTGCATATATCTTACCCCAGTCTTCCTGTGTAAGAGAATAGGGGGCTTCTGTCAGATCAACAACAGCAACATTTTTTCGTGCTTCGTCGGTAAGTCTTTCCGCAATCTCCGGATATAAATCTGCAGATTTAAAATGCTCGTTAAAGATTGTAACACCACCGTTAAGTATTACCTCACCGTTATATGCACAGTAGGTTACAGGACATTCAGCAGTTCCTGAATCTTCTTTTGTAATAGTGAGAGATGATATACGGTATTCACCGGCTTCAATACAGACAGTCATTCCTTTTTTGCCTGATTTATCGGTGTTTCTTACAGCCTGAACAGCCTTTTCAATTGTCAAAAAAGGTTTCTCTGATGAACCGTCATTTGCATCATTCCCTTTTGTACTTACATAAAAATCTCCCATGGGTACGATATCCTCCTTCTCTGTAGTTGTAGTCGTCAGAACAGGTGTGGGTGCAACGAAATCTTTGTAAATTACATCAAGAATTCCTCTTTTTATATCACCTGCAAAAACGATGATAAGTATAATGGCAATCAGATTTATACATTTAGCAATTATTTTAGATAATATTCCCATCGAAATACCCCCATAAAGAGTTTACATGCATATCATATCACAAAATATTTTTGTTTTCAACAAACTTAAGAAAGTCTATATCCCAAATTAAATTAATATAAAAAGAGTTGAAACACAGACTTTATAATTCAATTATCCGGTTATTTTCTTCTTTTGTTATAACTGTTATAATATAAATGAACTAAAAAGAGGAGGGGACATCTGTGAACATCGAAAAAATAGGAGAACAGATTGCCATTTTACGAAAGGCTAAAGGTATAACGCAGAGTGAATTAGGAGAAAGAATTGGTGTATCATTTCAGGCGGTAAGCAAATGGGAAAGAGGGGAAACTTTACCGGATATAACTATTTTGCCTGACTTAGCAAAAATTCTGGAAACCACGGTTGATTTTATTTTAATAGGCAGTGAAAAAGTTATAGAATACAAGGGAAAGTTTACTGTAGCAGATATGAAAAAAGGTCTGAACTGTATTAAAAAATCAGGTGAATATTTAGGTGCAGAAAATATTATTTATCGTGCGGCAATTAAAGGTATCAACACAGAACTGAACACGGATATTGAGGAAGCCTTTAATAATGACTATGTGTTTGAAGCTTTTCTTGCAGAGGCTATAATACAGAATTTGGTGTCAGGGTTATATGTTGATATCAGCGATGTTAAAAACAATTTTAAATACGAGCATTTCAAGAATATTGTTATTGATTACTGTAAAAGGCATGGGATAAAATAAAATTAAAACTCTGGGTTCACAATGAACAAGTCCGTTTTTAACGGACTTATTCAGTTGATGCTACTCGGAGTTAAAAATTTAAGTTAATGTTATTGATGGTTTTCTTTGTTTACCTCTTCAAGATAACCAGCTGTTATGACACCAGAGGGTAATGCTATGATAGCAATGCCAAAAACAGATGAAATCATAGTAACTGTTCTACCTATGGTTGTTACGGGGTAAATATCTCCATAGCCTACTGTTGTTAGCGATATTGTTGCCCAATATATTGCATCAAAAAATGTTTCAAAAGATTCAGGCACAACATTATAAATAACTAAAGCTGATATTAAAACATAGGCTACAGCCATTGTTGCAACGGCAGTTAAAACCTTTTTCTGTTTTTTAAACACATTGGAAATTATATCAAAGCTTTTAGAATATCTTAAAAATTTAAAAGCTCTTAAAACTTTCAAAGTTCTTAATAACCTAAAGAGTTTTAACAATCTAAAACTACTATTCAATACCGTTATT
>JAZOAY010000071.1:0-31853 GCA_045595725.1 Acutalibacteraceae bacterium | reverse complement strand
AATTTTTACAATTCCGTCACCCTGACAAGCTTCACAGCGACCGCCTTTTACATTAAACGGAAATCTGCTTGCGTTAAAACCGTGTTTTTTTGAATCAGCAGTAGAAGCATAAAGTTCTCTGATATCATTGAAAACTCCTGTGTAAGTGGCAGGATTTGAGCGGGGTGTTCTGCCTATTGGGGACTGGTCGATATCTATTACTTTATCAAGAAGTTCTATACCCTCAATACATTTGTGTTTGCCTGCAATTTTTTTTGCACCGTTGAGTTCAGATGCTAATTTTTTATAAAGGATTTCATTGACAAGTGAAGACTTTCCTGAACCCGAAACACCTGTAACACAGACAAATTTTCCGAGAGGAATATCAACATCAATGTTCTGCAGATTATTCTGATTTGCACCCTTGATTTTAAGAAAGTTTCCGTTTCCTACTCTTCTTTTTTCAGGAATTTCTATTTTCTTTTTACCACTCAGATACTGACCTGTCAACGAATCCTCACAACTCAAAATATCTTCATATTTACCTGAGAAAACTACATTACCGCCATGTATACCTGCACCGGGACCTATATCAACAAGATAATCTGACTGTTCCATAGTTTCTTCATCGTGTTCTACAACAATTAAAGTGTTACCAATATCTCTTAAACGTTTAAGAGTTGCAAGGAGTTTGTCATTATCTCTCTGATGAAGACCGATGCTTGGCTCATCAAGAACATAAAGCACTCCCGTAAGGGATGAGCCAATCTGAGTAGCCAGTCTGATACGCTGACTTTCACCGCCTGAAAGTGAACCTGACTGACGTGAAAGAGTGAGGTAAGATAAACCAACTGAGTTGAGGAATACAAGTCTGTCTTTAATTTCTTTTACAACAAGATTTGCAATTGATTTATCTCTTTCAGACAGCTGAAGGTTATCAATAAAATCGATAGCTTCAGTTATTGTCTTCTGTGTAAATTCAATTATATTAATACCGCCCACAGTTACAGACAGTGACTCTTTTTTCAGTCTTGCGCCTGAACAGTCAGGGCAAACACCATCATCCATATACTGCTCAATATCATTTCTTGACCATTCGCTTGTTGTGCTGTCATAACGTCTCTGCAGATTATTTATAACGCCCTCAAAATCTGTAAAATATGACCCTGTTCCGTATTCATTTTTTCTGGTCATCTTGATTTTTTCACCATTTGTGCCGTACAGAAGAGCGTTGTAACCTGCTTCGGGAATGTCGGACACAGGTGTATCAATAGTAAAACCATATTTGTTCGCAATACCTTCATAATACATTTCAGCAATTGTACCTTTATCGGCATTACTCCAACCTGTACCTTTAATTGCCCCTTGTCTGATTGAAAGTGATTTATCGGGAATTATCAAATCAGGATTGATTTTTTTTGTAATACCAAGACCTGAACAGGTCGAACAAGCACCGAAAGGATTGTTAAAAGAAAACATTCTCGGTGTCAGTTCATCAATTGAACTTCCATGCTCGGGGCATGCAAAATTCTGCGAGAAAAGAAGTTCTTCTTTCCCGATTACATCAACAAGTACAATACCCTCAGAAAGATTTGCAGCAGTTTCAATCGAATCTGCAAGTCTGCTCTTAATATCTTCTTTCATTACAAGTCTGTCAACTACAACTTCAATATTATGCTTTTTATTCTTTTCAAGTTTAATTTCTTCAGAAAGGTCGTAAACAATACCGTCAATTCTTACTCTGACAAAACCTGATTTTCTTGCACTTTCAAGTTCTTTGACATGCTCACCTTTTTTGCCTCTTATAATCGGAGACATAATCTGAATTTTAGTTGAAGGTTCAAGACACATAACTTTGTCGACTATCTGGTCAACAGTCTGTTTTGAAATTTCTTTTCCGCAAACAGGACAATGAGGAATACCTACTCTTGCATACAAAAGTCTGAGATAGTCATAAATTTCAGTCACAGTGCCGACTGTTGAACGGGGGTTTTTGGATGTAGTTTTCTGGTCAATGGAAATAGCAGGAGACAAGCCTTCAATGTAATCTACATTGGGCTTTTCCATCTGACCGAGAAACTGTCTTGCATAAGAAGAAAGAGATTCAACATATCTTCTCTGTCCTTCAGCGTATATTGTATCAAAAGCAAGTGAAGATTTACCTGAACCTGAAAGACCGGTGAAAACTATCAGTTGGTCTCTCGGTAATTCAATATCAATATTTTTTAAATTGTGCTCCTTTGCACCTTTAATAACTATTTTTTTCTGCAATTTATTTTCCCTGCCTTAATTTTTCAATTCTGTCTCTGAGTGCTGTAGCATGTTCAAATTCAAGTATTTTGGCTGCTGCCTTCATTTCTCTCGTCAAACGTTCAATAAGTTCTTCACGCTCTTTTCTGCTCATAGACTTTGACGACTTTCTTTCTTTACCGTCTTTAGATGAAATCTCAATAATATCACGGACGTCTTTTTTGATTGTCGTTGGAATAATATCATTCTCTGTATTGTAATTTATTTGTTTTTCACGTCTGCGGTAAGTTTCTTTAATAGCACGTTCCATAGATGGAGTAACCTGGTCAGCATACATAATTACCTGACCATTTGAGTTTCTGGCTGCTCTTCCGATCGTCTGAATAAGTGAAGTTTCAGAACGAAGAAAGCCTTCTTTATCTGCATCAAGAATTGCAACAAGAGAAACTTCAGGAATATCAAGACCTTCACGAAGAAGGTTAATACCAATGAGTACATCAAACTCACCCATTCTAAGGTCGCGGATTATTTCCATTCTCTCAATTGTATCAACGTCATAATGCATATATCTGACTTTAATTGAAAGGGTTTCAAAATAATCAGTAAGGTCCTCAGCCATTTTCTTGGTAAGGGTAGTTACGAGCGTTCTTTCTCCTCTTTCTGCACGGATGTTTATTTCCGAAACAAGGTCATCAATCTGTCCTTCAACCGGTCTTACAGAAATTTCAGGATCAAGAAGACCCGTCGGTCTGATAACCTGTTCTGCAATCTGAACACTTCTTTCTTTTTCAAAATCTCCGGGAGTAGCACTAACAAAAATCTTTTGACCTAATTTTGAATAAAATTCATCAAACATCAGTGGTCTGTTATCAAAAGCAGAGGGCAAACGAAAACCGAACTCAACAAGACTTTCTTTTCTTGCTCTGTCTCCTGCATACATTCCTCTTACCTGAGGCAACATTACATGTGATTCATCGACAAACAGCAAAAAATCATCAGGAAAATAGTCAAGTAAAGTATTAGGTGTTGAACCGGGTTTTCTCTTTGACATAACTCTGGAATAATTTTCTATTCCTTTGCAGAAACCTGTTTCTCTGAGCATTTCAATATCATATTCAGTTCTTTGTTTAATTCGCTGTGCCTCAAGAAGTTTTCCTTGTTCTTCAAACTCAGCATATCGTTCAACCATTTCTGACTGAATTTCTTTTATTGCTTCTTCCAATCTGTCTTTAGAAACTACATAATGAGATGCAGGATAAATTGCCGCATGCGAAAGAGTTGCTTTAATTTCGCCTGTCAAAGCGTTAACTTCACATATTCTGTCAATTTCATCTCCG
Source organism: Acutalibacteraceae bacterium (assembly GCA_045595725.1). Lineage (GTDB taxonomy): Bacteria > Bacillota > Clostridia > Oscillospirales > Acutalibacteraceae > SIG575. Next base: position 28,287 of record JAZOAY010000071.1, on the reverse strand, counting down.
AAAAACTCAACTCTGATTGCCTTGTCATTTGAGTATACAGGATAAATTTCAACAACATCTCCGCGGACGCGGAATTTATTTCTTATAAAATTAATATCGTTTCTTTCATATTGAAGCTCAACTAATTTTTCTATCAGATCATCACGGTTTTTCTCCATACCTGTTCTGAGAGAAATAACCATATTTCTGTAATCAATCGGGTCACCAAGAGTATATATACAAGAAACACTTGCAACTATAATAACATCTCTGCGTTCACTTAATGCTGCAGTAGCTGAATGTCTGAGTTTTTCAATTTCTTCGTTTATTGATGAATCTTTTTCAATATAAGTATCAGTTGAAGGGACATAGGCTTCAGGCTGATAATAATCGTAATACGAAACAAAATATTCTACTGCATTATTAGGAAAAAACTCACGGAATTCTGAGCATAACTGTGCCGCAAGTGTTTTATTATGAGCAAGAACAAGAGTAGGTCTGTTTACCTCAGCAATAACATTTGCCATAGTAAAGGTTTTTCCTGAACCTGTAACACCAAGCAGAGTCTGTTCTTCATATCCTTTATTCAGACCGTCAACTAAAGTCTTTATTGCCTGAGGTTGGTCTCCTGTAGGTTTATACTGTGAATGTAATTCAAAATGATCCAACGACTCCACCTCCGTTCATATTCTATATAATTATAAACCATATAAACAGAATTGTAAATACAAAAACGAAAATTCCGAACAAATGTTTACTGAATGTTCAAAAAATTAACCGACCTTTTACAGTCGGTTAATTCGTTTACATTGATATTTTAATAGTTTTAATTTCCCATGGTCTGAAACTGAGCTTATCTTCAATTATTTCTTCAACGACATTTCCTAACAAATCGGTAACAGATACATTTTTGCAGTTGCTCAGATTAAACACTGCAGTACCTGACACATCTGAGAAATTACAGAAACGTGCAAAATATGCTCCGTCTTCAAAATAGAAAGTGGTAAGAATAATTTCTCCGCCATTTGTTGTAAAATCTGCAAAATCAAGTGAAGATAAATCACCGTTACCTTTTTCATTAAGCAATGCAACAGGCTGATAGCAGTAAGACATAGCATTGCGGTGGATTTCAGCATCAGAAACAGATGAATCATAAGGGAACAACGCAAATTCATCTTCAAACACGCCATCAAGTATTCTGTCACCGCACATATACAAACCTGAATAAAGAAGCGGGATTTCCAATCTGTTGCCCTGAATCAACGAACCCATACAACCTCTGTTGAAAACTGCAATACCATTGTTTTCATCATTCATGCCGAGCCAATATACACCCTGCATGTATGTAGTATTTTCAAATGATTCTTCGGGTGAAACTTCGACATCATATCTTATATCATCTTCAGGATACCAATATGACTCATTCTTACGTATCTGACCGTTCCAATCAGAAATAGAGAACGGAAGGTCGCGGACCATTCTTCTGTTTTTATCAAGACACATATTCATTATGAAATTCATTTTTTCTTCATGTCTATGTCCGTTAATTGTAAGTGACTTTTTCAGACCTTCAGCAATACCTGTATGTCCCACATTTTCACCATGAAGTTCAAATTTAGCTTTACAGTCAATACGTTTTGAATTATGTAAAAAATACATCTCAAACATGCAAGGAATTGTACTGATTTTACCTTCAAAGACAGCCTTTGCACCAAAAGAAGAAATTTTAACAGACCAATTACCTACTGAAGAATAATTATCGTCTTCAACGAAGGCAGTAAATAACTCGCCGTCACCGTTATCAAAAATTCTGATGTTTTTTGCATTATCTTTAATATATGCAATACCCTTATCAGTAAGTTTTACTTCGTAAAGCGGTGTTGTAAGCAATTTTGTTTCTTCATTCCAGCAACATATCGGAGCTGATTTTTCAGTTGATTTCTGTAAAGTAATTTTCTTTACAGTAAATGGATTTAACTTTATGTGAATGTTAATGTATTTACCATCATCTGACATTTCACTTTCAAGCAAATTTCCGTCGTCATATGCAGAAAACTCATCGCTTACTTCAACTTTTATCCATTCATCAACAGGAAATGAATGTGAATTGACAACAATTACTGATTCATTATCTTTGTCAGCAAAACGCTTTTTAAAAACACCGAGTGATGTATTAATTACATCTTTTGAAAGTTTAAGTGAGTCAGGAATAAAACGTCTTGACAAATCAAGTAAACCACAGATTGTAACGTCATGATGCTGTGCAACAAGTGCATATTTCCATGCCTGTTCAAGTGTTTTCTGCATAGGAACTCCGCCAAGCATTACAGATAATGCGTTGAGCTTTTCCGCCTGAACTGCAGCAACTTCAGCTTCACGGCAACCATTGAAAATCTCATTACCGCAATATCCCCACGGCATCTGAACGTGGAAATCATTATCATTTGTTCTGATTTCTTCTTTTGCCTCACCGTAAAGTCCGGGAAGGTCTTCAAGTAAAACATACTTATAGTCGTCTTTAGTTTCAATATATTCAGTTATATCTTTTACTTCCTGTGTAAGGTCATCATATCGTGAACAAAGAAGTGGTGAAATGTGTTTGAATTTTTCTTCAAATTCTTCAAGAGACCAGTAGCATCCTTCTCTCGGCCAACGCGACATAATCCAGTTATCGAGAGTTGTGCAGTTAAAGCCCCTGCCCTGTTCTTCATAAGTGGGAACTGCCGGAACTTCTGTCAAATCTTTACCAATCCATCTGCCCCATGGTAAATCAAAGTTTTTAGTATAGCCGTAGCCCATAACATGTGAACGAAGTATAGCCGCTTTGTACCCACAGAGTTTTATCATCTGTGGAGTCTGATTATTAAGTGCGAACTCAGATATCGCATAAACATCAGGAGTTTGTCCAAAATGTTTAAGGTTTGTACGAACAGCATAAGTCAACTGTCTGATGTTTGATTCTTCTGAAATAAACAGAGACAACGGCTGTCCGTATGTTGTAGCGCCAAGGCCTACTCTGTCAGGATATTTCTCAAGCAGATATTTAATCAAATCCATTATTTCAGTATCAACTTTAGAATATTCATCAAAAGTGAATGATTCATAATCGAGTCCCACTTTGAGTTTCGGATATTTTTCCATCCATTCTACAAGTTCTTTAAGACGAGGTTTTACTGCATTTCCCCAAAGAACATAACCGCCATGGTCGTATGTAAGAATGTACAAAGGCTTATCTTTCATAAAAAAACTCCTTAATATAAAGATTACACCTCAGTATATCACTCAGTTAATTTGATTGTCAAGCAAAAAAAATACCGCAGAGGAAACTCTGCAGTATGTAGAATTAACCGTTTGAAAAATCCTGCTTTTTTATACCGAAAATCATTCTGAGTAATCCACCAAATAATTTGGGATTTTTGAAAACAATTACCTTCATACTGCTACCTCCGTGCTAAAATTTACAAATAGCGATTCCGACGAGAATTATCGCCGCTGCAATAACAGCAACAAGAAATGAAGACGGAAAGCAACAAGCAATAAAAAGCCCGATACCAAACGATACAAGAATTACCCCCAAGCCACAGTTTCTGCGCCTTCTCATACATTCACCCCACATAATTACTGTCATTTTTATTATATTCACATGTCTGATAAATGTGAAAAAGGCTGATTTAAAACCAGCCTTCTTTTATAATTCCCATTCTTTTAAATCCTTGACTTCGTTATACATTGATATATAATTATCGTGTCTTGAGGGGTGAATTCTGCCTTCATTAACAGCCTCGATAATTTTACAACCTTTGTCTGTTGTGTGGGAGCAAGTAGAAAATTTGCATGTACCAAGATATTCTTCAAACTCACGGAAACAAAACGGAAGGTCTTCCTTAAGGATTTTTTCTGCATTCTGAAAATCAATGGACGAAAAACCGGGTGTGTCTGCAATATATCCACCGCACATTCTGAAAAGTTCAATGTGTCTCGTTGTATGACGACCTCTACCCAGCTTATCGCTGATTTCACCTGTTTCAAGAGAAAGTTTTTCATCAATACTATTGAGTAAAGACGATTTACCAACACCTGTATTGCCCGCAAAAGCACTTATATGACCTTCAATCAATTCTTTAATCCTGTCTGTACCCTCACCTGTTTCAGCAGATGTTATTACAGTTTCAAAACCTGCAGTCATGTAAATTTTTTGAAGTTCTTTGGAATCTCCAAGGTCATTTTTGGTAATGACAAGTATGGGTTCAATATTATTTTTTTCAGCAATTGCAATAAGTTTATCTATAACTAAAGTGTTCGGTTTTGGTTCACATATTGAAGTTACAACAAACAATCTGTCAATATTTGCAATAGGCGGTCTGATAAGGACATTTCTTCTCGGCAAAATTTCATCAATTGTGTTTTCAGCACCATCATTGACTGTAAACTTTACTCTGTCTCCGGGCAAAGGTGAGATTTTATTCTTACGAAAAACGCCACGGGCTTTACATTCAAATATAACTTCAGCGGCCTCTACATAATAGAAGCCGCCAATACCTTTTATAATTGTTCCTTCAAGTTGTTGCAAAAAAGTCAACTCCTAACAATCAATATAAGGTTCCGTAATCAATAGTACCTGTATGATCTGTAGCATTTGTTACAACAGGCGGTGTTGCAGTAAAGTCAATGTAACAACTGAAATAAAGGTTATCATTAACATAAACTTCTGCTATATCAGATGCACCTACACCGGTTACAGACGTTGTATACATCTGACCATAGAAATTATATGAGGGTACAGTATGAACTGTATTACCGTTTAGTTTATAAACAATTGAGCCTGTACCCGATGATGGTAACATGATGCTGATATCTCTCGTTGTTGCCTTCTGTCCGAGACTGAGTACAACCTTTACAGAAGAGCCTTCTGCTACGGGAGTTCCTACAACAGGCGTGCACCTTACGATATATCCCTCAGGTACTGTCATACTTGCCTCTGAAGTATAGTTAGTATCAAGCTGAAGTCCAACTGATTCAAGTTCAAGCTTTGCCATTTCAGGTGACATTGTTACAATGTCAGGAACAGGAACAGTTGCTCCGTCTTTCTCACAAATATAAATAGTTACAGTATCACCGAGTTTTACACTTGAACCTGCCGCAGGTTCAGTTCTGATAACTTTACCGTCATCTACAGTATCGCTGTTTTCTTTAAGTTCTACGAATTTAAGTCCCATAGCATTCAATTTTTCACGGGCATCAAACACATCATAGTTTTCAAAGTCAGGCATCATACTTTCATTTTGTGAAACAGCAATTGTAAGAACTATTTCATCATCACCTTTAATTTTATCTCCTGCATCAGGTGTTTGTGTTATAACCTCGCCATCTTCATGACCGCTAGACTGAGTTTCTACAATTTCAAATTCAAATTTTTCGTACTTGCTGTTACCTTTGATATCATTGTAATAGTTCATACCGACAAACTGTGGAACTTCTTTGCTGAAAGACAAAAATCCTTTAATGTCATCACGGAAGAACATATAACCAACTGCAATAAGAAGCACAGCAAGAATACCTGCAAGAACACCCACAACAATAGGTAACGGTGATTTTTTCTTCTTTGTTTTCGGATGAGGTAAGCGCATTTCATCAGCATTCGGAATAGGATCTTCCTCAGAAATTGATGAAAAACCTGAAAAAGCCTTTACGTCATCACTTGTAACAAACTTTGTGGGATTATCGTCAACAAAATATGAGTAATCAAAAACAACAGCAGGATTGCGTTTATACTCCTCAATATCAAGGAGCATTTCTGCAGCTGACTGATAACGCTCTTTTCTGTTTTTCTGCATTGCTCTCATGGTAATCTGCTCAAGTCCTGTAGGAACATCTTCATTGATTGAACTTGGCGGGGCAGCATCTTCATTCACCTGCATCAGTGCAACAGAAATTGCATTGTCACTCTGGAAAGGAAGTTCACCCGTGAGCATTTCATACATAAGCACACCGACTGAATAAATATCTGTTTTTTCATCTGTCATTTCCCCTCTTGCTTGTTCAGGACTGACATAATGAACAGAACCGATAGCGGATTCAGTCATTGTACGGGTTTCGCTTCTGCTGAAACGTGCAATACCAAAGTCTGTAACCTTAATATTTCCGTTCTGCAGTAAAAGTATGTTTTGAGGTTTGATATCGCGGTGAACAATACCCTTATCATGGGCATGCTGCAATGCACGTAAAATCTGAGTAGTAAAATATACAACCTCTTTTGTATTGATAACTTCCTGCTGTTCAATATACTCTTTGAGAGTTATACCCTCAACATGCTCCATAACAATGTATTGCAATCTGTCACCGAAACTCACATCAAAAACCTTAACGATATTAGGATGTGAAAGCACTGCAATTGCCTTTGATTCGTTTTTGAATCTGCGACGGAATTCCTCGTTAGCAAGAAACTCCTCTTTCAGAATTTTTACAGCAACAATTCTGTCATCAATGTTATCATAGGCTTTATATACTACAGCCATACCTCCAACACCAATGATTTCTCTAATTTCATATCTGCCGTCTATTCTTTTTCCTACGTAACTGTCCATATCATAATCTCCTCATCATATATACAGATTAATGCGAAGCAATAACAACCGTAATATTATCCTTGCCTCCGCCGTCATTTGCAGCGGCAATCAATTCTTCACAAGTATTCATGTCAACAGACTTAATAATATCTTTCATTTGCTTGTCGTCCACAAAGTTTGAAAGACCGTCTGAACATAACAGAAGAATGTCATCTTTTTCAAAAGTTTCTGATGTAAAATCAACATTAATTCTGTCTTTAACACCCAACGCTCTTGTAATATAATTTTTAATCGGATGGTGTTTAGCCTCATCCTCTGTTATATCCCCTCTGTCCAGCATTTCCTGAACAATTGAATGGTCAACGGTCAGTTGTCTCACATTATCGTTAATTATGTATGCTCTGCTGTCTCCTGCATGGGAAATCATAATTTCATTATCTCTCACAATTGCAGCAACAACAGTAGTGCCCATACCAAGAAGAGTTTCATCTTCTTGTGCCATATCATATATTTTGATATTGGCAAAATTAATTGCAGATTCAAGTAAATTCGCAACAGATGATGTTTTCATTTTGTCATTATAGTATTCGTTTATTCTCAGCGAAATCAAATCAACTGCCATCTTACTTGCAATGTCTCCGCCGGAAGCACCACCCATTCCGTCACAGAGAACAGCCCACACAGTACCGCTTTCAAATTCGCCCACTTTAAACGCGTCTTGATTTGAAAAACGTACAAGGCCAATATTTGTTTGTCCGAAAATCTTCAATTTTCTTCTCCTCCTCTGTCGGCAATGCGCTTCTTTCTTAGCTGACCGCATGAAGCCTCAATGTCCTTGCCAAGTGTTCGTCTGACAGTTACATTGATTGAATTCTTTTCAAGTATTGAAACAAACTTCTTTAATCTTTTATCATCACTTTTAACAAAGTTATTTTCTCTGACATTGTTTACAGGAATAAGATTGACATGACATAGCATTCCTTTAAGAAGTTTTGATAATTCTTCTGCACACTCATCTGAATCATTTACACCTGAAATCATTGAATACTCAAAAGAAATTCTGCGGGAAGTTTTCTTTGTATAAGTGCGACACGCTTTTATAAGCTCATTAACGTTATACTTTTTATTAATCGGCATAAGCGATGAACGTATGGCATCATTAGGTGCATGTAAAGAAACCGAAAGCGTCAATTGGAGGTTCATATCCATCAGTTCGTATATTCCGGAGACTATACCGCAAGTAGACAAAGAAATATTTCTCATTGAAAGGCCAAGACCGTCTTCACAATTAGCGAGAAATAAAAATCGTTTCACACTTTCAAAGTTATCAAATGGTTCACCCATTCCCATAAGAACAACATGCGAAACCCTGACACCGGCATCAATCTGAGCTATATGTATCTGTGATAAAATCTCAGAGGCAGATAAATTTCTGATTACGCCACCAAGAGTTGAAGCACAGAATTTACATCCCATACGGCAACCAACCTGTGTTGAAACACATAAAGAATAACCGTACTTATACTTCATAAGAACACTTTCAATGTATTCTCCGTCAATTAATCTGAACAGATATTTAACGGTTCCGTCTTCCTTAGAAACACGTTTCATTTCAATTTCACATGAACGTATAACAAATTTTTCTTCAAGTACAGTTCTCAGGTCTTTTGAAATATTTGTCATTTCTTCAAAAGAGGAAACACCTTTCTGATGCAACCAAGAAAAAATCTGATCTGCTCTGAATTTCGGCAGACCGAGTTCAGTAAGAGCAAGTCTCAGTTCATCTTTTGTCATTGATTTAATATCAACTTTGCTCAAAACTATTCCCCTTTTCTTTCAAATACGGCTACAAAAAAACCGTCAGTATCGCACAGATGAGGCATCACAGTAAGCATCTTGTCCTCAACAATCCCGAATTTGGTTCCATCGGGAATTTCAACTAAATCAAAATCACTGTTTTCATTTAAAAAATTCTTACAAATTGCAGTATTTTCTGCAGGATTAAGGCTACACGTAGAATAAACTAACCGACCGCCATTTTTCACATATCTTGCGGTCATACACAATATAAGATACTGCAAATTGTGGAGTTTGTCAATATCATCAGGTGATTTATACTTAATTTCAGGTTTTCGTCTGATAATACCGAGACCTGAACAAGGCACATCACAAAGAACTTTATCAAACATCTGAAAACTTTCATTAAATAATGATGCATCAGAAACAACAGCCGACACTGCATTAAGTCCAAGTCTGGCAGCACCATCTTCAATAAGTTTAACTCTTGCAGGATAAACATCACACGCAGTAACTGAACCTTTATCATTCATATATTCACAGATTGTGAATGCTTTTCCACCCGGCGCAGAACAAACATCAAGAACTTTGTCACCCTCTTTTGCATCAAGAAGCAAAGCACAAAGCTGAGAAGATAAATCCTGAACATGAAACAGTCCTGTTTTGAATGCTTCAAGTTTTTCAATAGAACCTTGTTTTCTGAGAATAAGTGCATCATTGATACTTGAACATTTTTCGGCAGCAACACCTTCTTCAGCCAAAATATCAATCAACTCATCTGCAGAAACTTTTGTTGTGTTTACCCGTAGATATACAGGAACTTCTCCTAAGGAATGGCAAAGAATTTTTTCTGCATTTTCTCTGCCGTATGAACTTACCCATAAATCAACAAGCCATTCAGGGCAGGAATATCTGACTGAAAGATAGTTTTTATCGCTCTCAGGCGGTAACTGAAGGCCGTTATTCATAACGTTTCTCAGTACTGCATTAACAAGACCTGCAGCAAAAGCAGACTTATTATTTTTTACAAGATTCACGCTTTCGTTTATTGCTGCTGAGGGAGGAATTTTATCCATAAATAACAGCTGAAAAACTCCCGTGCGTAAAGCAATAAGAACCTCGGGTTTGAGTTTCTTTATTGGTTGCTTAAGATATCGGGACAGATTAAAATCTATTGTAATCTGCCTTTCACAAACACCATAAACAAGTGCACTTATAAAAGCCTTGTCACGTAAATCCATATTCTCTTTTTGCAAATATGTATCGAGTGTCAGATTTGAATAAGCGTTTGCAGAATGTATTCGCAATAATATTTCAAACGCTTTCTGACGTGGTGAATTTTTAGATGCCATTATCTTCTTCTGCCTCTGCCGAACATAATAATAAATCTTAAAAGGTTAGCAATTGAAGTTGCAAGTGCTGCAACATAAGTCATTGCCGCAGCAGACAAAACTTTTTTCGTTCCTGAAATTTCTTCCTCATCAAGGATATGAGTCTGAGAAATCACATCAACAGCTCTTCTGCTTGCGTTAAATTCAACGGGCAATGTAATAAACTGAAAAACCGCAATCAATGCATATAAAGCAAGACCGATATCAATAAGAATTCCAAAATTAAGAAAAACACCGATAAGTGCAATCGGTATACCGAGAGTAGAGCCGATGTTACATATGGGAATTATTGCATTTCTCCATTTTAACGGCGCATAACTCTGAGCATGCTGAGCGGCATGTCCTGCTTCATGACAAGCAACACCGATAGCTGCTACAGAAGTTGAACTGAAAACTTCATCAGAAAGTCTGATAACCTTACTCTTAGGGTCATAATGGTCACTGAGTTTACCGGAAACTCGTTCAATCTGAACATCGTGAATACCATAAAAATTTAACACCTGTAATGCAGCATTTGCACCTGTAAGTCTTCTTGAAGACATAACACGTGAATATTTATTAAAACTATTCTTAACTTTAATTTGCGCACCAATTGCAAACAGTAGTGCCGGACCGACTATCACAAGATAAAGCCAATAGCTTTCCATATAATACCAAAACATAAAATCACCTATCCGATAATTTTGCCTTTTTCCAATTTATTGCCCGCTAAGAAAGATGTAACATCCATTTGCTTTTTGCCGTCAGGCTGAATGACTTTGAGAGAAACTCCGTTTCCGTCACCGCATGAAACAACAAGTTGTTTCTTATTCTCAACAATCTCTCCGGGCGTACCGCCTACATTTTCTTTATATTCTGCCTGAAAAATTTTATATTTCACACCGTCAATAAAGGTTATGGCAACAGGCCATGGATTAAGACCTCTGATTTTATTATAAACTGTCAAAGCAGTATCATTCCAGTTAATATTTGAGATTTCTTTATTAAGCATAGGTGCATAACTAGACTCATCATCATTCTGCGGTACTGACCTAAGTGTGCCATCTTCAAGTTTTTTAAGCGTTTCTTCAAGCACTTCTGCACCAACAAAAGAAAGCCTGTCATAAAGCTCACCTGATGTTTCATTGAAATCAATTTTTACGCTTTTTGAAAGAAGCATGTCACCTGTGTCAAGACCTTCATTCATCATCATTGAAGTAACACCTGAATATTCATCACCGTTAATTACAGACCACTGTATCGGAGCAGCACCTCTGAGTTTAGGCAGGAGCGAACCGTGAATATTAATGCATCCTAATGGTGCACTTTCAAGAATTTCTTTAGGAAGAATTTTTCCGTAAGCCACAACTACAATCAAATCGGGTGAAAGATTTTTTATAATTTCAAGAGCTGTGCCGTCTCGCATTTTTTCAGGCTGATATACCTCAATGCCATGATTTTGTGCGCATACCTTTACTGCCGGAGGAGTTATAACTCTTTTTCTGCCGACAGGTTTATCAGGCTGTGTAAATACACCCACAACTTCACAGCCATATTCAATCAGTTTTTCGAGGCAAGGTACAGCAAAATCCGGTGTACCCATGAAAACAACTTTCATTCTCAGCCCTCCTGAGTGTTGACAATTTTGTCAATATATAATATACCGTCAAGGTGGTCAATTTCGTGACAAAATGCTTTAGCTTTAAGTCCTGTTCCTTTGTGGATATACCATTTACCGTTTCTGTCTTGTGCTTTAACTTTTACTGTCATAGGACGTGAAGTTGTACCGGATTTTCCGGGAAGTGAAAGACATCCTTCTTCGGTAATCTGTTTTTCTTCAGATTCCTCAATAATTTCAGGATTTACGAGTTCAATTACACCTTCACCGATATCAACTATAACCACTCTTTTGAGCATACCAACCTGAACGGCAGCAAGTCCTACACCATCAGCATTCCTCATTGTCTGAATCATATCATCAATGAGATCAGACAGTTTTTTATCAAATTTTTCTATTACCCTGCTCTTTTTTCTGAGAATCGGGTCTCCGTGTTTTACAATATTTCTCAATGCCATATTTATCACCGTTTTAAATCATAGTTTCGGGATTGATATCCGCATAAACCGTAACATTATTTCTTTTATATTTTTCGTCAAATTCACTTAATGCTTCCGAAATCATATTTCTGAAAGATTTTGTGTTATGACATTTCAGTATAAGACGATACCTGTACTTATTGCTGACTTTTGCTACTTTAAGAGGCACAGGTCCGAGAACTATCAACTGTTCAGACTTATAATTATCGGCAGTTTTATTTTTCAGTAACTGCAAAAATGACTTTGAAGCACTTGAAACTGCAATTTCATTATCCCCGACAAAACCTATAACACACAAATCACAATACGGAGGATAAACCATCATTTTTCTGATTTTAATTTCATAATCGTAAAACGAATCGTAATCCTGATTATTAGCAAATTTTATGATTTCATTATCGGGAGTAAAAGTCTGTATAACAGCTTTTCCTGAATAACTTCCTCTGCCCGAACGACCGATGACCTGTGTAAGTAACGAAAAAGTTCTTTCACTGCTTCTGAAATCATCATTATATAACTGCATGTCAGCACAAACAACTCCAACGAGCGTAACATTTTCAAAGTCAAGCCCTTTAGCAACCATCTGTGTACCGACCATAATGTCATATTCGCCTTTTCCGAAGCTTTCAAAGTTCTTTTCATAAGCAAATCTTGACATAGTAGAATCTGCATCCATCCTGAGAACTTTTGCATCAGGTAACAGAAACTTCAATTCTTCTTCAATTCTTTGTGTTCCGACTCCGTTAAATCTTATTTCATTACTTCCGCATGCATCACATTTAATTTCTTTTGCAGAACTGTGACCACAATAATGACACATCAGTTTGCCGTTCATTGAATGGTAAGTCATGGAAATGCTGCAATTGGGACAAGTTATAACATTACCGCATTTTTTACATGCAACAAAGGTATTATAACCTCGTCTGTTAAGCAAAATAATTGACTGATGACCATTTTCATAGTTTTTTTGAAGTTCTTCAGCCAAATATCGTCCGATAACCGCCTTTTCGCCGAATTTTGCTTCTGCATTAAGGTCAACTGTGATTACTTGGGGCAAAACAGATTTCCCGTATCTTTCGTCAAGCGTAAACAATTTATACCTACCGTTTTTTGCATTGGCAAAAGTTTCAACACTCGGTGTTGCAGATGCAAGAAGTAATAATGCATTATTCTGACTGCATCTGAATTTTGCAACATCTCTTGCATGAAATCTGGGATTATTTTCAGATTTATATGTATGCTCCTGTTCTTCATCCATAATCACAAGTCCAAGATTTTCAAAAGGAGCAAAAACCGCTGAACGTGTACCAATAGCAATAGATGCCTCTTTGTTTTTAACACGCTTATATTCATCGACTCTTTCCCCCATGGAAAGACCACTGTGAAAAACTGCAATTTTGTTTCCGTATCTTTTCTTAAAAAGTGTTATTGTCTGAGGAGTAAGTGAGATTTCAGGCACCATGACAATAACATCTTTGCCCTTATCAACTGCATCGTCAATAAGTTTAAGAAAAACCTGAGTTTTACCGCTACCGGTAACACCGTACAAAAGTGCAGCTGCACTTTCGTTTTTATCAAGAAGTTCAGTTAAACCTTCATAAGCAAACTGCTGCTTATGCGAAAGCATTATATCAGTCCTACAAATTTCTTCCGCTACAAAAGGCTTTCTATAAATTTCTTTATCATAAAATTCACAGACACCTTTTGAAACAAGCGTATTAATAACCGCTGAAGTTACACCGGTAAAATAGCATACTTCTTTTACCGACGCAGTACTGACATCGTTTAATAAATCGACAACCGACTGTTGCTTCTGAGAAAGTTTTATGTCAACATCAACACCAATAAGTCTTACCATTTTCTGAAGATTATCGCCAACTCTGCGGGAGGCATCAAAATTTCTGAACAGAATATTTTTTTCATACATTCTTTTGAAAACATCACTGTCTTCAGAAATTTTTACCGTTTTACAGATTTTTTCTTTTATAACAAAACCTCTTTTTTTCTCGGTAAAGAAATTATAGATGGCTTTTTCCTCATCATCCAACAAATCCGTATCAATTACACACTCGTCGTTGAGAGAGTAAGAAACTACAGTTCTGTAATTTATACCTGCGGGTAGCATAGCTTTAACAACGTCATAGACAGTTGAAAAAGTTCTCTCTTTAATCCAGAATGCTGTTTTAATCATTTCGGGTGTTATTATCGGTTCCTCATCTACTACCTTCATCACTGATTTTACTCTTTTTGCATCAGGTCGCACATCAGTAATACCTGTAACAACAGCCATTTTAGGTTTATTTGAATTACCAAAAGGTACAAGAACTCTTGAGCCTACTTTAATGTTTTCAGTGTCTGACTTTATTGCATAAGCATAAGTCTTGTCAAATGACGGCAAAACACCATCAACAGATGTTTCTGCATAAAGTACAGACATAAGTTTACCTCCTGAAAATTAAAGATCTCTGATATCTTCCGGTTCTTCGATTAAATATTTACCATCAATAAATTCATTAACTGCAAGTGTAACAGGTTTTTCGACGATAATTTCACCTTTTTCTTCTGCAACTTCTGCAATTTCTCTTGCTCTTTTTGCTGTAGCAAGCACAAGTGAATAACGGCTTGTTTTGCCTTTAAGTACATTTCTCAAATCGGGATTAAGCATTTTTAATTACCTCTCTTACTGAATATTTCATTTTTGATGATTTAAAATTTTCTGCTTTTATAATAGCACATATATCGTCAACGGTGTCCTCAAGAACATCGTTAAACACTATATAATCATATTTCTCTGCACATTGAATTTCACCAAGTGCCGCATCCAGTCGCATAAGAATTGATTCTTCCGAGTCTGTTTCTCTCTTACGCAGTCTTCTTTCAAGTATCTGCATTGAAGGCGGCATAATAAATATGCTGACACAGTCAGGATACATCTTTTTAATTTTTTCAGCACCCTGGACTTCAATTTTAAGAACAACAGTTTTACCTTCATCAAGCCATCTGTCAACCGGGCCTTTGGGCGTTCCGTAATAATTTGAACTGTAAAGAGCACTTTCAAGCATTTTATTTTCCTCTATCTGCTTTTCAAAATACTCTCTTGTAACAAAGTAATAATCAACTCCGTCTGTTTCACCATCACGTTTTTTACGTGTAGTCATTGAAATTGACCTCTTAATCGGAATATCCCTCTTATGTACACAATCAAGCACAGTATCTTTACCCGAGCCTGAAGGACCCGAAAGAATAACAAGTAAACCTCTCTTACTCATTTTCATCCTCCTCGTCTGTAATAATATCAAGTTCATCTTCAACATCATTAAGCCTGTTAGCAACAGTTTCAGACTGAAGATAAGTCAATATAACGTGACCGCAGTCAGTAATAATAACAGCTCTTGTACGTCTGCCGTGAGTAGCATCAATGAGAGTACCCTTTTCCTTACATTCCTGAATAATACGTTTTATAGGCGCTGATTCAGGACTTACAATAGCAACAAGACGTGAAGCATTTACCATATTACCAAAACCGATATTGATAAGTTTCATATATAAACCTCATTATTCAATATTCTGAATCTGTTCTCTGATTTTTTCTATTTCAGCCTTGATGTCAAGAACTGCACGTGCAATTTCAACATCCTGTGCTTTTGAACCGATAGTATTTGCTTCTCTGTTCATTTCCTGAACAAGGAAGTCCATTTTTCTGCCTATTGCTTCATCTGCAACAAGGAATGTTTTAAGCTGAGACATGTGGCTTGAAAGTCTTACTGTTTCTTCTGCAACTGCAACTTTATCAGCATAAATAGCTGCTTCAGTAAGAATTCTCTGCTCATCTATATGAATATTATCGCCTAAAGCTTCTTTCATTCTTGCAAGGAGCTTCTGTGAATATTCTTTTACAGTCTCTGGTGAACGTTCTTCTATCATATGCACTTTACCTGAAATAAAATCAAGTCTTGAAAGCACATCGTTTTTAAGTTTTTCACCCTCAGCCTGACGCATAATTATCATACCTTTAAGAGCATCTTCAGCTGCAATTTTAACTGTGTTCCATACTTTTTCTTCATCAACTTCTGCTTTTTTGATTTCAAGCACATCGTTATATCTTGCAATAGCATTAGCAGAAACATCAGCTGATACACCAAGATTTTCAGAAATTTCCTTAAGTGCTGCAAGGTAACTTTTTGCTAAGGGAATATTAGCACTTACATTTATGTTTTCATCATCAAGTGTTGTAATCTGGACAAAACATTCAACTTTACCTCTTGAAATGCCCTGTGCAAAGAAACTTTTAAGTTTTTCTTCAAGAAAGAGATAATTTCTCGGAGTTCTTGCAGAAAATTCATAATATCTGTGATTCACACTTTTAATTTCAACGGTAACATCCATACCGTCAGACGTGCATTGACCTCTGCCATAGCCTGTCATGCTACTGATCATAATTATTCCACAACCTTATACCAAATTTTGTCGGCAACAGCCACAACTTCCGCCGAGTAACGTAGGAATGTCACCGCTGAAAATACCGTTATTTTCTTCAAAGCCCATAAGTTTCATAATATCAATTGCATTTTCACAACTGCAATAAGCATAATACGCATTTCTGTTAGCACCGAAATTCAATGCTGCACGTAATAAACCTTCACCTATATCGGGCTTGTCCTTATCAAATTCAACAGTCTTAACAGTCACTTTTGACCCATCCACAAAAAGACTGCATTTGCCTATTATTTCATCACCTTCAAAGCCAATATATCCGCCGTTTACTTCGTCAGAAAAGAGTTCTGAAAGTAATTTTTTGTCTGTAATCGGTTTAAATATATACATTTTTTACCACTTCTTCTTTGTTACTGCACCGCTTGAAGTCATAAGTTTATGTACTTCTTCAGGTGTTAAATCTCTGTACTTACCTTGTGCCAGCATACCGAGTTTTATAGAACCGTACTGTGTTCTTTTCAGTCTGATAACATCAAGTCCAAGACTTTCGCACATCTTTCTGATTTCACGGTTTCTGCCTTCATAGAGAACAATCTCAAGAACAGTTCTTGTATCTTCTTTCAAAAGAATTCTTACGTCCGCAGGTGCAGTTTTTCTGCCTTCGATTACAATGCCAACCGCAAGCCGGTCAACCATGTCTTCAGTTACTTTCTGCCTGACGGTAACTCTGTATGTTTTCGGAACATGGTGCTTCGGATGCATCATTGCATTTGCAAAATCACCATCATTGGTCATTAACAACAAGCCTTCGGAATCCTTGTCAAGACGGCCTACGGGATAAATTCTTTCAGGTATATCTTTTACAAGTTCAGCAACACATTTTCTGTCCATTTCATCGCTGAGTGTTGTAATAAAACCTCTTGGTTTATGCAACATAATATAATATTTGGTTTTTGTACTGACAATTCTTTTACCGCTAACTGTAACAGTATCTTTTTTCGGATTGATTTTATCACCAATCTGAGCAGGTCTTCCGTTAACTTTTACCTTTCCCTGGGAAATGAGTTCTTCTGATTTTCTTCTGGATGCAACACCGCATTCAGACAAAAACTTCTGAAGTCTCATGGAATTATCTGCCATATTTTCCTCCGATTTATTTAAAAATATTTTTTATAAAATCTATAATTCTTTGAAATAAACTCTTTTTCTTTTCAATCTTCAATGCAGTAATACTTTCATCCGCTAAAATGATGCTCTCTCCTATTTTTTTATCGCCAAGGTAATAAAAAATCTTTCCCGCCTTGTCACCTTCTTTGACAGGTGCATACAGAAACTTATCAAGTAAAACCTGACTTGAAATTTTATCGGTCTTTTCTGACAAATTAACAGAAAATTGTTCGGAAACCTTAACCTTTGCATAAGATTTCTTCCCGCCAATAACCTGAATTTTTGTCGGAACATCACCAACTTCAACTATTTGATTTTTGACCTGAGAAAAGCCGTAATCAAGCAGTTTTTTATGGTCATTCCAATCGTCAGGTGCATTTAATGTAACAGCAACAATAACAACACCATCTTTCTCTGCCGCTGACACAAGACATCTGCCACTTTTCTTTGTAAAGCCGGTCTTTAATCCGATACAACCATCATAGTAACTAAGAAGTTTGTTATGATTTGACAAAGTTCGTCTGTAGGGGGGATTTCCATAATAGACAACTGCCTGTTTCTGAGAACAAATATAACGGAAATCAGGATTAAGAATTGCCGCTGAACCAAGCAGAGCCATATCGTATGCCGTTGAATAATGTTCCTTTGCATCAAGTCCTGAAGGTGTGACAAAATTCGTGTTCTTCATGCCCAGTTCATTTGCGCGTTTGTTCATCAATGAAATAAACTTTTCTCTGCTTCCGCCAAGCTTCATTGCGGTAACATTTGCAGCATCATTACCTGATTGAAGAAGCATACCGTAAACAAGTGTTTCAAATGTTACCTTGTCATCGGGTAATAAACCCATTGAAGTACCCTCAACGTTCAACTCATTTGATTTGACGGTAATTTCACGTTTAAGGTCTGCCGTCTCAAGTGCAATAAGTGAAGTCATAATTTTAGTTGTACTTGCCATTGAACGCTTTGTATGAGCTTCTTTCTCATACAAAACCTCGCCTGTTTGTGCAACCATAACAACAGCAGCTGACGCAGAAATACCAAGAGAAACTGCATTTGTGCTGACAGAAAAAATTAAGAACACCAACACCATACATATTAAAATTGAAAAGATTTTTTTAATCAAGAACATCACCGACCTGCACAGAAAATACATAGTAATTTCTATGCAGACAAAGTGAATTTATTCTGCTGTTTCTTCTGTCTGAGCAGGTGCAGATTCTTCTTTATTTGTAAATTTATTAACAAGTCCTGTAACTGTATTTACAACCTCAGGCACAGCAGAAACAACCTTTTCAATAGGATTATCTGAAGTACCGATTGTTTTAATAGTCACGATATCATCATTTACAACAAGGAATGCAACAGGTGTCACAGTAATTCCTGCACCGCCTGCACCGCCGAAAAGCTCAGCGTTATTCTTTGAGGGGAAATCTGAACCGCCTGATGCAAAACCGTAAGTTACTTTTGAAATGGGGATAACTGTAACTTTTTCGGAAATTTTCATAGGTTCACCGATAACTGTGCTTGTGTCAACAAGATTTTTAATCTTATCAATAGTTGTACCGAGGATACCTGCTGCTGACTGTTCTTTCATAGTTTATCTCTCCTTAATAGCTTTTTTGACTTTTTTATCAAAGCTCTTTTTATTTTTATTATCTGCATTCTGTGACTTAATAAGTTTAAGAAGAACATTCTTAAACAGCTTAAATCCTGCAGCAATAACCGAATTAGTAACAAATATGGGACAAAGTCCGAATTGGAAATGGAACATTGCCTCATCTTTCACTCCGAGAAAATCAGGTGAAATATCTATATTATATTTTCTGACTTTGGCTTTTGAACAAATATAACCCATTGCAGGGAAAACAGCAGAACTGATTTTACCGTATTTGATAGCAGTTGATGCTGCATCGGGACCTGTGATTTTCATTTCAAGATAAAGTTCTCTGAAAACGAAATGTTTGAAAATTCCACCGAACATACCGGTTATTGCACCCAATGCATCTGCAATAAGTTGAATCACAGCCTCAAAACCCTGGTTTTTATAAAAAGCAAGAAAAATATTATCTTTCTTTTCTTTCGGTTTTTTATCAGATTTCTTTTTATCTTTATTATTAGCGGGCTTATCTTTTTTAGGTTTATCTTTCTTAGGTTTCTTTTTCTTTTCGTCTTTCTCTTTTTGAGGGAAAAGTTTAAATTTTACCAGACCATATTGCACAGTCATTTCAAAGTTATCTTCATAATGTGCTGTAACTCTTACAGGAACGAGAAAAAGCACTATTATAAACAGAATAATACCAAGTAATGTATATAAAAATGCCATTTTCTCACCTCCTGTAAAAAATTAATAAAAGTTAATCTTCTTCCGTGTCAAGTTCATCCTTTATGTTTTCTTCGACTTCTGCTTCAATTTTCTCCATTTCAAGTTCTGCTTCCTGTTCGTCAACGGATTTCTCATTCAGTTCAGGAATGTCAGGCAAATCGTCAAGAGAATTAATGCAGAAACACTTTAAGAATTCAGCAGTTGTTCCGTAAATCAAAGGTCTGCCGGGAAGTTCCAGTCTGCCCACTTCTTCAATAAGTCCTTTCTGGCAAAGTGTTGAAATAACACCGGAGCAGTCAACACCTCTGACTTGTTCTATGTAAGCTTTGGTTATAGGCTGATTATATGCTACAACTGCAAGCACTTCAAACGCAGCCTGAGAAAGAGGCGCATTCTTTTTCATATCAAGAATGTCTCTTACCTGTTCTGCATATTCTTTACGCGTACAAATCTGATATTTTTTGTCCATTTTAACAACTTTTATACCACTGTTTGTATCATCATATTTCGCCGCAATATTGAGAACAAGGCTCTCCGCATTTTCTGTGTCAATTTCAAGAATTTCAGCAATTCTGTCAATTTCAAGAGGCTCTCCGCAAGCAAAAAGCATTGCTTCTGCCGCTGCCTGCATTTCATTTACATTCATTCTTCACTTACCCCTTCTGTCAGTTCAATTTCCATTTCATCTGCTTCACCGATAAGTTTCACACGTTTTGTCTTTGCAAGTTCAAGTATTGCAAGGAAAGTCGCAACCAATTCTGACTTCGATTCAGCATTCATGAAAAACGATACGAACTTATCTTTTCTTCTTTCAAAAAGACGGTGCATTACAGCATTGATTCGCGAGCTTACGGACACAATCTTATGAGCAACAATTTTTGTGAAGGCTTCAACAGGTGGAGGTAATTTTCTTTTACCTTTACCAACTGCAGAAATATATGCTTTGAGGATATCAGATACGGGATGAATTCTTCTGTAAGTTTTGTCAGGTTCAAAATCCTGTTGAGGTCTTGAATAAAATTCAAAACCTTCAGCATGCTCAGACAATTCTTTAGCAATAGCCTGACATTCCTTATATTCAAGCAGTTCACCTACAAGCTCCATTTTAAGTTGCTCTGCTTCTTCATGCACCGGCAGAAGTGAAACAGACTTGATATAAACGAGTCTTGCTGCCATTTCAAGGAATTCACTTGCAACTTCCATATCGTCTTCCTGCATATGACGTACATAGTCAAGATACTGTTCAACAAGAGTAAAAATAGGGATATCATTAATATTCAGTTTGTGTTTGTTAATAAGATGAAGCAACAAGTCAAGTGGACCTTCAAAAGCTTCAAGCTTGTAAGAAATTTTTTCCAAACCAATCAACCTTATCTTAATAATTTAAAGGGAAGTGAAACAAGTGTATTCAGTGCATTATAAAGAATATTAGAAAGAGCAGCTATAGGAGTTGAAAACACCCCAGTCATAAGCAGTACAAGCATCACAATCATTATCTGACGTTCATATTTCATGATCGCATAGTAGTATTTATCAGGAATAATTGCGAATAAAATCCTTGAACCCGCAAGTGGCGGAATCGGAATGAGACTAAATACTGCAAGAGTAATATTTATGCTTGCTGCAAAATAAAAGAAATACGCAATAATTGTTGAAAGCAATTCAGGCATTGCTGTGTATTCATATATTACAGAGCAGATATTATTCAGCAGCATAAAAATTGCCGCAAGAATAATGCTCGACACCGGGCTTGCTAAAGATACAAGAGCCAATCCGGCTTTCTTATTTTTCATATTAAAATTGTACATGTTTACCGGCACAGGTTTACCATAACCGACACCCACAAGAAAAATCATAATCGCACCTAAAAGATCAATATGTGCTAAAGGTGAAAGTGTGAGTCTGCCACTTAACCTTGCCGTTTGATCCCCTAATTTTGTAGCCACCAAAGCTTGTGCATACTGATGTATGGGAAGTGTAAAAAACACGACAAATGCAGTTGAAAGTAATTGCATTATAACTAATGTAGGATCTCCACCGCTTGAAAACAATGCTCTGAGCACCTAAAAACACCTCAATTCTTAATTAACGATACTACTCTTTCAAAACCGTTCAAATCATTTATTATACTGATTTCAGAAGAATATTCTGAATAAATACGTGATAGCTCTTTTGCCTGAGTTTCACCGCATTCAAATGCTGCAAAACTGCCTTTTTTCAGATTTGATAACCATTTTTCACCGATTATACGGTAAAAATCAAATCCGTCTTTACCTCCGTCAAGAGCCATAAAAGGTTCTTTCTGAACTTCTCTGCTCAATAGAGCGATTTCATCCGTTTCAATATACGGAGGATTTGACACAAGTACATCAATTTTGCTTATATCAAAATTATTATAATCTTTTGTTATATCACATTTAACGGCTGTAACATTCGTGACTTTGTTAAGAACAATATTTTTCTTGAGAAATGTGAATGCTTTATCAGAAAGTTCAGCACACACAACATTAATATCAGGAAATATCATAGCAAGCGAAATGCCGATGCAACCGCTTCCTGCACATAAATCAAAAACAGTATTTACATTATTGTTACGAATATAATCCGCAGCAGTTTCTACAAGAATTTCTGTATCAGGTCTCGGAATAAGAACACCGTCACCAACATAAAATTCGCCGTCCATAAAACCCCATTTTCCGATAATATACTGAAGTGGCTCACCTTTTGCACGTCTGTAAATCAAGGACAGGAAATCATCTTTTTTATCATCATCGACTTCTGAAAAACGGTTAAGAAAATAACTGTTTCTGTCATAATCAAACACATGTTCCATAAGACACATAGCATCAAACCCGAAATCTTCAACATCACATTCTTCGAGAATTCTACTGCCTTGTTTTAAAAGTTCCGAAAAATTCATCAGTCGTTATTATTTTTATCTGCAAGAATTTCAGCCATAAGGTCATCAACAATACTCTGTGCTGAAGCGTAAGTATTTTCTTCTTCAATTATTTCTTCAACAAGTTCCTCTGCAGTTTCTTCGACTTCGTTTTCTTCAACTTCTTCTGCTGTTTCTTCAGTAACATCATCAGAAGCTTCCTCAATTTCCTGAATTTCATCAACAGTTTCAGTTGTTTTTTCTTCAACACCGTACAATGCAGCTTTAAGTGCAGCAATGCCGACCTCAATAATATCGTCAGTAGGTTCATTAGTTGTAATTCTCTGCATCCAGAGACCGGGTGCTGAAACAATTTTAACAAACAGATTATCATGACATCCAGCAAATTTGATAAATTCAAAACCAAGTCCCATAACCAGAGGAAGAAGAAGAATTTTTATTGCCATCCAAAGGGGTCTGATATCTCTGAGCATAGGAAATGCGATTGAAACAACAGATGAAATAAGAATACTGATTAAAATCATAACAAACATGAAACTTGTACCGCATCTGGGGTGAAGTCTGCTCATTTTTCTTACGTTTTCAACTGTAAGTTCTTCCCCTGCTTCGAAACAGAAAATAGATTTATGCTCTGCACCATGATACATAAACATTCTCTTGATATCTTTCATCTGTGACACAAGAAGCATATACAAAACAAATATGATAATTCTTACTATACCTTCAATAAGTGCTCTGAAATTAGTGATTGCACCAGCAGTAACTTTGTTGAGAAGGTCTGCTGCAAGTGTGGGAAGATAGAAGAAAAGTGCAAATGCAAGTCCAAAACCGAGAATCATTGAAATAACAGAAATAACCGTCATCATTTTTTCTCCGAAATGTTCAGTAATCCACCTGTCAACTTTAGACATATTTTCAATGTCATCATCGTTTTTGATATCTTCAAAACTTACTTTTTCTGCCGACTCCATGAGGGCTTTGTAGCCTTCAATCATACTTTCTGCAAATGAAACAACGCCTCTTACAAGAGGAAGTGCACAAAATTTATATTTGTCTCTCAGAGATGATGTTTTCTTTTCTTCAACTTCAATTGAACCGTCAGGAAGTCTGAGTGCCATTGCTGAACACTTTGGACCTTTCATGAGAATTCCCTCAATAAGTGCCTGACCGCCTACTGAAACTCTTTTTACCTTAGCCATTTATATTAACTCCTTTTTCAGATAAATTCTTTGCAAGCTGCACCTTTTCAAGTGGTAAAATCAGTCTTACATTTGTACCTTCACCGAGAACACTGGAAATTTTGATTTCCCCGTCATGAAGTTTTACAATTTCATCTACAACAGCAAGTCCGATACCTGAACCTCGGTAATTAATACTTGTTTTGTAGAATTTCTCTTTGACTTTAGGTAAGTCTTCAGGTGAAATTCCGCAACCCGTATCAATAAAGTAGATATTCAGGAAACCGTCAGGTGTAATAACGGCATTTACCGTTACTTTACCTCCCTGGTCTGTGTATTTAAGTGCATTGTCAAGTATATTTGTAAACACCTGTTTAATTCTGTTGGGGTCACCAAACATCGGTGCCGGTTCTTCAGGTGCAGTATATACAAAATCAATTCCTTCTCTAACTGCTCTGTCTCGGAAAACAAATACTGTTTCATCAAGCTCTGCAAGAACATCTATTTTTTCGTTCTTTAATTTCAAAGCTCCATTCTGAATTCTTGAGAAATCAAGCAGTTCTTCAACAAGTTCAGAAAGTCTGCCTGACTCATTAATTATTACTTCAAGACCTTTTTGTAACATTACAGGGTCTTTGTCGCCTATCTGAAGTAATGTCTCACCCCAACCTTTAACAGCGGTAAGAGGGGTTCTTATTTCATGAGAAATTGTAGAAATGAAATCATTTTTCATTCTGTCCATACCACTGATTTCTTCAAGCATGGAATTGATATTACTGCACAGGCTTCTTATTTCATCATTACCTTCATCGTACTTAACTCTCGCGGTATAATCACCAGAAGCAACTTTATTTACTGTTTTACTTAACTCTTCTACAGGCGTAACAATTGATTTGATGAAAAATCTTCCCGATACGCATATCAGTAGTATTATTATAATAGCGGCAATAAAAATATAGAAATACAAAACTAACAACTGACTGTCAATGTCTTCAATTGAGACAATGTATCTGACCGCAGCCATAGACGGATATTCACCGTTTTCCTTTTCAACCAAAGGGACTGTAATTGCCATAACTTTCTCGCCGTATTCATTTTTTCCCGTCCATTCACCGATCTCCTTGTTTGACGTAAAGATTTCAGCATGGTCGGGCATAATGGGATTTTCTGAAATTTCAAAACCACTTGATGACACAACGGGATTTCCGGTACTGTCAATAACCCAGACTTCCATTTTATCTTTTTCAGAAAATTCATCTACAAATTTTATTGCGCCGTTTCTGAACTGCTCGTCTGTAGTGTTAAGATATGAACTGAAATAACTCTGCACAAGGTTAGTGTCGAGAGATTCAAGAGATACACGCACTGCATTGTAATAATACCAGCTTACAAGTATACCGGCAACAAGTGAGACAACCGAAACTATAATAACCGATACAAGTACAAAATTCTTCAACCAGTTTGCTGTTATACCTCTGATTTTGTACTTTTCATAAAGTTTATCAAGTTTCAATTATATCACCTGCCTTTGCTGTTGAATTAATATCCGATCATATAACCCACTTATATCCGAGTCCCCATACTGTAACAAGGTGTTTGGGATTTGAGGGTTCGTCTTCCACTTTCATTCTGAGTCTGCGGATGTTTACATCCACAACCTTTTCTTCACCGAAATACTTTTTACCCCATACACGATTGAGTATGTCAGTTCTGCTGAGTGCAGCACCCACATTTGTAAAGAAATATTCCACAATCTGAAACTCAACCTGAGTAAGTTCAATGTTAATACCGTTTTTAGTAAGTGTATGGTCACGGAGATTAAGAACAAATTCACCAAGTTCAACAACACTCTTCTGAGGTTCTTCACGGTTCTTATTCATTTCAACACGTCTGTAAATAGCATCAACTCTCGCCATAAGTTCTGACGGAGAAAAAGGCTTTGACACATAGTCATCCGCACCTACAAGAAGTCCCGTAACCCTGTCAATTTCCTGTGTTTTTGCAGTCAGCATAATAATACCAACTGTCTGACTCATACTTCTCAATCTTTTACAAACTTCAAGACCGTCCATTTCGGGCATCATGATATCAAGAAGAACAACGTCAAAATCACCATCTGCTGCTTCATATGCTTCAAGTGCTGCTCTGCCGTTATCAGCCTGACTTACTTCATATCCTGAACGCTGTAAATTGATAACAATAAACTCTCTTATAGACGCCTCATCTTCAGCAACTAATACTCTTTTCATCGTATCGTTTCCCCTCTCTTAATTTAATATATTTACGTTAACAAAATTACTTTCAACAAAACCAATATTTTTACCGTCATCAGTAATCTTATATACTATTATCTTGTTATCAGTAGAGTTTGAAGATAACTGTTTATAACCCGAAGATATATACTCATCAATTTCCTCAAAATTTATATTGCAAACCGAAACAAGCATTTTACTTTCTTCAAGGTGTTCTTTGTCGTATGTCATTATGTTCCATACATCGGTTTTTGTGTTTCTGAAAACTGTTATATCAGACAACAACGATTCGTTTATTTCCAAATAATCCTTATCTGTAAAATATAGTCTGTAACCACCGGATTGTTCAAGTTTAATTCCGTCATTTTCAGGTATAAGACTGCACCACTTTGTATACGTCAAAGCTGAATTATATCGTTTTTCATTAAGAGATGAACCGATAATGTTTTCCTGTACCGGTATCTCAACGAAAGTATCTGCATTTATGTCACCGCTCAAAATCGGCAATGCTCTCAAAGTTGAGAAAGCTGAGTTGGTAGATTTATCAACATGCATTACGCTGAGACTTGATCTCTGTGCATCCCAATAAATGGCGTCTGTTCCGTAAAGACCATCAGTATTGAAATAATCATAAACAGCAATCATCGGAATATCTTCGTTGTTTGTTTCCTGACAAATTGAATTGACAAAACCTACAATTTCTCTTGAAAGCGAAATCATACCGATATTGAGCACATCATATTTATCAATTCTGATAACCTTAGCTGTCGGCACTTTTGTTTTATCGGAAAAATCTCCGTTAATCAGGAATATCTCATAAAATCCGTCTCTGTCAACATCAACATACCCCATAGTCTCATATGATTCATCACATACAAGCCTCAGGTCGGCACGTCTGCCCTCGCCTACAAGTTTATGGATAGTCATAACCTTGCTGTCAATGTAACTCCATGTCGTAACAATATCGTATTGATTGATACCTTTTGAAAGATTTCTGAAAGAAAGAGATTCAATGTTACTTCCGTAACCTGAGAAATCTCCGATTGAAACCCATTCATCTCCGATGTGTTTCAGTATATTCATGTGAACACTGGTCTCATTGGATGTTGTTGAATAAAAAGCAACAGCTTCTTCTGTCGTATCATAGTCAAGGTCAACCAGGGTAATTGAAGATGAATAGTCTGTGGTAGAACTTACAGGGTTTTTCAAAACAATACTTTCACCTGCATATTTCTCAAGGGCATCTTCAATTTCGGCACCTGACTTCGGCGGTCTGAGTAACTTGTCGGCAGAAAGCACTGAGAACTTACATCCGCCCAGAGACAGCACAGCTATAAGCAATACAAATATTGAAACTATTCTCATTTTTTTCTTCACGCTCAGACCTCCTTTTTTGATAAAAAAATGCGAAATACATACTTCCACGCATACTTTTCTTTATACTAATGAATTATATCACATAAGTTTCCGTTTTGGCAACAGATAACCATGTATTTTTTAAGAATTTTTAATATTTACATATTTTGTTAATATAATATATACATTTTGTGCATGGTATCTATTGACAAAAAACTGACAAAGTAATAAAATAAAGTTTGTTAAAAAATTAAACAACTCAAGTTAAACACGGAGGATATGTTATGGGTTACACGATTAGTGAAAAAATCATCAAAAATCATATCGTTGACGGCGAACTTATCAAAGGTACTGAAGCCGGCATACGTATTGACCAGACTTTAACACAGGATGCCACAGGTACTATGGCATATCTTGAATTCGAAGCAATGGGAGTTAAAAGAGTAAAGACAGAGCTCTCCGTTGCATACGTTGACCACAACACACTGCAGACAGGCTTTGAAAACGCTGACGACCACAGATTTATTCAGAGTGTTGCTAAAAAGCGTGGTATTCGTTTTTCAAGACCCGGCAACGGTATCTGCCATCAGGTTCACCTTGAAAGATTCGGTAAACCGGGCAAGACTTTAATTGGTTCAGACAGCCATACACCTACAGGTGGCGGTATCGGTATGCTTGCAATGGGTGCAGGCGGTCTTGATGTTGCTGTTGCTATGGGTGGCGGTACATATTATATTACAATGCCTAAAATGGTTAGAGTTAATCTTACAGGCAAACTCAGCCCTTGGGTTGCTGCAAAAGATGTTATCCTTGAAGTTCTTCGTATTATGACTGTTAAGGGTGGCGTTGGTAAAATCATTGAATACGGT
>JAZOAY010000070.1:0-10744 GCA_045595725.1 Acutalibacteraceae bacterium | reverse complement strand
GTATTTGTAGGGTGCTGTTTTCTCTTTGACGTAGTTCTGGATTTCTTTTTTCAGTTCTTCTGTGCCTTCAGTACCCTTTGTGAGAACGATACTTGCTTTTACTACCTGACCGCGGAGTTCATCAGGTGCAGCCGTAACACCACATTCAAGAACATATGGAAGTTCCATAATAACATTTTCGATTTCAAACGGTCCGATACGGTAGCCTGATGATTTGATAACGTCATCGGCACGTCCCACATACCAGAAGTAACCGTCTTCATCTCGCCATGCAACGTCGCCTGTGTGGTACATTCCGTCATGCCATGCTTCTTTTGTTTTTTCTTCGTCATTATGATAACCAAGGAACAAACCGTTGGGAACTTTCTTTTCTGTACGTACAACAATTTCGCCGTTTTCACCGACACCAACAGGATTACCGTCAGAGTCAACGATGTCGATATCATAAAGCGGAATAGGTTTACCCATTGAACCAACCTTAGGCTGCATACCTGCAAGGTTTGCAATTGTAAGAGTTGTTTCCGTCTGACCAAAACCTTCCATAATACGGAGACCTGTTGTCTTTTCAAACTGTTTGAACACTTCGGGGTTGAGTGCTTCACCTGCTGTTGTTGCATGAACAATTGAGGACAGGTCGTACTGTGAAATATCCTGTTTGATAAGCATTCTGTACATTGTAGGTGGTGCACAGAATGTTGTAATTTTGTATTTTGCAAACATCGGAAGAATGTCTGCTGCATTGAAACGGTCAAAGTCATATACAAATACTGCACCTTCGCAGAGCCACTGGCCATAGAGTTTACCCCAGAGTGCTTTACCCCAACCTGTATCGGAGATAGTGAAATGAACACCGTCTTTTCTTACACAGTGCCAGTATTTTGCTGTAATGAAATGTCCAAGGGGATATTTATGTGAATGTGCTGCAATTTTGGGATAACCTGTTGTTCCTGATGTAAAGAACATAAGCATAGGATCATTACCGCATGCAGTATCTTCCTGTCTTACATACTTTCTTGTAAAGAGAACACTTTCATCGTCAAAATTGTGCCAACCTTCTCTATAACCGCCTACAATGATTTTTGTTTCAAGTGTTGGTGAATTCTTTGCTGCAAGGTCAACCTGTTCAGGTGTGTTATCAGTTGCAGTACATACAATTGCCTTTACACCTGCAGCATTGAATCTGTATTCAAAGTCATGGTCTTTAAGCTGGTGTGTTGCAGGAATTACAATTGCGCCAAGTTTGTGCAGACCGAGAATTGACATCCAGAACTGATAATGGCGTTTGAGAACAAGCATAACCTTGTCGCCTTTTTTAATTCCCAGAGATTTGAAATAGTTTGCAGCCTGTGCAGAACCGCGTTTCATATCGTTGAAAGTAAACTTTCTTTCTGTTTTGTCAAGACCCACATGAATCATTGCAATTTTGTCGGGATATTTATCTGCAATTTCGTCAACAACATCAAATGCGAAATTGAATTTATCATCGTCTGTGAAAGAAATGCCTGTAAGCATTCCGTTTTCATCCTCTGTTGTGTGGATGAATTTTTCACAGATAAGGTCTTCCGTGTTACGTGCAGAAACAATACTTGAGCGGATTTCTTCTTCGGGAAGTTCTTCATTACCTGCAAAAACAACCGCAAGGAAAGTACAGTCTTCTCCGCCGATTGCAATCATACCGTGAGGCTCTGATGAATTGTAAAAAATACTGTCACCTTCGCTGAGAATTTCAGTATTATCACCAATCTGAACTTTAAGTGTTCCGCTGATGACCATATCAAATTCCTGACCGCCGTGAGTTGTTGTATGAATTGGTTTTTCCTGCTGTTCTGCAGAATATTCATATTTTACGAAGTAAGGTTCGCCCAGTTTTTTCTTAAAACGCGGAGCTAAGTTTTTGATTTCAATTCCGTCTTCACTTGCAGTAACCTGACCTCTGCCCTTTCTTGTAACGGTATAAGAAGTAAGGTTTGCGCTCTGTCCTTCAAGAATGTCCGAAAGTTCAATACCGAACGCAAGAGAACACTTGTGAATAAATGTAAAAGGAAGGTCCGCTTTCCCTTCTTCGTAAACAAGGTACTGTTGTGTAGAAACGTCAGTTTTTTCTGCCATTTCCTCAACTGTGTATCCTGCATCAAGACGCATAAGTCTGATACGTTCAACCACCTCAAAAAGTTTGTCTGATGAATGATTTTCCATTTTCATAACCTCCGATTTTAATGGGTTTGAAACTTTGAGACAAATAAAAAAGCCGTCTCAAAGCTCCTGAAAACTTTGAGACGGAATAAATTCATTCCGCGGTACCACTCAAATTGCATCATCTAAGATGCCCCTCTGCAGGGCCAGTCAGCCCCTTCGCACTAACGCAGCGTACACGTAAGACACTACTCGGTAAAACCTTTTGCATCTTCAGCTCGGAAGTGATGGGACCTGATAAGCCTCACTACAGTTTCACACCAACCAACTGCTCTCTGAAAGTCAGAACAAATCGTCCGTCTTCGTCATCGCTTTTAATATTATATTGATGAGATTATAGCACTACAAAATAGTCATGTCAATAGTTTTTTTGAAAAATTTTTTCAGAACAAAACAAGCACAAGATTTGCTCCGAGAAATGCAATATTCACCAAAGAAAAAACAAAAATGTATTTTCCCGTATTTATCTTTTCTTTCTGTACAAGTTTGAAAGAAATAAGGCTCGCCATTGATGCTATAAGTGTACCGAGACCTCCTAAATTCACACCAACGAGAAGATCTTTTACATTGTTGGTAAAATTTGATAGAAGTATCGCTGCCGGTACATTTGAAAACACCTGACTTGAAATTATTCCTGTCATTATTTCTCTGTCTGAAACCGTGTTTCTGAGGAATTCGCTGACGGCAGATATTCTGCCAAGATTTCCGATAAAAACAAAAAGAAAAACAAATGTAAGAAGCAGACTGTAATCTATACTCTTGAAAGTTTTTCTGTCAAAAATCACAATCGCAACAACAGATACTGCAAGAAGAATTCTGTAGTCAACGATTCTGAAAACGCTGAGAAGTGAAAGCACAAACAGAATTGCATATACAATTAAATTTCTGTCAAATCTGAAATCTGTCTTTTCTGTATTTATTTCGATTTTTTCTTTTCCTGTAAAAAGAGAAAAAACTGCTACCAGTACAAGTGACAAAACTGCATAGGGAAGAATTGCAGAAAAGAAATCCCCCATTGACATTTCATATTTTGAGAAAAGATACAGATTCTGAGGGTTCCCTATGGGAGTTGCCATACTTCCTAAGTTTGCTGCAACAGTTTCAATTGTTACAAGAATTACAGCTTTATCTTTCTTGTTTATCATGCCGAGAATTATCAATGTAAATGGCACAAAAGTTATAAGTGCAACATCATTTGTAATAAGCATTGAGGAAAAGAAACATAAAAGGCACAGAGTAAGACTGAGAAGTGAAAAACTTTTCACCCGCTTCAGCATTTTTTCTGCAAGAACACGAAAAATGCCCATGCTCCCAAGTCCCGATGTCACCGCCATAAGACAGAACAAGAGTGTAAGTGTTTTGAAGTCAATATATTCTATGTACGCCTTATCAGGTGTGACAAAAAAACATGACACTACCGCCAGAACAAAGGATACTATGAGTACAATTTCACTTTTTACAAAACTCGTAACTTTTTTCATTAATATCACCGAGGAAAATTTTAGTATATTTTTATAAAAATTCTATCACATATTTTACAAAAAATAAAGATTTAATTTTCCATAATTTATTGATTTTTGTTTTTACTTACTGTATAATTCACTATATATAGTATAAGGCAGGTAAATGAATGGATATTATTTTAACTTTATGCGATGAATTCAAGCTGAAAAACTGGCAGGTTGAGAATGTTGTTAAACTCATTGACGAGGGCAACACCATTCCTTTCATTGCACGATACAGAAAAGAGGCTCACGGAACTCTTGACGACCAGACTCTCCGTGCGGTGAATGACAGACTTGAATATCTTCGCAATCTG
The DNA here is from genome assembly GCA_045595725.1 of Acutalibacteraceae bacterium. Taxonomy (GTDB): domain Bacteria; phylum Bacillota; class Clostridia; order Oscillospirales; family Acutalibacteraceae; genus SIG575. Next base: position 6,732 of record JAZOAY010000070.1, on the reverse strand, counting down.
GACAAGCGTCGTGAAGAAATTTATGCTTCTATCGAAAAGCAGGAGAAAATGACAGAGGAAATTGCTTCAGCAATTGAAAAAGCCATGACTCTTGTTGAACTTGAAGATATTTACAGACCTTTCAAGCAAAAGAGAAAAACACGTGCATCCGTTGCAAAAGAAAAAGGGCTTGAACCTCTTGCTCTTGACATTCTTGAACAGGACGACAATTTCCCCGCCCCGATTGAAGAGGCTGAAAAATATGTTGATGCTGAAAAAGGTGTTGAAAGTGCTGAAGATGCACTAAAGGGTGCAATGGATATTATTGCGGAAATCATTTCTGACAATGCGGAAATAAGAAAAAGACTCCGTAATCTTTTCACAGTGTGCGGCAAAATCATTACGACTGCCACAGATGAAAATGCAGAAAGTCCTTACACTCAGTATTACGATTACAACGAGCCTGTTGAAAAAATTGCAGACCACAGAGTTCTTGCAATTGACAGAGCCGAACGCGAAGGGTTCATCAAAGTCAAGCTTGAACTTGACATTGCAAAGGCTCACGGTGTCATAAATAAAATTTATCTGAAAAACGGCGTTTCGCTTGCAACGGAAACTGTCCGTGAAGCAGGTGCAGATGCTTACTCGCGACTTATCGAGCCAAGTGTTCAGAGAGAAATCAGAAATATCCTCACCGAAAAAGCTGACGTTTCTGCTATCAAAAACTTCTCAATGAACTTAAAACAGTTACTTCTTCAGCCTCCCGTAAAAGGCAAAACAGTTCTCGGTCTTGACCCCGGTTACAGAACAGGTTGTAAAGTGGCGGTTGTCGACTCAACAGGTCGTGTACTTGACACAGGAGTTATTTACATCACTCATTCCGAAGCACAGAAAGAAAGTGCTAAAGCCACAATAAAATCACTTATTAATAAACACAATGTTGACACGGTTTCAATCGGTAACGGTACTGCTTCAAAAGAAACTGAAATCTTTACAGCAGACCTTCTTAAGGAAATTGACAGAAAAGTGTCTTACATGGTTGTAAGCGAAGCAGGTGCTTCCGTTTACTCAGCATCAAAACTTGCGGCGGAAGAATTCCCCCAGTTTGACGTTTCACTCAGAAGTGCAGTTTCAATTGCAAGACGTCTTCAGGACCCCCTTGCTGAACTTGTTAAAATTGACCCAAAATCAATCGGTGTCGGACAATATCAGCATGATATGCCTCAGAATGAACTGGGCAATGCACTTGACGGTGTTGTCGAAGACTGCGTTAACAACGTAGGTGTTGACCTGAACACAGCATCTCCCTCACTTCTTTCAAGAGTATCCGGTATCAATTCATCAGTTGCAAAAAACATTGTTGTTTACCGTGAAGAAAACGGTGCTTTTTCAGGCAGAAACGAACTGAAAAAAGTTCCCAAACTTGGTGCAAAGGCTTTTGAACAATCAGCAGGTTTCCTGAGAGTTTCCGAAAGCAAAAATGTTCTTGACAACACAGGGGTTCACCCCGAAAGTTATAAAGCGGCAGAAGAACTGCTTAAAATCTGCTCATATACGCTGAACGATGTTAAGAATGGTGATATTTCGGAAATTTCAGACCGTGTAAATAAACTCGGAGAAGAAAAGGTGGCAGAGCATCTGTCTGTAGGTGTCCCGACGCTTCAGGATATTATCAAAGAATTATTACGTCCCGGCAGAGACCCCCGTGATGAACTTCCCCCGCCCTTACTCCGTACAGATGTTATGGAAATGAAGGACCTGAAAGCAGGTATGCAACTCAAAGGTACTGTGAGAAACGTTATTGACTTTGGTGCTTTTGTTGACATTGGTGTTCATCAGGACGGACTTGTTCACATTTCACAGATAACAAACAGATTTATCAAACACCCCTCAGAGGTTCTTAAAGTCGGCGATATTGTTACCGTATGGGTAATTTCAGTTGACGAAGGCAAAAAGAGAATTTCTCTCACTATGAAAGAACCGAAGAAAGACTAATTTAATTTATTTTCCTAAGGAGGAGAATTTTATGGCAACATATAATGCACCGTTCAGAGATAAAAACTCCGAACGCTACATGTATGCAGGAAGAATTGAAAGAATGATTGAAACTGTTGAACAGAAACTTGTTCTGCGTTCACTCACACTTGACGATTACTATTTCTGCGAAGGACAGGAAACTGTCGAAAACAAAGATAACGGTAACTGGACTGAGTTCCCTGAAGGCTCTCGCTGGGGTGCTCCCGAATACTATTGCCGATTTAAACATGAATTCGATATCCCCGAAGATTTCAAGGGCGGTAACGTTTTCTACGAAGTTATGCCCATGTACGGCTCAGGCAGAGATTCATGGAGAACAAGCGACGCTCAGTTCATCATCTTTGCCAACGGCAAGCTTATTCAGGGATGCGACTCAAACCACAAGGAAGTTCTTCTTCTTGAAAACGCTCAGGGCGGAGAACATTATAACATGCACCTCAACGCATATCTTGACAAGCACGAATACAGAGGTCAGAGAGTTTTCAAAGCAAGAATCAAACAGATTGATCCCATTCTCTGGAAACTCATTTTCGACCTTAAAACTCCTCTTGAAATTGCCGAACAGTACGGACCCGACGATATGGATCGTGTTGACATCATCAAGGAACTCAACACAGCAGTAAATCTTCTTGTTATTGACGGTACTCACGAAGAACTTGTTGAAAGTGCAAAAAAATGCATGGACTACCTTGATGCAAACCTTTACGGCAAAATCACTCTTGACGTTACAACTTCCGGTATCGGCCATACTCACATTGACGTTGCATGGCTCTGGAGACTCCGTCAGACAAGAGAAAAAGCTGGCCGTTCTTTTGCGACAGTTCTCAAACTTATGGAAGAATATCCCGAATACAAATTCATGTCTTCACAGGCTCAGCTTTATGAGTATGTAAAAGAAGATTATCCTGAGGTTTACGAAGGCATCAAAAAGATGGTAAAAGAAGGCCGTTGGGAAATTGAAGGCGGTATGTGGGTTGAACCCGATACTAATGTGCCTTCAGGTGAATCTCTTATCCGTCAGTTCCTTGTAGGTAAAAGATTCTTCAAACAGGAATTTGATGTTGACTGCAAAATCATGTGGGAGCCTGACGTTTTCGGATACTCTGCTGCGCTTCCTCAGATTATCCGCAAAAGTGGTTGCGACTACTTCATGACAACAAAAATTTCATGGAACGAATACAACCGTGTTCCCTTTGATACATTCATGTGGAAAGGTATTGACGGAACAGAAGTTCTTTCCCACTTCTCTCCCAGCCGCAGCGGTGACGATATCGGCACACGTTTCATGACTACATACAACGCTTATCTTTCTCCCTCTGACATGATCGGCGGTTGGCACAGATATTCACAGAAAGACCTTAACAACAATGTTCTCATGACATTCGGTTGGGGTGACGGTGGCGGCGGCCCCACAAGAGAAATGCTTGAATACGGCAGACGTCTTAACAAAGGTCTTCCCGGATGTCCCAAATTTGTAAACGAACCCTCACTTGACTTCTACAAACGCCTTGAAGAAGAAGTCGGCTCATCTTCAAGACTTCCCACATGGGTTGGTGAACTTTACCTTGAATTCCACAGAGCAACTCTCACTTCTCAGGCTGCTAACAAGAAGAACAACAGAAAATCTGAAATTCTTCTTCACGACCTTGAAACGATTGCTTCAATTGCTAACATTGAACTTGGTGAAGAATATCCCAGAGACGAATTCACAGCTGACTGGAAATGCATTCTTCTCCATCAGTTCCACGACATACTCCCCGGTTCTTCAATCAACGAAGTTTACGAAGATTCAGATGTAGCATACGGCAAACTTCTCAAAGAAGGCAAGGAAAGACTCAACAGAACTCTTGAACTCATTGCTGAAAACGTTGCAACAGATGCAGATTCACTTGTTGTATTCAATACTCTCGGCAAAATGAGAAACGACATCGTAATTACTGATATGCCTGAAAAAGAAAACTTCATTATCGTGGATAACGACGGAAATGAAATGAAGTGGCAGAAAACTTATGACGGTAAACTCTGCTTCTTAGCAGAAAATGTTCCTGCTAAAGGTTACAAAGTATTCAATTTAAAAGACGGTGCAAAAGCGGACACATCAGTTATTGACGCTACCAAATCCGGCTTTGAAACAAAGTATCTCAAAGCAGAATTTAACACAGATTTCAACATCACAAGTCTTATTCATAAAGGCACAGGCAGAGATGTTGTTCCCGCAGGCGAAGTTATGAACAGACTTATCGCTTATGATGACAGACCGCACAACCACGAAGCATGGGACGTTAAAGCATACTACAAAGAAATCTCATGGAACATTGACGACGTTCAGTCTGCTGAAATCATCGAAAACGGTGCAGTACGTGCAGTTTATAAAGTTGTAAGAAAGTTCAGAGACACAATCTTCAATATTTACATCATCGTTTACGCTGACACAGACAGAGTTGACGTGGCTTATGACTTCGACTGGAAAGAAACTCACATCCTTATTAAAGTTGATAACCCTGTTGACGTTAACGCAGCAAAAGCTACATTTGATATTCAGTTCGGTAACATTGAAAGAAATGCTCACGACAATACTCTTTGGGAGTTTGCACAGTTTGAAGTAAGCGGTCACAAATGGATTGACCTTAGTGAAAACGGCTTCGGCTTCTCACTTCTCAACGACTCGAAGTACGGTCATGACATTAAAGACGGCAGAGTAAGAACATCTCTTATCCGTGCTTCAATGGAACCCTGCCATGATCAGGATAAAGGCCCACAGTATATTCTTACTGCACTTTATCCCCACGCAGGTCTCGTTTGTGAATCTGACGTTGTTGATCAGGCTTTTTCACTTAACGTTCCCCTTCACTGCGTAAAAACTTCTGCTCATGCAGGTAAGCTTGACAAGGTTTACTCACTTGTTTCATGCAACGCATCAAACATCGTTGTTGAAACAGTTAAGATTGCAGAAGACACAGACGAAGTTGTTATCCGTGCTTATGAAACATGGAACAAGAGAACTTCATGTGAACTCTCTGTCAAAGGAGATATCAAGGAAGCACACATTACAAACCTTATGGAAGAAAATGAGGAAGAACTCACCGCGATTGACGGAAAACTTTCTCTTACATTCCATCCCTTCGAAATCAAAACAATTAAGATTAAACTTTAATCCTAAACAAGAAAATGAGCCGCTCGGGTTTTACCGAACGGCTCTCTCTTTGTTTAATCTTCCTACCTATAGTAACAATACAAATTATTTTTTCTGATTTTTTATTGACTAATTGTATTTACAATGTTAGAATATTAAAGTTACAAAATTCTTTCAAAAAGAAAGGTGTTTAAGATGAAAAAAATCAACAGAATTATTTCTCTTCTTTTGGCGGTACTTATGGCATTCTCAGCTTTAAGTGTTACTGCTTTTGCTGAAGAAACCACAGACTCCACAGGTGATATTACAACTGAAGTACCTGAAGAAAACACAATCACAGTTAAAATGATTAACTTTAATGTTGCAGGCATGCCGAATTTCAGCGGTAAGGATGTTCCTGCCTGTCAACAGGTTATCGGTAAATATGTTGTTGATAACGGTTTTGACATTCTCGCAGTTCAGGAAGACTTCGGTTACCATAGAAAGCTTAAAGACAGCCTTGTTGGTTTTGAGTACAGGACAAGCCACACAGGTTCAATCCCCGGTGGTGACGGACTGAACATTTTTACAAAATCCATGCCCATTTATAATGAACACAGGGAACAGTGGCTTCAGGCTTACGGTTCTATTTCAGAAGGCGATTTGCTTACACCAAAAGGTCTTATGTACGTTGCAATTGACATCGGTGACGGCATTATCATTGACTTCTACAACATTCATGCCGATGCTTTTGACACAAAAGGTTCTCAGGAAGCTCGTTACAGTAACTACATGCAGCTTGCAACACTTATTGAACAGAACTATGAGAAAAACAACCGCCCTGTTATTGTTACAGGTGACTTCAACCATTATCTCCACGCAACAGAAGTAAACTCTGACCAGTACAAAATTTTCCATCAGTTCTGCGAACTGAAAGATGCGTGGGTTGAAATCCATAACGACGGCGATTACAAAGATTTCTCAAAATGGACTTCTACAGGTATAAGTCCCTGGGGCAACTGGGACTCAGTTGAGAAATTCCTTTATAAAGACGGTGGCGGTGTTACTGTAGAAATTCTCGACCAGAAATTCACACGCATCAAAGACGAAGCAGGTGTTGACGTTTCCGACCATGCAGCAGCAGAAGTCATTTTCAAATTTACAAAAACAGATTCTTTTGTTGAAAACACTCAGGAGCTTAATGTAAAAAAACTCACAAACCCCCTTACAATTTTCTTCAACATGGTGGAATGGATTTTCAAAGACCTTGAATATATCCTCTCTCACATCAGCGAACTTGTTGATTTCCTTAAATAAGTAAACACATAATTATAAGCCGTTCAGGGATTCTTCCTTGTACGGCTTATGTTTTTTAATCACAAAAATAATTTATGATTTTAAAAAAATTCCTCAAATCGCTGATACCGATATTTCTCACAGCAAGTTGACACTTCTTTGAGTATGTGATAAAATTTTTATACTCTATATAAAATAAAGGAACTAAAATAATGAGTTTTGTTATTTGCGATGACATCAGAAATCTTCAAGGAAAGATAAAAAAAATTGCTTTCAGCGAGCTAAAAGACAAGAACTGTGAATTTTCT
>JAZOAY010000069.1:0-19476 GCA_045595725.1 Acutalibacteraceae bacterium | reverse complement strand
GCTACGATCCGACTTGCAACGGGTCATAATTACGACGAAGTAATAACCGAGCCTACAGAATCAGAACAGGGTTACACAACGTTTACCTGTAATGTGTGCGGTAACAGCTATGTTTCTGATTTCGTTGATCCGATAACAAATGTGAATTTCAGTTGTGTGGTTGAAAGCTTTCTTTCTGAAACAGATGAAGTAACGGTTGAACTTATCAGAAGGGGAGAAACGGAAACGTCATATTCTCTCACAATGATAGGGAACCATGCAACATTCAGCTTTGAAAACATTCTGTCAGGTGCTTATAAAGTGAGAATTTCAAAAAATAACCATGCAATGCGTGAGTACAAAATTATAATTAACAAAGACGGCTCTCAGGAAACCGTTAAAATTCATCCTATCGGAGATGTCAACGGTGACGGAAAAGTAAATACTGTTGATGTTGCACGTGCCAATGCTCATGCAAAAGGTGTTGCCTCTCTCGGAGACTATGAGGTGATTTGTGCCGATATCAATAAGGACGGAAAGGTTAATACAATAGATGTTGCAAAAATGAATGCTCATGCAAAACAGGTAGCTTCATTGTATAAATAAAACAACGCAAAAGGCAGGGTGAAAACCCTGCCTTTTACTTTTGGAGTCTGTGAATAATATTATATATTTTGTCAGGAAACGCAATATATTGTGTATTATGCGTAAAAAAAGAACAAAAATTTGATTAATTTCCGTTTTTATTGTTGACAATGATATTTCGTTGTGGTATAGTTTTAGTGGATTATTATATCTTAGTTTGATTACAAGTGGAGGTATCGACTATGAAAAAAAGCAAAAAAGTCATAAGTTTGCTTCTTTCAGTAATAATGCTCGTGTCTGTTTTCAATACAGGTTTTGTAGCATTTGCAGCTGATGCAACAGGTTATGTACTGGGTGCAGATGAAGCAAAAATGTTACCTGACGCAGGTGCTGTTACAACAAGTACACAGGTTGTAAGAGTTGCTTCAGGCCTTTATTCATATCAGCCGGGTACTACTATTGTGCCTGCAACACCGTCAGGTATTCCTGCGATGAATGGCGGATATGAAACAAATTCTATTGCCAATGTGGGTAATATCAAAGAAGAAGCATCTTATCCCATGGTAAAAATCACATTCAAGGATCTTCCTTCGGACGTTCCTCAGATTGCTTGTGTCAATTCAAAATCTGCAGCTAATAATGTTGTTATGAGTGTTGCAACATTTAATTCTGCAGAAAAGTCATATACATGGCTTGTTGCAAGTGGTACTGCTAATGCGGGTGATACACTCAGATTTAAGATTACCTATACATACAATGGTAAGCAGTATGTAAGCAACGCTTATTCTTATGTTGAAAGCATTGCTCAGCCTGCCGGTACTCATGTAACAACTGAATCAAAGTATGAATCAGGTCTCTTCGGTTGGGGTGCAAACTACTATGCAGGTGTGTCTGCCGCTACACGTGTTCTCGGTATTAATACATATGGTAGTCTTGAATCTTTCACAACAAACAGTACAGACATGCGCGGTTATTATAATGCAAGTGCTAACTCATTTGTTATGAGATCTTCAACAGATTATGCTACATACAGCGTAACAAGAAGCGCAAGCACAAGAGACGAGGATAATGTTCTCTCATATGCAATTAATGACAGACGTGCTTATGCTGATGTATATGTAGATACAAGTGTTACGGATTCATTCTCTGACCTTAATCTCCGTTTTGCAGTTGCAAAAGTTGAGAAGATTGGTGGTAATGAAACACAGCTTCTTAATAATGTTATTACTGCAAAAGGCAACGTTCAGGCTAGTTCCAACCTTACGGGTACAGGTGACTATGAACTTGGTACAGTTGCTCAGAAAGGTACTATGGCTATAGCAGACCAGTATGTTACTGCTTTTACAGGCTCTAATATTATAGACGGAGCAGAGTATACAATTATCACAAGTATTGAATCATCTTACCAGGGGGCAAAGAACGCTACTTACTTCCCTGTAGGTCTCAGAATTCACACTGTAGACAAATCTGCTTTGCGTAACCTTATTAACGATATTCTCCACAACTATACACCCGAATCGCCTCTTACAACAGCTCAGTATAAAGGCGTTAATCCTCAGTCATGGTATTATTCAGCAGGTTTCTCAGCTTATGAAACAGCAATGCTCAATGCTCAGACAGTTCTTCAGAACCCCAGAGCAACACAGGCTGATATAAATTCTGCTATCACAAGTCTTACAAGTGCTTATAATGGTCTTGTTCTTGCAGAGGCAGACTATTCTGCAGTAACAGAAGCGTGTAACGTAGCTCTTACATATGAAGCTGACAAAGGTCTCTACACAGACGATAGTTATGCAGCTCTTGAAAAGGCAATTTCTATCTATGATTCAGAAACAAATCCCGAAGGTGCAATCCAGCTTGGATACAGCGTTCTCTATCAGCCTCAGGTTGACCAGTGGGAAGCTGACATTTACGCAGCAATAGACGGTCTTAAATACAGACTTGCTGATTATACAAGACTTGAAGCACTCTATCAGGAAGCTCAGGAAAAAGAAAAGAATTCTGATGATTTCCTTGATTTCTCAGGTGTTAAAGTTGCGATGAATAACATTGCATGGGATGTTGTAATTACAGAGCAGGAGAGAGTTGATGCTATGGCAGATTCTCTTGAAGAAGCTCTCGGAAACCTCAGATACAGACCTGCAGATTATACTGAGGTCAATAAGGCTGTAGAAATAGCACAGAGCTATGTTGCATCAAACTATACTACAGAATCTTATGCGGAACTCAGAAATCTTCTCAGAAGTATTGATTATACACTTGACCTCAGCAAACAGGATGTTGTTGATAACTATGTAGTTCAGATTAATGAAGCAATTGAAAATCTCGACGAACTTCCTGCAGATTATTCGGAACTTGAAGCACTTCTTTCTTTTGTTGATAATCTTGTAGAAGAATATTATGATCCTGATACATATCAGGCAGCTAAGGCTGCCGCTGCAGAATGTGCAGGTTATGATACAATCGGTATTACACGTCAGGCAGAAATTGATGCCATGAGAGATTCTGTTCAGGCTGCTATTGATGCTCTTGACATGCACGATGCAGATTATACAGAAATTGAAGATCTTATTGATCAATACAATAAAATGGACCTTAGCCAGATTACAGCTGAAACAATCAAACGTGTTAATGATGCAATTGATGCTGTTGAATATGGTCTCAAGATTGACAAACAGGATGTAGTTAACAATTATGCACGTGAAATTGAAATAGCAATCGAAGCTCTTGAATTTGAGCCTGCTGATTATACACAGGTAACAATTGCTGTTTCCCGTGCAGAATCCGTTAACAGAAGTTATTGGTCAAAAGAATCTCTCTCAATTCTTGATGAGGCTCTCAGTGCAGTGGAATATGGTCTCGGCGTTAACCGTCAGTCAGAAGTTGATACGATGGCTGATAACATTAATTCAGCCATTGACAATCTTAAGCCCGGTCCTGCAGATTACAGTCGTGTAAATGAGGCTATTGACAGGTTTAAGGCTCTTAACTCAGACCACTATACAGCTGCATCTGTTGCCGGTGTCCAGAATGTTATTAAAAACATTGACTGGGATCTTACAAAAGAACAGCAGGATATAGTTAACGGTTATGCTTTTGATATTACAACTGCAATGCTTGACCTTAAAGAAGCAGAGGCAGATTATAAGGAACTTCTTGAAATTATTGAGAGTATTCCTGAAAATCTTGAAAGTCAGTACACAGAAAAATCAATTACTGCTGTTAATAATGTAAAAAACAATATTAACTGGAATCTTATGGCTAAAGATCAGCAGACGGTTGTTGGTTATCAGGAAGCACTTCTTGATGCTATTGCAAATCTCGAGTATCTCACAGGTGACTATTCTGATGTTGATAAGGCTATTGCTGAAGGTCGTGCAATTATTGCTAAAAACGATCCTCCCATCGCACAGGAAAGTATTGATGCTTTCGAAGAACTTGTAGCATCAATTGACCGTACATATACAATCAAACAGGAAGCTGAAATCAAGGCTCTTGCAGTTCAGATCAGAGCAGCTTATGCTCAGTTCTCTTATGCAGAAGCAATTAACAAAGCTTCAATTGAAATCATTGCGGACAGAACAACATCTTACCCCGGTGATATTGTTACAGTTTCAGTTATCGTTGGTACAGATTACTATGCAGCAGCATCATCAATCCCCGTACTTTATGATACAAACTTCTACGAGCTTGTGGGTACTTCTGTTACGGATGCATACACATTCAGTGGTTCTTATGCAGAATCATCAACTCAGGGCGGTAACATCAACAGCCCAGCTAAAGGTTATCCCTCAAGTTACACCGCAGAAGATAAAGCACAGTGGAAATATGCACTTGTAACACTTTCTCCTGATTCAGAAATCAACGGTGAAGCACAGATCCTTGATCCTGCACAGACTGTTGTAACTCTCAAATTCCTTGTGAAACAGAATTTCACAGTCGGTAACTATAAAGCACAAATTTGGGTTGACGATGCTTTCCGTAAAACTGAAAGCAACAAGACAGGTAAACTTTTCATAGGCCGTTATGAAACATCAACGGTTGACAACAATGTTGTAAATGTAGGTCAGACAATTGATCTTTCAAAAGCTTCTGTAAGTCTTAGTGTTGTTGACCCGAGTTCACCTGCAATATTCACAGAGCTTAAGGCTGCACTTCTTCAGACACCTCAGTATGAAGAATCGTTCTATACAACTAATTCTTATAAAGCATTTGCAGATGCAGTTGCAGTAGCTAATGAGGTTGTTTCTCACGAAGGTGAATATACAGTAAAAGAACAGCCTATTATTGATGAAGCAACAAAAGCTCTTAATGAAGCCTATGCAGCACTTGAACTTTTACCCGCAACAACTAAACCTCTTGAAGATGCACTTGCACTTGTTCCCGAACATCCTTCAAGCTACTACACAACAGATACTTATGAAGCATATATGTCTGCAGTAGCAAAAGGACAGGAAATTCTCAATGAAGAGGAACTTACAATTGCTGATGATTTCAGAATTAACGCAGCTGCTGAAAACATTCAGTCTACATTTGAAAAACTCACAATAAGACCTTTCTCATATAAAGTTCAGATGGAGACGGCTCTTTCAACCGGACCCAAATATGACGAAAGTTTCTACACAGAGGATTCTTATGCTAAGTACGCAGCAGCCTATAATAATCTTGTTGAATTTAAGGCAAGTGAGCCTACGTTCCTTGATGATGCAGAAGGTATGGACCTTATCTTTGAACTCAATCAGGTACGTAATGCTCTTGTACTCAAAGATGCTGATGTTACTCCGCTTGAAGAAGCTATTAATACAGAACTTGAGTATGATGCAAGTTACTACACAGATGAAACTTATGCAGAATATCAGTCAATGATAGATGCAGGTAATGCAATTCTCGCAGAAGATAATCTCACAATTGTCGATAATGATAGAATTATCGAAGCTGCTGATAATATTTATGCAGCAATTGATTTACTTGAATTCAAACCTTTCTCATATCAGGAACTTGTTGATGAAGCTCTTGGCACATGGTTCTACGAGGGTGCTGATGATGAGTATACAACTGAATCAGTTGATAACTTCTGGAATGCATATATCGAACTTGAATCTTTTGTATATTCAGGAAAAGAACTTGATATCAGAGATGACGAAGAAGCTCTCAGACTTGTTAATGCACTCAGAGATGCTCTTGATAACATGAAGTATGTTCCTGCTGACCTTACTCTTCTTGAGGAAGCACTTGGCCTTGAAACTTATGCTGAAGAGTATTATGAAGAAACAACATACCAGAACTACAAAGATGCTCTTGCTGAACTTGAAAGTTATGGTGAAGATTATTACTGGACATTACCTGAACAGGAAGTTGTTGATGGACTTGCACAGGCAATCATTGATGCCCATGGTGACCTTCAGCTCAAACCATTCTCAAAAGTTCCTGACCTTGAAAGTGCAATTGCAGTAACACCTGAATATGATGCATCATACTATATTCCTGAAGTTTATGCTGAATATGAAAATGCACTTGCGGTAATTGAAGATATGATTGCTAGAGCCGCTAATGATTATGAAGGTGAAGATAAACTTACAATCCTTGATGATCCGGAGGCAGACGGAGCAATTGATAACTACAATGCAGCTCTTGAAGCTCTTAAATCAGCATTTGTAGATGCAAATTACTCAAAGGTTGAAGAAGCTATTGCAAAAGCAGAAGAACTCGATAGAAGTAAATACACAGATACGAGTCTTGCAGATGTAGATAAGGCAATTTCTGAAGTTGTATATGGTCTCAATATTCTTGAACAGGAAACAGTAGACGGCTATGCTGAAGCTATTAGTCTTGCAATTCTCAATCTTGAACCTTTACCTGCTGACTATCAAGCGGTTAATGATGCTATTGATGCAGCAATGGCAAAGATTGAAGAAATGGAAGCAACCGGTGTGGAAATTGATCAGGAAACACTTGATGAACTTAACAGAATTATTGATTCAGTTGTTCCGGGCTATGACATCTTCAAACAGCAGGAAGTTGATGCTTTCGCAGATGCAATTATAGCTGCAACAGAAGCACTTGATTATGTTTCAACAATCATACTTAAAGAAGATAGTGGCGCATATATTACAGAAGAAGGTTACATCAGAGGTCTGGCAGATATCTGGTCTGAAGATGAAATTATTTCTCAGTTTGATGTATACGGTAAGAACACAACAATTGTTGTAACACCTACAGTGAATGGTTATGGTACAGGTACGCTTGTTCAGCACTTCAATGGTGAAGAACTTGTTAAGGAATATGTAGTTATTGTCGATGCTGACGCAAACGGTGATGCTTTCGTAGACTCTATCGACGTTACAATCGTTGCAACCCTTATCAATGAATTTGCAGAACCTGAAACAGAATACATTATGGCAGCAACTGACCTTGAAAACGACGGATGGCTCGATGCTATCGACCTTACAATCATAATCAACATTGCTAACATGGCATTCTAAATCAAACAACCGCTACGGCAGAGATGTCGTAGCGGTTAAATTTTTTTCAAACACATGTAAAGTAACAGAAAACAGATTATACATAAAAATCCCGTCAGATATATTTTTCTGACGGGATTTTTTATTCGGATTATTAATTATTTCCAATAATCTACTTCATGCGGCAGTTCAATATCCTTTGCTTTAAAAACAGGTTTTTTGCCCTCTTTACGCTGGCTTTCATAGTCTTTTAATGCTCGGATAGCATATTTTCCCAGGATAATAATGACGGGCATATTGATAATTGTCATAGCACCCATCGTTACGTCTGCAATACCCCACAAAAGGTCTGCACTAAGTCCTGCGCCTACAAAAACAATAAGTGCTGCAATAATATGGTAAATAGTCATAAACTTTTTACTAGGCTGACGTTTGAGAAGAAAGATAAGGCAGTTGTCAACATAGTAAAGATTTCCGAGAAGTGTTGTAAAGGCGAAAAATATCATTGCAATTGTAATAAATATGGGACCGAATTCACCTAATGTGTTGCTGAGTGCTGCCTGAACATAAGGTGCACCTGAAAGTTCTGCAGATGGTTCAATGCCGGAACACATGCACATAAAAGCTGTTGCGCTACACACTAAAAGAGTATCAATGAAAACTGAAAGAACCTGAACAAGACCTTGTTTAACGGGGTGATCAACTTCAGCAGACGCAGAAGCATTAGGCGCTGAACCTACACCGGCCTCATTACTGAATAAACCTCTTTTGATTCCATACATTACGCATGAACCGCTGAAACCACCGAAAATGGCACTAAAATCAAATGCTTCTTTGAAAATTCTTGCAAAAACAGATGGGAGTGAAGTAATGTTCATAACAATAATAACAAGTGAAATGAGTATATATGCAATTCCCATTACAGGTACAAGAACACTTGTTGCTTTGAGAACTCTCTTTCCACCACCCATGAGACAGTAAAGAACGAGTGCTGCAATAATAAAACCTATTATCCATGGTGTGCTTTTTTCATTGTAAAAACCGTATCCTGAAAAAGTGGACTGTAAATTGTATGAGGCGAGCATATTGAAGCCGAATGCATAAGTTATAATTATAAGTATTGCAAAAATTACAGCAAGGTGAGTGTTTTTAAGTCCTGTCTGAATGTAATGAGCAGGACCGCCATAGCTTCCGTTGGGTCCTTTTCTTTTGTAAATCTGAGCGAGAGTACTTTCGATAAAAGCGGAAGCTCCTCCGATAATTGCGATAATCCACATCCAGAAAACGGAACCGAAACCTCCGAGACAGATTGCGGTAGAAACACCTATGATATTTCCGGTGCCGACTCTTGAAGCAGTTGATACCATCAGAGCCTGAAAAGAGGAAACCCCGTTACCGTCAGCGGGTTTTTCCATAACTGCACGGAATTGTTCTCCTAAAAGTCTGAATTGCACAAACCGTGTTCTGATTAGAAAGTAAATACCGCCCATTAACAACAAAATAATGAGTATATAACTATACAGGGCGTCATTGATGTTTGAGATTATGTTTTCAAGCATATACTTTCCTCCTGAAATAATTATAACGATTTTTTTACTGTATTAATTGATGAAATAAGCATCCTGCGAATACTTCCGCAATCATGAATAAGTTTTTTCATGTTTTCGTCATTTTTCAGAATATCTGCTTTTGTTATCAGTTCAAGCCAATATTCTGTTTCATAGCATTCTTTTAATGATATTTGTAATTTTGATACGAAATCTGCTCTGCTGTGAGCATACTTTGCTTCACGGATATTTGCACCAATGCTTGTTGCAGAACGCTCAAGTTGGTTGACTATAGAATAATGACCCTTTATATTATCGCAGAGTTTTAATATGCAAACTGCAAATTCTACTGATAATTCGGCTAGTTTATTTTCAGACATAATTGTCACATCCAAAATTTAATAATGAAATCGTTCGCTTACTCACGATGAAATCTAATGACGTATCATTAGGAGAAATCTAAACACTTTCGGTTTCGACGAAATTAAATCCGACCCACAACCCGCGTAAGCGGATTTCATCTGCAGAGATTTCACCTTAGATAAGATTTATTCCGTCAGGAAAGACGGATTTATTTAAAAGAGGCGCCTCTTTTAAAGAGCCGCCTCTTTTTGGAGCTGGTGACGGGAATCGAACCTGCAACCTGCTCATTACGAATGAGCTGCTCTGCCATTGAGCCACACCAGCAATTCCCGAATATTATACATAAAATTTAATATAATTGCAATAGTTTTTTAGAAAATAATTTGCAAAAGCGTGGTATAATTGTTGCATAAGAGTAAGCTGCATCTTTTATTCTGCAAGGTAAATGATGTAAATTTAAACTTTCTCTTGATTTATGGTCAAATTTAGTGTAATCTATTAGTATTGAAAGGAATGATACATAAAATGAAAATTAAAAGATTTATGGCAGTTGCACTCTGCCTTGCAACAATTCTTACAGTTGCTGCTGCATGTAAAAATGATGATATTGACGATATCACCGTATATCAGACAGACCTGTGGGGCGAAACAGTAACAAACGAAAAAGGTGAAAAAGTTACAATCCCTGTTGAAGGCGGTTCAATTGAATATGTAACTGATGAAGACGGAAACAAGTTACTTGACGAAAACGGCGAAAAGGTTACAATTCTCCATTACTATGTAAACGATGTTGACGATGAAGGTAATGTTGTTACAAATGCAAATAAAGAACCTGTGACTAAAGTTCAGATTGCAACTCCTTCAACAACAGGCTCAGCCGGTTCAATCGAGGATATTTTAAACGGCGGTACGGAAATGCCTACAGTTGAAGTTGAAACAATGCCTGAGGGAACAACAGTTCAGACTACAAAACGTCTCTTTGATAAAAACTATCGTGATATTATTGTTACAGGCAATTTCTATGTTGAAATGTCAATGAAATCAAACGTTGAAGGCATGGGTGGTATGAAAACAAATGTTGCCTATGCAATGAGCGGTAATAAAATGTACAGTAAGATGAATCTTAATATGGGTATTATGAATATTACTCTTGAATGTATTCTTAAGGATGATACCGCATACACGGTTTATCCCAAGAAAAAGATTTATATGGAAGCAGCAGCTGATGGTATGATTGATATGGATGATATCAGTACCTCTCTCGGCAGTTCTGATGCAGTATATCAGAAAACATCTGTTGTAACTTCAAAGGGCGTTACTTATATCTGCGAAGAATATCTTGTAGGTGATATTGTATACAAATATTACTTTGATCAGAACACAGAAGTTCTCAAGAAAATTGAATACGATGCAGGCGATGGTTCAATGATTTCAATGGATATTGTAAGACTTACAAAAAATCCCGACGCATCATTGTTTGATGTTCCCGCAGGATATAAGAAAGTAAGTGAAGATGAGTTTGCAAATATAATTACAGGCGGACTCATGGCACTCGTTCCCACAACTAAAGCAAATGGTTAAAACTGTTGTTATAACAGGTGCTTCAGGGGGGATTGGAAGTGCGATTGCACGGGTGTTTGCAGAAAACGGCTGGAATGTTGCAATGATGTATAACAATTCTCAAAATGAAGCACTTGAACTTGAAAAAGAAATTAAAAACAAAGGCGTAAAAACCTTTTGTAAAAAATGTGATGTGGCATCATCGTACGAAGTAAAAGAATTTTTTGCTGATGCAGAAAAGGAATTCGGGCAGGTTCATGCACTTGTAAATAATGCAGGAGTTGCATTGCAGAAGCTTTTTACTGATGTTACAGAAGAAGAAGCACAGAAAATCTTTGATGTTAATGTAAAAGGTGTATTCAATTGCACTGAGGCTGTTCTTCCCGGAATGATTAGAGAAAAGCATGGCAAAATTGTCAATATTTCTTCTATGTGGGGCATTTGCGGTGCTTCCTGCGAAGTTCATTATTCCTCATCAAAAGCCGCTGTTATAGGCTTTACAAAGGCTCTGGCGAAAGAAGTCGGCCCGTCGTCTGTCAATGTCAACTGTGTATGCCCCGGAGTCATTGATACAAAGATGAACAGAAACCTTGATGAAGACGCAATTAACATGCTGAAGTATGAAATTCCCCTTATGAAAATCGGTACTCCGCATGATGTTGCGGAAACGGTATATTTTCTTTGTTCTGATAAATCTTCTTATATTACGGGACAGATAATTTCCGTTGACGGCGGTATGGTTATTTGAATTAAATAAAATATTAAAACATTTTTACCATAAATATCAAAAAGCACTTGATTTTTTTGAATATTTATGGTAAATTTATATGGATATAATATAAATTCCGAATTGGAGGAATGAAAAATGGCAAATTGTCCTAATTGCGGTGTCCACCTTAAAAAAACATATTGGAAACCCAATTGTCCCAACTGTAACGTAAACATTTTCTATCACGGTATGCAGGAACGTCTTGAAAATGACGTTAAGACGGCCGAGATATCACTTAACAAGATGTATGCAATGCTTGACAGAGCAAAGGCTTCTTACATCGGATCAAAGCTTGCTATTGTAAGAATTATCCTCAGCCTTATTCCTATCGGTGCATTGTTCCTTCCACTTGCAAAACTTTCTGTTAATGTTCCTTTTGTTTCAGAGGAATTTTCAATTAACGCACTTACAATTTATAATGCGGTATCAACAATGGATTTTGACGGACTGCTCGGTATGTTCTCATCTGAGACATTGTCATTGGCAGTAATTATGTTCGCTCTCTCAATTGTGTTCATTGCACTTGGTGCTGTAGCATCATTGGTAGGATTTATTCTTATCTTCCTTTCATGTTCACCTA
Organism: Acutalibacteraceae bacterium; assembly: GCA_045595725.1. Classification (GTDB taxonomy): domain Bacteria; phylum Bacillota; class Clostridia; order Oscillospirales; family Acutalibacteraceae; genus SIG575. Next base: position 7,632 of record JAZOAY010000069.1, on the reverse strand, counting down.
AAGGAATTCCGCGTAACCTTGGTTTTGCAGGCTCAGCTCTTGCTTGTTATGTGCTCAGCGGTGTAATGTTCCTTGTTTCCGCTTCACAGTTTGCATCAGTTCTCGGCGATGGTTACTCAGCATCACTTTCATTCGGATATTTTATCCTCCTTGCTCTTGCAATTGCTCCTATTGTTATAAATCTCATGATCAAGAAGAATCCCATCGTGGTTAAATCTTCTGCAGAAAAGAGAAAACAGGAAATTGCAGAAAAAGCTGCTAAGATGGCTGCCGAAATGGAAGAAGATAGGAAAAAGCAGGAAGAGCAGAGAATGATTGAAGAAGCTTATGCTGCAGAACAGGCTAAGAAAAACGCAGAAAACAAATAATTCAAATTAAGTTTAAACACCTGAAAGAAATTAAATCTTTCAGGTGTTTTTTAGTGATGATGGTGATGACAAACCGTGTTTTCATGATATTCAACAGTACAAGTTTCTTCCTGACAATGTTCATCTTCATTTTCAAGTTCAAGTGTTGCATGTACTATGCCGTGTTCGCTCAATTCGTGTCTTACTTTTTCTTTTATTTCCCGGTGATCACCGTCAGCTACAATATGCATTGTAGCATAAACGTGAAATCCGTCCATACTACGTATGTGTATGTGATGAACATCGGTAACACCGTCAATTTCAAGAAGGTGTTCTTTCAGTTCAGAAACGGAAATCCCTTCAGGTGTTTTTTCAAGAAATAAATCAAGAACCTCTTTCAGATTTCTTATAGTGTTAATAATTATAAAAAGCGCAACACCAATTGACATAAGAGGGTCAATGATTTTATATTCTGTAAATCGCATGACTATTGCACCGATAAGTACAACACACCAGCCAAGAACATCTTCAAGCATGTGGAGATTTACTGCTTTCTGATTAATTGATTCTCCGTTACGGGTGAAATATGCAGCGATAAAATTCACAATTATGCCTACTACAGCAAAAATTATCATTCCGTTGTAGTTGATTTCCTGAGGATTAAGCATTCTGTTGACGGCATTTACGATTACAGCTAAAGAGCCGAAAAGCAGAATGAGTGTTGTTATGACACCTCCGATTACAGAGTATCTGGAGTAACCGTAAGTATAATTTTCATCAGGTTGTTTTTTACTTTTCTTTTCAAGCAGATAAGAAATTCCGATACTTGCTGCGTCTCCGAGATCATGAACTGCATCAGAAATAATAGCAACACTTCCGGTAAAAATTCCACCGAAAAATTCAAACACGGCAAAAAATAAATTAAGTAAAAAAGCAATTAAAATATTTTTTGAAGTTTTCATAATACCTCCTGAGTTGACTTTTGATTTAAAATGAAGTATAATTTGTTTAATATTGAACATAATGTTCAATATTATTTTACATTATAGTCAGTACAGTTACAATATATGATTTTTATGAAATGTATGTTACTGAACAAATTTTTAAATTTGTACGGAGGTAAAAATGGACAGACGTCAGAGAAAAAGCAGAGAAGCGGTGTTTAAAGCTTTTTCAGAACTGCTTTCGGAAAAGAATATTAATCATATTACGGTTGGTGAAATAATTGAGAGAGCAGACATCGGAAGAGCAACATTCTATGCGCATTTTGAAACAAAAGATTATTTATTGAAAGAACTTTGTGAAGAATTATTCTGTCATATTTTTGATAGTACAGACGGATGTTTAAATGACCACAGTCATATTTTTGAATGTGATGCACCTGATTCGGTTTTTCTTCATCTGTTGCAACATCTCAAAAAGAACGACCATAATATACTGAAACTGCTTTCATGTCAGAACAATGAGGTTTTTATGCGTTATTTCAAAGAAGGTCTTTTGAAGCTTGTTGAAAGTCAGTCAGGTCTTTTTGAAAACAAAAAAGAAAAACAATTGCCACGGGACTTCTGGTTGAATTACATTTCTTCAACATTTGCAGAAACAGTAAAATGGTGGGTTGATAATAAAATGACTCAATCTCCGGAAGAAATCGCCAATTATTTTATGATTGTGGTATAATATAACTCAAATTTTGTTGTGTTTTTTTAAAAAAAGTGTTATGATATACACAGATGTGTTTATAACTTCAGAAAAGAGGCGGTAATATGTATAATAAATTTTCAAAGAAAGCTTTAGCTGTATTACTCAGTATGTTAATGGTGATTTCATTTGTGCCGATGTCAGGTTATGCTGAGAGTAATGCTGACTATGAGGAACTTAATTCATACATAGCTCAGGCAGAAGCCCTTGACCACTCAATGTATACTGATGAAAGTATAGATTTGGTGGAATCAATTATTGAAAAAATTGATTTTACTCTTTCTTCATCTGAACAGTCAACAGTTGACGATTGGGCAGATGAACTTGAAAGGGCATTGAAAAATCTTGAATATGATTTATCAAAAGCAAATGCAGATATCCTTATTGACCTCAGCGATAAAAAACTTTCTGCCGATGATATCCTTACCGTAACGATTAAACTGACAACGAATTTTTATGTAACAAATATTCAGCTTCCGATTATTTTTGATAAAACACAGTTTGAGGTTGTGGGAAAAGTAACTAATATCAGCTACTGTACTGTTGCCGAAGTTTTCGGAAGCAGAAATTACCAGTTTGGTGGCAGAGCTGACAGAGATCAGGGATTTTCCTATACTTCTAACGATGAAAAATGGGATACAGAGGAAGCAAAATCGAAATATGGTTATGCTTATATTACAGCATCTTATAACAGCAGCCTTGGTAATGACGATGAAACTTATGCAAAGCCTCAGAATGAAGTCTTTATAACATTTGAACTGAAAGCACTTACTGATGTATCAAATGCACTTGAAAGTGTGTTTATCAGTTCAGATTGGGCAAAAACAAAAGAAAACAAGCAAGGTCTTCTTGTTGTTGGTATGACCACAAGCGAAGTTTATGATGCAAATGCAGAAATAATTCCCTATGCAAATATAAGTTACGAAACATATACGGTCAAACATTATTATACAACCGAAGTTTTTGAACCTACATGTACAGAAAAGGGTTATACAAAATACTCATGCACAGAGTGTGATTATTCTTACATGGGAGATTATAAAGATGCACTTGGTCATACGAATGCTTCAGCAGTTGAAGAAAATTATATTGAGCCTGACTGCGTAAATGACGGCTCATACGACGAAGTTGTTTACTGTAAAGTCTGCAACGAAGAATTGTCAAGAAAAAATATTGTAATTCCCGCTTACGGACATGTAGATGGAGATACTTTTACAGAAAACAAAGTTCAGCCTGATTGTGAAAATGACGGTTCATATGATAGTGTGACATATTGTTTTATCTGCGGTGAAGAAATTTCACGTATTACAACAATAGTTCCGTCACTTGGACATAAATATCAAAAAGAAGTTACTTCTCCCACATGTACCGAAAAAGGTTATACAACGTATACTTGCTCGGTATGTGGCGATAGTTATGTAGCAGATTATATTCCTGCACCCGGTCACACAGACAGTGAAGTTGTTGTAGAAAACGATGTTAAACCTGACTGTATAAACGGTGGTTCATATGATAACGTAGTATATTGTGAAGTGTGTGGTGAACAACTCAGCCGTGTAACAATCACAGTTGATGCTACCGGTCATAAAGAGAAAGAAGCTGTAATAGAAAACAATAAAGAACCTGACTGCATAGCATACGGTTCATATGATTCAGTAGTATACTGTGAAGTATGCGGTGAAGAAATTTCAAGAGTAACAATAAAAGTTGATGCACTCGGACATAAGTACGAAACAGAAAAAACAGCACCTACATGTACGGAAAAAGGTTTTACAACATATACTTGTTCGGTTTGTGGCGACAGTTATGTGTCAGATTATGAGAACGCACTCGGACATACAGAACTTCCCGCAGTAAAAGAAAATGAAAAAGCACCTGATTGCGAAAATACAGGTTCATACGATAATGTTGTATACTGCCAAGTATGTGGTGAAGAACTATCAAGAGAAGAAGTAATCGTTCCTGCACTTGGTCATACAGAAGTAATTGACGAAGCAGTTGGACCTGATTGTGTAAACACAGGTCTTACAGAAGGTTCACATTGTGAGGTTTGCGGTGAAGTACTTACAGCACAGGTGATAGTTCCTGCACTTGGTCATACAGAAGTAATTGACGAAGCAGTTGAACCTGATTGTGTAAACACAGGCCTTACAGAAGGTTCACATTGTGAGGTTTGCGGTGAAGTGCTTACAGCACAGGTGATAGTTCCTGCCCTTGGTCACACAGAAGTAATTGACGAAGCGGTTGAACCTGATTGTGTAAACACGGGCCTTACAGAAGGTTCACATTGTGAGGTTTGTGGCGAAGTAATTATCAAACAGGAAACAGTAAATTCACTTGGTCATGATTATGAAATGAAGGTTACAGATCCTACATGTACTGAAAACGGTTTTATAACTTATACCTGTCTGGTCTGTGGCGATGAAAAAGTGATTAACGGAGAAAATGCAGTTGGTCATAAAGACGGCGATGCTGTAAAAGAAAATGAAGTTTCAAGTTCATGTACGCAGGAAGGTTTTTATGAAGAGGTAGTTTACTGCATGGTATGCGGTGAAGAACTTTCACGAAAAACGATCATCATTCCTGCTTCAGGTCACAAAGAATCATCAACTGTTGAAGAAAAAATTATTAAAGCAACATGTACAGAGTACGGCTCCTATGATTTGGTGATTTATTGTACGGTATGTGGGGGAGAACTCAGCAGAGAAACAGTCAAAGTCCCTGCAACAGGGCATGATTACAAAGCTGTAGTAACTGCACCTACGTGTACGGAAAAGGGCTTTACAACATATACTTGTTCAGTATGTAATGACACATACGTGACAGATGAAGTTTTACCTCTCGGTCATACTCCTGCCGTTGCTGTCAAGGAAAATATTATTCCTGCAACAGCGGATGACGACGGCTCTTATGATTCGGTGGTATATTGCTCACTTTGTGATGTTGAATTGTCACGTGAGACAATTATAGTTGAAGCATATGGACATCAGCCTGCAGAGGCAGTTACAGAAAATAGAATTGAAGCAACATGTACTCAGGACGGTTCTTATGAGATTGTTGTATATTGCACATGCTGTGAAGAAAAATCAGAGCTCAGCCGTGAAAAAGTTGTTATTCCTGCGCTCGGACATACAAATGGGGAAGAGACAATTGAAAATGAGGTCAAACCTGATTGCACAAATGGCGGTTCTTTTGACACGGTAATTTATTGTACTGTATGTGATGAAGAATTAAGCCGTATAACAACAGTTGTTGATGCTCTCGGACATACTGAGATTATTGATGAAGCTGTATTACCCGATTGTATAAATACGGGTCTGACAGAAGGTAAGCACTGTTCAGTTTGCGGAGAAATTCTTATTGCTCAGGAAACTGTTCCTGCAAAAGGTCACGATTATGAGGGTGTTGTAACTCCGCCGACATATACAGAACAGGGTTATACTACTTATACATGTACTGTATGCGGTGATATGTACATTGACGATTTTGTTGATAAACTTAACGGCTTTGCAGTCGGTGGTACTGTAACAAGTTTCGGAAACGAAAATGATGTTGTTACAATTACACTTACACTCAAAGGTGAAACAGTACCTGTTTATACAACAATGGTTACCGGTAATTCTGTTGAGTATACATTTAGTGAACTTGTTTCAGGCGAGTACATCATGACTGTTTCAAAAGTAAATCATGTTACACGTGAATATGATGTTACGGTTTCTGAAAGTAACGTTGATGCAGATGTAAAAATACATCTTTATGGTGACATAACAGGTGACGGCAGATTGAACACGATTGATGTTGCAAAGGCAAACGCTCATGCGAAAGGTTTAACAATGCTTCTTGGTTATGATTTTGCTTGTGCCGATGTAAATAATGACGGCAGAGTAAACACAATTGATGTTGCAAAAATGAATGCCCACGCAAAAGGCGTAACGACACTCTGGTAAAATTATCATTAATTATGTTTTTTTGAAAACCGCTTTCCTTTTTTCAGGAAAGCGGCATTTCTTTCTTTTATATAACTTTATCTCCTGTTTTATACATTTTTGTTTTTTTATAAACACAATATATAGTGTTTTATATGATTTCTACCCATAAATATTCTTTCAGCCACAATATCTTGTATTTGTGTCAGAATTTGTCAAAAAATGCTTGTAAACCTTGATGTTATAGGGTTTGTGACCGTTTTGTTTGCAAAAAACAATATGAATATTTATTCAAAACTATACAAGATTTAGAAAAAACTTTTAAAATAACCACAATATATTGTGAAAAACTATTGACAAGCACACTTTCTTGTGTTATTATAGTCCAGCAACAGAAAGTTAAAACAAAATTTTGTAATGGAGGTAGAATTATGTATCGCGTACAGAAAAGAGACGGAAAAATCGTAGATTTCGACATCAGAAAGATTGCAACTGCTATCACACAGGCTTTTGAGTCATGTGAAAAGGATTATAACGAAAGTGTTATTGATTTCCTTGCATTGAAGGTTACTGCAGATTTCGAACCCAAAATTGAGAATTCTCTCATCACAGTTGAAAAAATTCAGGACAGCGTTGAATCAGTTCTTGTTCAGGCAGGTTATGCTGATGTTTCAAAGTCTTACATTCTTTACAGAAAACAGCGTGAAAAACTTCGTAACATCAAAGGTACACTCCTTGACTATAAAGACCTTGTTGACAACTATGTTAATGTAAATGACTGGCGTGTTAAAGAAAACTCAACAGTAACATATTCTGTTGGTGGTCTTATTCTTTCAAACTCAGGTGCAATTACTGCTAACTACTGGCTCTCTGAAATTTATGACAGAGAAATTGCAGATGCTCACAGAAATGCTGACATTCATCTCCATGACCTTTCAATGCTTACAGGTTACTGTGCAGGTTGGTCACTCAAACAGCTTATTCAGGAAGGTCTCGGCGGTGTAACAGGTAAAATTACTTCTGCTCCCGCAAAACATCTTGCAACTCTTTGCAATCAGATGGTTAACTTCCTCGGTATCATGCAGAACGAATGGGCAGGAGCTCAGGCTTTCTCATCATTTGACACATATCTTGCTCCCTTTGTTAAGGCGGACAACCTTTCTTACGAGCAGGTCAAGAAGTGCATTGAGTCTTTCATCTATGGTGTAAACACACCTTCACGTTGGGGTACACAGGCTCCTTTCTCAAACATTACACTTGACTGGACAGTTCCCAACGACCTTGCAGAACTCAACGCTATTGTCGGTGGCAAAGAACAGGATTTCAAATATAAAGACTGTAAGAAAGAAATGGATATGGTCAACCGTGCATTCATCGAAATCATGATTGAGGGCGATGCTCACGGCAGAGGTTTCCAGTATCCTATTCCCACATATTCAATCACAAGCGACTTTGACTGGTCAGAAACAGAGAACAACAAACTTCTCTTTGAAATGACTTCAAAATATGGCACACCTTACTTCTCAAACTACATCAACAGCGATATGGAACCCAGCGATGTCAGAAGTATGTGCTGTCGTCTGCGTCTGGATTTGCGTGAACTGCGTAAGAAAACAGGTGGATATTTTGGTTCTGGAGAAAGTACAGGCTCTGTCGGTGTA
>JAZOAY010000068.1:0-23210 GCA_045595725.1 Acutalibacteraceae bacterium | reverse complement strand
GGAGTTGGCACAATAATTTGTCTTCCTAAGACCGCTTGGCCTCCGACTTTAGGAATACTCTTGTTTACAGACTTGAAAAAATCAAAAAACTTACAGGTCTTGATCTTCGTGAATTTGATGATGCAATCGTATTCAAAGTAGCTCTTATGGTCAAAAAATATCTTGACGCCAACCCGATAAAATATTGATTTTTAAAAAAGGATTTTAAAAAGATGATTGACTTTATCAACGTTTCTAAAAGGTATGATAACGGCACTCAGGCACTTAAAGACGTAAACATTCATATTGAAGACGGTGAATTTGTTTTCGTTGTGGGTGCATCCGGTGCAGGTAAAAGTACCTTTCTGAAAATCCTGATGAGAGAAGAAGTTCCCACAACAGGTACGGTAATTGTCAACGGACACACACTTACCGAACTGAAAAAAAGAGAGATACCTTATTTCAGACGTGACCTCGGTATCGTTTTTCAGGATTTCAGACTTATTCCAAACATGACGGTTTACGAAAATATCGCTTTCGCAATGCGAGTTATCGGTGCCCGTGAATCGGAAATCAGAAAGAAAGTTCCATTTGTTATTACACGTGTGGGACTTTCAAACAAAGCAAGATGCTTCCCCAATGAACTTTCGGGCGGTGAGCAGCAGAGAGTTGCACTGGCAAGAGCGCTCGTAAATGAGGCAAAGGTTATTATTGCTGACGAGCCTACGGGTAACATTGACCCTACAATGGCTTTCGAAATCATTGACCTTCTTAAAGACATTAATGAGAAAGGCACAACGGTTATTATTGTTACACACGAACACGACCTTGTCAGACAATTTGACAAGCGTGTAATTACTCTTGATGCAGGTAACGTTGTTGCAGACGGTGACCTGTCATCAAGCCCTCTTGTACGTAAGTATGAGAAAAAATACAATCAGGGTGATAAATCACGTCTTCGCCGTATGCGTAAGAAAGCGGCAGAGGCCTATTATCCCGATGAAGACAGCGTTGAAGACCTGAGCAAATTCATGGTTACTATGAGTGAAGAAAAAGAAGCAGGTCACACAAATGAAATTGACGTTGACGAGATTTATAAAAATCTTGAAAGCAATAAATATTCAGTTTACCTCAATGATAACGACGATACGGACGGAGGTGCAGACTGATTATGAAAAGAGCAAGCGGTGGCAGCATAGGCTACCTTACCAAGGAAGGTTTCAAGAACGTGTGGCTTAACAGACTTATGTCTGTGGCTTCAATTTCAGTTCTTCTTTCCTGCCTTGTAATGATGGGTATTGCATTTATGCTGGTTGTCAACATGGAAAAAATCATCACAAATATTGAAGATTCAAATGTAATTGTAGCTTTTGTTGATGATAACGCAACTGACGAAACAGTAGCACAGGTCAGAACAGACCTTATGAAAATCACAAATGTTAAGGATTGCGAGTTCGTTTCAAAAGAAGAAGCATTTGAAGAACAGCTTGAAGCCCTTGGCGGTGACAGAACTCTTTTTGAGGGAATGGAAAACCCCCTTCCTGATTCTTACAGAGTTGTTCTCGATGACCTTACTCAGTTTGACTCAACTCTCACTCAGATAAAAAGCGTAAACCACATACAAAGTGTGCGTGAGGACAGAGAACTTTCTCAGCAGGTTGCATCAATCAGAAAAACAGTTACTTATATCAGCGTTGGTGTTATTCTGATTCTTCTCATAGTTTCACTTTTCATTATTTCAAACACAATCAAAATTACAATGTTCTCAAGACGTCTTGAAATCAAGATTATGAAATCTGTAGGTGCAACAGCCTGGTTCATCCGTTGGCCGTTTATGGTTGAAGGCATGTCTCTCGGCGTGATTGCGGGCTTACTTTCATGGGGTGTTGTCTGGGGTGTTTATGAGCTTGTGGCAAATTCTATCGGCGGAAGCTTCGGACTGTTTATGAGCGGAGGACTTGTGCCATTCAAAGAATACGCAACAGTTATCCTTTGTGCATTCCTTGCAGTTGGTGTAATTACAGGTGCTTTCGGTAGTGCCGTATCAATCAGTAAATATTTGAAAGAACAGGAGTATGACCCGGATGAAGAATAAGTTATTCAGAATACTTTCTCTGACTATGTCATTGGTTTTAATGTTTAACTTTGCTATTTCCTCATCTGCTGCATCAAAATCTGAACTTCAGGACCAGCTGGCAGATATTCAGGCAGAACGTGAAGAGAAAGAGGACAAGCTCAATTCTCTCAAAGGAAACCTTGATAAGCAGGAAGAGTATGTTACTACTCTCTATGCTCAGATTGAAGCAATTCAGAAAGAAATTGATATCTATCAGGTGAAAATCAACGACCTTAACGGTGAAGTTGAAAAAATCAACAACGAAATTGAAGCAAAGAATAAAGAAATTGCTGAAATTGAAGTCCAGATGGCAGATAAAAAAGAAGAAATAAAGGAAATCAAAGAACTTCTTGCTGTGCGTATGAGAGCATCTTATATGTCAGGTAGCGGTTCATCCCTTAAACTTCTTCTCAGCGCAGACAATCTTGCATCTTACCTGACAACAAGTGAAATGCTTAAGAGAATTGCAGACAATGATGACAAAATCATAAAGTCACTTATCAAGAAGATGGAAGACCTTCTGAAACTTCAGGAAGACCTTGAAAAACAGAAGGAAGAATTGGCAAAAGAAAAACAGAACCTTGAAGAAAAGAAAAAGGAACTTGAGGCTGAACAGAAAGTTTTCACAGACAGACAGACTGAAGTTTCAATGAAATACAAGGAAGCAAACGAAGCACTTATGAAGCTTGATAAAGAAAGTCAGGCTTACAAAAATCAGATTGCAGCCCTTGACAGACAGGAGTCCCAGCTTGAACAGCAGATTCAGAATATCATCATGGGTTCTAACGGTTCCGGTGGTGCAGGTACAAACTTTGCCCCCTCAAGTAACCCCTCAGGTTACATCAACCCCGTTCCTTATTCTGACAGATATATTTCATCTGTTTACGGAATGAGAACAAACCCTGTAACAGGAGTTTATAAACTTCATGCAGGTATTGATATTTCATGTGGCGGTTCAGGTGGTAAAACAGGACCTTTCACAAAGCAGATTGTTGCTGCAAAATCAGGTACTGTTTCTTACGCAGGCTGGTGTTCAGGTTACGGAAATACTGTTATGATTACCCACTCTGACGGATATCTTACACTCTATGCTCACAACTACACAATTAATGTTTCTGTAGGACAGCAGGTTGAACAGGGACAGCAGATTGCGATTATGGGTACAACAGGTAACTCAACCGGCGCACATTGCCATTTCGAAATACGTAACGGCATGTGGGGTTCAACAATAGACCCGGCACCCTATATTTAAACAACAAATCAAACACCCGAAAAGGTTTTTTAATCCTTTTCGGGTGTTTTTTTAGATAATTATTTGTTCAGGAAATCCATCAGACCGTGCCAGTCATCACGGGAGAAATAATGAACGCCTTCTCTGTGACAAAGACCGATGGTACCCTCGTTTAAGCGTCGGTCAGTTTTAAGGAAATCATCTTCCTTAAAAACAAAACCTTTCATTCCGTAAAGTTCATATACTTCACTTGCACAAACGCAGGAAAGAAATTCAAGATTAGGTCCTGCCCATACATCTTTTGCAGCTGATGCGATATGTACTTTTCTTGGCGCGATGAGACTGAGCATAAAATGTTGGTCAAAGGGAGTTTCGTCATCTTTTTCTGCAAAGTCTTTGTATTTTTCACAGAACCAATAAGGAAAGTTTTTTGTAATGTGGCTGATATATTCATTGCCGTCACTTTTGCCTCTGTTGAGAGAATCTCCGCTGCAACCTGCACAGTTTGAATGTGCACAAGTATAACGGGTGTCAACTGCAGCAGTGAGAAGTGCAGTTTTGCCAAGCCTTGAATGTCCTGCAATTGTAATGGAATTTTTGTCAACTTCATCTCTTGTCTGCAGAAAATCCATAACTCTCTTTGCAGACCATGCCCACATTGCAATTTTTCCGCATGAATGAGCAGTTCTCTCTTTATTTTTATAAATTATTCCTGCAAGTCCGTTTGTGAAGTCGCCGTCATCACTTGTAACGTCTTTGTAGCAGTAGGAAACACAAGCAAAACCGTTATCAATAATTTCTTCTGTGGGCATATACTCATCAGGAATGTTGGGTCTGAAATTTATGTGGACAATTGTTTTGTGTTTGTCACCTTTTTTGGGGTAAATATATGTAACGGGGAAAGTGAATGTTTCTCCGTTTATTTTAGAAGTAATTTCAAGTTTTATCTGGTTTGCCTTACCTGCACAACATCTTCTTTCATCTGTTTCTGTGATGTTGAAAGTAACTTCTTCAGGTTCTTCAGGCATAAAACCATATTCGTTTTCAAGCATGATATTAAGAACGACTGGTCTGATTTTCTCCCATTCTTCTTTGGTTAAAATTTTTTCACCTGTAACCTGTAAAGGTGAGGGGATTTTTAAATTTTCAATTGTTTCGTAAATCATGACATCAACTCCTTGAATAAAATTATAAGGAGTTTTATACGTGTTGTCAATTATTTTTCACAACGGTTTTTAAGCATTTTACATGCGCAGATACTTGTGAGCGCAAAAGTTGTGATAATTACCATCCATTTTATACACTCAATTATTTTCAGCACATGTGCACTGCATCTGAGCGTTGAAATAAGACAGGCTAAGTGATGCATATTTATTCTTTTCCTTTCAATAAAATTCCGTGGGCAATTCCGGGAATTGACTCACCTTGCATTGTTGTCGTGGGAGAAAGCAATGCTCCGGTTGCCACAAAAAGCACGTTTCTAAGTTCTTTTTCAACAAGTTGTCGATAAATAAGGGAATTGAGAATACTTGCAGAGCAACCACACCCCGAACCTCCTGCATGAACATCCTGATTTTCTCTGTAAAACATCATTTTTCCGCAATCGTTGTGAACGTGAGCGATGTCAATAGAGTGGTCCTCTTTCAGGAGCTTCAGAAGAAGTTCACTTCCCACAAATCCTAAATCACCTGTAAGAATCAGGTCATAATCATCGGGATGCGTTTTTGTGCTGTCAAGAAAACGGAAAATGGTGTCTGCAGCAGCAGGTGCCATTGCTGCCCCCATATTATTGGCATCGGTAATTCCTAAATCCTGAATTTTTCCGTAAATAACGCTGTCGATGAGGACTTTTCCTTTGTTTTTCTCTATTACTGTTGCACCGGCAGCAGTACATGTTCTTTGTGCGGTGGGGGTTCTCTGACCGCCGTATTCAAGAGGAAATCTGAATTGTTTTTCAGAAGAACAGAAATGTGAAGAAGTGGCAGCAATTGCAACACTTGCTGCACCGCTTGCTATAAAAACAGAGGCAGTTGCAAGGGAAAGTGCCATTGTTGAACATGCTCCGTACATTCCTGCAAAGGGGATCGAAAGGTCTCTTATGCCGAAAGTTGAACCGGTACACTGATTAAGAAGGTCTCCCGCAAAAAGAATATCAATTTCATCATTTTTTCTTCCTGATTTTTTTATCGCTTTTTCAATTGCTTTTTTCTGAAGAAGACTTTCTGCTTTTTCCCATGAGTCCTGTCCCAGCGTTGCATCTTCGAAAATCTCGTCAAATTCATGAGCAAGAGGTCCTTTGCCTTCTTCTTTTCCTACAACCGAAGCTGCGGCAGTTATGGTAGGAGGATTTTTAAATTTTATAACACTGTTCATTTTATAAAAACCCCGTTTTGTAAATTATTCTGTGTTTTATATTTTTAACTTTATATACAAAATTATGCTTTTTGAAAAATGTAAATGATTGACTAAATATCACTTTGGTATTATAATTACAATAACCGTGTTAATCTTAAATAATGTTGGTAATAAAATGATTTTAATGTGGGGGAAAGTTAAAGTATGGGTAAAACTGTTTTGGTTTTAGCAAACAATGATATCGGTTTGTACAGTTTCAGAAAAGAACTTCTTGAAAGAATGGTTTTAGAAGGAAACAATGTTTTCTGCGCTTTGCCGTACGGAGAAAGAGTAGAGGCAATAAAAGAGTTAGGTTGTACCTATATTGATACTGAAATGTCAAGACGCGGAGTAAATCCTTTTGAAGATTTTAAATTATTTATTCAATATATTAAGATAATCAAAAGTGTTAAACCGGATATTGTTTTAACTTACACTATAAAGCCCAATGTTTACGGTGGGGTAGCCTGTCAACTGAAAAAAGTTCCTTATGTTGCCAATGTTACCGGATTGGGAAATGCAATTCAGAACGGTGGCTTGATGTCTAAGTTTACTTTGGTGCTTTACCGTATAGGTTTAAGAAAAGCGAAAAAGGTATTTTTTCAGAATGCAGAAAATCAGCATTTTATGCTTAAAAATAGAGTTGTGCGTACATCATATGATCTTCTTCCAGGATCAGGTGTGAACCTTGAAAAGCATTGTTATGAGGAATATCCTGAAAATGACGGAACCATTGTGTTTTCGATTATAGGCAGAATGATGAAAGATAAGGGGACTGACGAAATTCTTGAGGCAATTCCAATAATTAAAAAGGATTATCCCGATACTGTTTTTAGGTTTATTGGCGAGCCTGATGATGATATAGTAAGAGAAAGAATGGAAAAAGCAACGGCTGAAGGTCTTGTTGAATGTGTGGGTGTGCAGAACGATGTTCATTCTTTTATCAAACGCAGTCATGCAACGCTGCATGCATCATATCATGAAGGAATGTCGAATGTCTGTATTGAAACAGCAGCTTGCGGAAGACCCGTTGTGGCAACGGATGTTTCAGGTTGTCGCGAAACTTATGATGAGGGCATTTCCGGAATAGGATTTAAGGCAAAGAATACAGAAGATCTTGTCAGAGCAGTAAAAGACTTTATGGCCCTTCCTTACGAAAGCAAAGCGGAAATGGGCAAAGCAGGAAGAAAGAAAATGGAAAAAGAATTCAGCAGAAATATTATTATTAATAAATACATGGAAATAATTGATAAGGAGGTCTGAACACAGCTCTAAAACATGCACAAAAGGAGAAAAAGGAATATGAACTTTAAAAGAACAAAACAGGCGTGTTATTTCACGTATCTTGCAATGTCGTCGGTGTTCAGTCTGCCGTCAATATTGTTTGTGACATTCAGGGAAACTTACGGAATTTCTTATACACTTCTCGGTACATTAGTGCTTACAAATTTCTGTACACAGCTTATTGTTGACCTGATTTTTACATTTTTCACAAAGTATTTCAATGTAAATAAAGTTGTGAAAGTTATGCCGCTTATCACATCTCTGGGACTTTTTGTTTACGCAATTTTCCCGTCTGTTTTTCCGCAATACGCTTATGCTGGACTACTTGCGGGAACGGTGATTTTCTCAATAGCGGCGGGACTTTGTGAAGTTCTTCTGAGTCCTCTTGTTGCGGCTATTCCCTCTGAAACGCCCGATAAAGATATGAGTATGCTTCATTCACTTTACGCTTACGGAGTTGTGATGGTAGTTATAATCAGCACAATTTTTCTCAGAGTTTTCGGTGCTGAAAACTGGATGTATCTTACAGGGTTTTTTGCACTTCTTCCGATTGTATCTTTTATTCTTTTTTGTACATCTCCCATGCCGAAGATGGATCTTTCACATGGTGAAAGCGGCGGAAAAGCTACAAAAAAAGGTTTTGCAATGATGCTCTGTGTTGCTTGCATTTTCCTTGGAAGTGCAGCTGAAAACACAATGACAAACTGGGTTTCAAGTTACATAGAAAACGCACTTCACATTCCGAAAACAATCGGTGATATTTTAGGTCTTACTCTCTTTGCAATTCTTCTCGGTATAGGAAGAACACTTTATGCAAAGTACGGTAAAAATATTTCATCCGTACTTCTCGCAGGTATGACAGGTGCAACTGTATGTTACCTTGTTGCAGGTGTTTCAACTTTCCCAATACTTTCTTTGATAGCATGTGTTTTTACTGGTCTTTGTACTTCAATGCTCTGGCCCGGTACACTTATTCTTATGGAAGAAAAAATCCCTAATCCCGGTGTTACTGCTTACGCACTTATGGCAGCCGGCGGAGATTTCGGTGCATCTGTTGCACCTCAGCTTTTAGGCGCAGTTGCGGATAAAGTTGCAGTAAGTGATTTTGCAGTTACTGTAGGAAACACTCTCAACCTTACAACAGAACAGGTGGGAATGAAAGCCGGAATGCTTGTTGCAATGTTTTTCCCGTTGCTTGGTATAGGCGTACTTATTTTTATTAAAAATTATTTCAGGAAAAAGAGTGTGTAAATATGGGACTTTTCAGTTTTATAAAAGATGCATTGGATGTCAGAAAAGCAATTAAGTCGTCTGTTAAAGATTATCTTGAAAAAGAAAAACTTTATAAAAGCATGTCTAACGAAGAATTGAAAAAATTGCCCGACGATGAATTGATAAGTGCAGTAAATGCCAGAATACTCGGAAAGACTGATGCTTTTGAAGATACAAAAGAGGGTATGAAAGTTCTGAACGAAAAAGAACTTGTTTTTTATGTGTTGAATTATCTTGATATGGAAGTGCAGAACGGCGGTCTCTGTCAGTTTTTTGTGAATGACAGCCGTGCAGTAGCACCTTACGTCAGCGGATATATGGAACTTGTCGGGGCAGAGGAACATAAAAAACTTTACGACGGATTTGTCTCAAAGTATAATATTGACATCGAAAATCTTTCTTCCTTTGACAGTGAAACTGCCGAGGATTTTGTTGAACAGTACGACAGATTTCCATTTGATGAATATGATGATGCGTTCTATGAATTAGAGGGAATAGAAAATTATCTGCTGAAATTTGTAAAAGAAAATATTGAGAGTTTTTGATTAAAAGGCGGATGTATTTACAACAAAATGAAAGAGTGATACAATAATAAAAAGGAGGTTTATATTATGAAACCATTTTTAGGTGTTGATTTAACAACAGATAAAAAGAATGAACAGGTTAACGGAAATGAATTTTTGGTTGCAAAGCCTTCAAATATGTTGGTTCAGTCTTTTGAACGTTCTTCTGAAAATGCCGAGGAAACAATAGAAAAAAGTAAGCTGCCTCTGCCTGTGCGTATTATCCAGTGGATTTGTGGTGCCAGCGGTGCGGTTGTTGCTGTGGGAATAATAAGATCTTTATTAAAAAGTGATGATATTTCTTTACAACAGGCATATCAAAATGCCCCCGGTCTTTTTTGGTTTGCAGGCATTGCTTTGTTAGTTTGGGTTGTTCTTAAATTTATAAGTACCCGCAAAGCAAAAAGTGTTTTGGAAACTGATGAGAGTGCTCAGACTTTTGATAATCTGGAAAGTACTTGTGATGCTATATTTGCTGAGTTATCTGTCCCAAAAGATTCAAAAGATGCAGATATTCTTTCATTTTTTTACAAAGTAAAAGATGGCGAGATTAAAATGACTCAAAAAGGTATGCAAATGGTGCATTGCATTAATACTGTTTACAAGGTTTTTGCTGATTCTGAAAATTTGTATATTGCTAACATTGAGGGTAAATATGCTTTTCCTCTATCTTCCTTAAAAGGAATCCGTACTGTTAAAAAACATTTCAGTATGCCGGAATGGAATAAAGAGGAAAGATTTAATAAGGGAGTTTATAAACAGTATAAACTTACAACAGATGATTACGGGCATATTCATTCTAAATATTATCACATAATAGAAGTTGATTATAACGGGGAATTGTCAGGTATTTACATTCCATGCTATGAACTGCCTGTTTTTGAGGAACTTACGGGGTTGAAAGCAACTCAGAATTAAATGAATTTAAGGCTTGACTGAATTAGTCAAGCCTATTTATTTTATCTGACAGATATAATAAATAACCCCATACACAAAAGCGGATGCGGTTGAGTAGAGAATTACGGGGCCTGCCAGTTTGAAAATGTTTGCTGCGGTGCCGAGAATACTTCCCTCCGTTTTGAATTCCATGGCAGGGGATACAACGGAGTTTGCAAAGCCTGTAATGGGTACAATTGTTCCTGCACCTGCAATTTTTGCTATTTTGTCAAAAATTCCAATTCCCGTAAGAATTGCGGTAATTACAATGAGAGTAACTGTTACTGCTGCTTTTGTTTCGTCTTCATTGAATTTCAAATATTGATAAAGCATCCTGAAACCTTCACCTACCACACAAACAAGACCTCCTGTCCAGAAAGCATTGAGGCAGTTTTTGAGTAAAGGTGATGGAGGGGATGCTTTTTTTGTCATTTTATCATATTGTTTTTTGTTTGTTGACATATAAATCACCTACTTGAATATGTTTTGTCCAAAAGATACAAAATTAAACAAAGAAAGTGTAAAAATAATTTAGTTTTAAATGTTGCCTTTTCTGACAAAATTTGTTATCATATATAATGAAATATAATCGGCGGAAAATTTGCTTTTTTGGAATGTTTCCGTCCGTCAAGAGGAATTTTTATGAATAAGAAATCAAAAAAATTCAATAAATTCAAAATGCTTTTTGAGAAAAATAAGCGATTCAGAATAGTGGTAATTACAGGGGCTATAGTACTTGGTGTTGCATTATTTTCAGCTTTTTCTGCACTGATGCTTCACATCGACGGCAACGACCGTGTTACGGCAGCAATTTCCTCTGAACCTGAAAAGCTTGATCCCACTTTCTGCACCGACATTTCAACAGAAACAGTTCTTGTAAACTGTTTTGAGGGACTGATGAAAATTGACGAAAACGGGAACGCAGTCAAAGCAGCGGCAAGTGATTACACGGTAAGCGAAGACGGTCTTGTTTATACCTTTACAATTTCTCCTCATTCTTTATGGAGTGACGGTACTGCGGTTCAGGCTTCCGATTTTGTTTATGCATGGAGAAGAACGGCAAACCCCTATAATGCATCTTCTTATGCTTATATGTTTGAAAATATTGCAGGTTATGATAAGGTCCATGAAGATTTTGAAAAAGAACAGAAAGGTCTGAAAGATGATGAAGGCAACTACATCACAATGCAGATGTCTGACCTGTGGGTGAAAGAGGCAGATGCCCGCACTCTCGTTGTGAAACTGAAAGAAAAAGACCCGTCTTTCCTTTATAAATGTGCAAGTGTAGGTTTTATGCCTCTTTGCGAAAATGCAGTAAAGCCATACACCAGAATATGGAGTACCGACCCGGAAAAATTCGTTTCAAACGGTGCTTTCAGACTTCTTTCATGGACAGGCGGAAGCTACCTTGATCTTGTTCCCAATGAGCATTACAGAGACAAGGAAAATGTTTCTCTAAAAAGCATAAAATTTTATTTTGTTTCAGACGGTGAAGAGGCAAGAACCATGTTCAATAAGGGAAAGGTTCTTTTTACAGGTGTCCTTCCTGAAGACAAACTTGTAAAAACTTCAAAGAACAAAAACTACACCTCTTATCAAAACACCGGAACATATTTCCTTTATTTTAATCTTAATGAAACTCCCTTTGACGATGCACGTGTAAGACAGGCTCTTACCCTTGCAATTGACAGAGAGGAACTTATAGAAAAGACGGCAAAGACCCGCGGTATTGCGGCATCAGGTCTTATATCGGATGCTTTTTCTCAGTTCAGACAGACGGGAGAAAATTACTTCATGGCTGACGAAACTGACGAAAACATCAAGAAAGCACAGTCACTTCTTGCTGAGGCAGGATATGAAAAGGGAAAAGGTTTTCCTCAGTTTGAATATCTTTTCAATGACAATACTTTCAGCCGTGAAACGGCAGAAATCCTTGCAGAAATGTGGAAAGAAAATCTAGGCATCAACTGTATGCTCAGAAGCGTCAGCTGGTCAAAACTTGAAGAAATGAGAAATGACGGTAATTTTACCGTTGCAAAGGGCGGTCTCATGTCTCCGTACAATGACGTGGGCTACATGCTTGATAAATTTACGTCAACGGAAAACTTCTGCGGTTGGAAAAACGGAGAATATGATAAACTTCTTTCGCAAATGATAAACACTCAGGGCGACCAAAGGAATAACCTTGCCCATAAGGCGGAAAAAATTCTGATGTCAGATTGGGTTATATGTCCCCTTTATTATTATGCAGACGGCTTCCTCGCCTCTGACAGAATAGAAAACTTTTATGTTACAAATTCAGGCGTTGCATATTTTGTCAATGCCAAGGTATAAAGATTAAGGAATGGTTAAAAATGCTTGAACTGAAAAATGTGTCTTTCAAAGTTGAAGGACAAAAAGGAATTCTCGAAATTATAGACAACGTAAGTCTTACAATAAATGACGGAGAATTTGTTGTTATCACAGGACCTAACGGTGGCGGTAAATCAACCCTTGCAAAACTTATTATGGGTATTGAAAAACCCACATCCGGTCAGATTTTCTTTAACGGAACAGATATTACTGACATGTCAATTACAGACAGAGCCAAACTGGGCATCGGTTATGCTTTTCAGCAACCGCCGAGATTTAAAGGCATTACAGTCAGAAGACTTCTTTCTCTTGCTCACGGCAGTGAATTGCCGGAGGACCTCTGCTGTTCTTACCTTACAAATGTTGGCCTTTGTTCAAAAGAATATCTTAACCGTGAAGTTGATACTTCACTTTCAGGCGGGGAAGTGAAGCGTGTTGAAATTGCTTCGATTATGGCACGCGAACTTAATGTTGCGATTTTCGATGAACCCGAGGCAGGTATTGACCTGTGGAGTTTTACAATGCTTGTTGAAACTTTCAAGGTTATGAAAAACAAAAGAAATCAGTCCATAGTTCTTATTTCTCATCAGGAAAGAATTATGTCTGTTGCTGACAGAATTATTGTTATTGCAAACGGAAAAATTCGTGAAGAAGGAAGCCGTGACGAGGTGTTCCCGAAACTTTTAGGCGAATTTGACGGTGCATGCAATTTCAGAAATGAAAGGAAGGGCTGATTTTATGCTTGAAAATAAAATAGATAAAGACTTGCTTGGAGCCGTTGCAGACCTGCATGAAGTTCCCATGGGTGCATATAATATCAGAAAAAACGGCGAAGGCATGGCTCGTCAGTCAACTAAAAATATTATAATTGAACCAAAAAAAGATAAACCAGGAATTGATATCATCGTTAAACCCGGTACAAAGAATGAAAGTGTTCATATCCCCGTAATTGTTACCGAGAGTGGTGTAAACGATGTGACATATAACGATTTTTATATCGGTGAAGATTGTGATGTCCTTATTGTTGCAGGTTGCGGCATTCACAATTCAGGTTCAGAAAAAAGTGAACATGACGGTATTCATACTTTCCATATCGGAAAAAATGCAAAAATAAAATATGTTGAGAAGCATTATGGTCAGGGAGAGGGAACAGGAGAAAGAGTTCTCAATCCCACAACTGAAATTGAAATGGACGAAAACTCTTACTGCGAAATGGAAACAGTACAGATTAAAGGTGTTGATTCAACTCTCAGAGAAACAAATGCCCGTCTTAAAGCGGGAGCAAAACTTCTGATGACAGAAAAACTTATGACTCACGGCAAACAGGTTGCACATTCAAATATGGTAATTAACCTTGACGGAAAAGATGCAAGTGCACAGATTATTTCACGTTCTGTTGCAAAAGATGAGTCAGAACAGGTTTTCTATCCGAGAGCAGTAGGTAATGCAGCTTGCAGAGCACATGTTCAGTGTGATTCAATTATCATGGACAATGCACGTATCCGTTCAATTCCCGAAATTGCAGCAAATCATTATGATGCTCAGATAGTTCACGAGGCTGCAATCGGCAGAATAAATAACGACCAGCTTATTAAACTTCAGACTTTCGGTATGAGCGAAGAAGAAGCGGAAGAAATTATTATAAAAGGTTTCCTGAAATAGGGGTAGCACGAATAATCCGAACACGCCAAAAAGTTAATCTTTTTAAGTCTTTTCGGTGTTTCGTGTTTGAAAGGCGTGAGCCTTTCTTCACACTCAGTCACCAAAAATTCAATAAAAATCTTAATCTTTTTGGTTGAAGATTTTTTATAGAGATGATTTTTGGTGAACCAAGGAAAAAACGTAGCAAATCCTGACGGATTTGCGAGTATTTTAACAAAGGGTCAGCGGAAATCAACCGATAAAAAACGAGTTTGGATTATTCGTGCTACCCTAAGGAGGAATAAAAATGGATAAACTTATTTCATTGCTTTATGAAGATTCTTCTCTTTCAGTGGAAGAACTTTCTGCAATGCTGGGTGAAAGCATTGACAGTATAGAAAAAAGAATCGCTGAATACAAAAAGAACGGCGTAATCCTCGCGAAAAAGACGTTTATTAACTGGGATAAAGTTGAAAATTCAGGAGTTACCGCCCTTATTGAACTTAAAGTTACACCTCAGAAAGAAACAGGCTTTGACGAAATTGCTGCACGCATTTCCGAGTTTGACGAGGTTGACACAGTAAACCTTATGGCAGCAGACAACTATGATTTGCTTGTAACTGTCAGAGGTAAAACAATACAGGATGTTGCAATGTTTGTGTCAAGGAG
Source organism: Acutalibacteraceae bacterium (assembly GCA_045595725.1). Taxonomy (GTDB): domain Bacteria; phylum Bacillota; class Clostridia; order Oscillospirales; family Acutalibacteraceae; genus SIG575. The sequence goes on along the minus strand of JAZOAY010000068.1, from coordinate 8,773 downwards.
ACTTGCTACAATTGATGCTGTTCAGTCAACTGCAACACATTTTCTGCTTAAAAGATATAAGGAAAACGGCGTTCTGCTCACAGACGGCGAAAAAGACCAAAGGAGCATGATGCTGTGATTAACTACGAAGAAATCCTGAATGAAAACATAAAAAATGTGAAACCTTCGGGAATAAGAAAATTCTTCGACATTGCCAACGAAATGGAAGATATTATTTCTCTGAGTGTAGGAGAGCCTGATTTTGTAACACCATGGCATGTACGTCAGGCGGGTATCAATTCCCTTGAAAAAGGCAGAACCTGGTACACTCCCAACAGAGGTTTTGCAGAACTCCGTGAGGAGATAAGCAAATATTTCAAAAGAAAGTTCAATGTTGGATATGTTCCCGAAAAAGAAGTTCTTGTAACTGTTGGCGGCTCTGAGGCAATTGACCTTTGTATCCGTTCAATTGTATCAGCAGGTGATGAGGTACTTATTCCTCAGCCTTGTTTTGTATGTTATGAACCAATGACTATTATGGCAGGAGGAAAGCCTGTTATAATCGAAACAAAAGAGGAAGATGAATTCCGTCTTACCCCTGAACAGCTTGAAGAGAAAATTACAGATAAAACAAAACTTCTTATTCTCCCATACCCTAACAATCCCACAGGGGCAGTTATGAGAAAGGAAGATCTTGAAAAAATTGCAAAAGTGCTTGAAAATAAAAATATAATTGTTCTTTCAGACGAAATTTACAGCGAACTGACTTATGGTGATGAAAGACACGTTTCTTTTGCTGAAATTGATGGCATGAGAGAAAGAACAATTGTCATTAACGGTTTTTCAAAATCTTATGCAATGACAGGTTGGAGACTGGGATATGCTCTCGGTCCTGAAAAATTGATTGAAAAAATGACAATTCTTCATCAGTATGCAATCATGTCAGCACCTACAACTGCACAGTATGCTGCAATCGAGGCACTTAAAAACGGTGATGAAGACATTGAAAAAATGCGCAGCGAATATGACCTGAGACGTCGTCTTATTGTAAGCGGTTTCAGAAAAATGGGCTTTGACTGTTTTGAACCGGAAGGTGCATTCTATGTTTTTCCGTGCATAAAAAGTACAGGTCTTACTTCAGATGAATTCTGTTCAAGACTTATCCGTGAAAAGCATGTTGCAGTAGTGCCCGGCACCGCATTCGGCGAATGCGGTGAAGGATATGTAAGAGTTTCGTATTCTTATTCTATCGGTCATATCAGAGAAGCACTCAAACGTATCCAGGAATTTGTTGATGAACTTAAAAATTAATTTTAATACTTGAAAAATTATACAAAAAAATGTATAATATACATGTAGCACTATATTCATTTATTTGGGGGATTGAAAAATGTCCGCAGATTTGCATTGTCACACAAAATTATCTGATGGGTCATTAGGTATTGATGACCTCATTATCCTTGCCAAAAAGCAGGGTATAAATACTATTTCAATTACTGATCACAACTGTCAGGCAGGTAATATCAGGGGAGAACTTATAGGTAAACGCCATGATGTTAAGGTTATTCCCGGTGTTGAGCTTTCTTCAACAGACACGGAAACAGGAGAAGAAGTTGATATTCTCTGCTACCTTGCTGACAGTCCTGCACGTCTTGAAGGACTGTGCCGCAGAAATATGTTGGCTTGTAAAAAAGCAAGTCAGTTCATGATTCTGGGTACTGCAAAAAAATACAACGTAACACCTGATCTTATTGTAAAATGTGCAACAGGCGCAACTAATATTTATGTATGCCATATTATGCGCGCACTTATTGAAAGTGGTTTTACCAATGAGTTTTACGGTGAAGTATACAATGAACTTTTCTCAAAGGAAAGCCCTTCATCTGTGTATTTCAAAGCAAAATATGATGATACTAAAGAGGTAATTGATGCAATTCATGAATCAGGCGGTATTGCAATTCTCGCTCATCCGGGCAGATATTCAGATGAATTTGTTGAGAGAATGATTTCTTACGGTCTTGACGGACTTGAAGTATGGTGTCCCGAAAATACTGAGGAGCAGTCGGAAAAGCTTCTTAAAAAAGCAAAACAGAAGAAAATTCTTTCTCTCGGCGGAACAAATTTCCGCGGAATGTATAACGAAACTCCTCTTACTGTTGGCAGTTACATAACTCCTGATAAACAGCTTGATGAACTTATGAGTTACAAAGCAAAGCAGAAAAGGCTCCGCAAGAAGGCTGAACAGGAAGAAAAAAAGGATGATTGATTATGCACGCTTTTGATGATAACGATATGAAAATTTTCGGTAGCCCGAAAATTGAAAACGAAGCAGATGTCCTTATCCGAATTGTGGAAATCATGAAAAAACAACGCACTAACGGTAACATGGACCGTGCAAAGGTGCTTGGAGAGACTATAGCACGTAAGGCTTATGCTCTTGAAGGATTTGACAACGAGCTTATCAGAAGAATTGATGAATACAAAGAAAATGAAAATGTTTCCGAGCAGATCAGAATGCTTGTAACATTTACTGTTGAAGCGGAAATTCATGTTCTTCTTGAAAAATATTCAGTTTCAACCATGACTGTGAATGCTTTCTATGATGAACTGATAAAACTTGATGAAGACCTTTATGACAATATTACTAATGCCTTTACTTATTATTATCTTGTGCTGAGAAAAGGCGGAGATGTTGCCGCAGGTCTGGGTAAACAGTTTGCAAAACTCTGTTCCGATAAAGAGAATGAAAAACTTCAGACTTTAGGCGAAGACATTTTTAAAGCAATATGTGAAAACCTTAAAACTGAAATCGAAAAAGCAGAGTTTGTAAATGACTGACAAAAAAATCGGTAGTATTTTACTACCGATTTTATTTGCTTTGAAAGGAGATTTTTATGAACGAAAAAGAACTTGTTTTAAAGGCAATTGAAGTAAAGAAAAATTCATATTCTCCTTATTCAAATTTTTCTGTAGGTGCTGCACTTCTTTGTGATGACGGCGAAATTTTCACAGGAGTTAATGTTGAAAATGTTTCATTCGGGCTGACAAATTGTGCAGAAAGAACGGCTTTTTTTAAAGCAATTTCTGAGGGTAAGAAAAACTTTTCAGCCATTGCAGTTGCAGGAGGAGAGACTTTTCTTCCGCCATGTGGTGCTTGCAGACAGGTCATGGCAGAATTCTGTGACAAAGATTTTAAAGTTATTTTTGTAAAAAACGAAAATGAATATATAATAAAAACGCTGGAAGAAATTTTACCTTTTTCATTTTCAGAGGTGAACATGAAATGAGAATGTACGATTTGATTTTGAAAAAACGTAATGGCGGAAAACTTGACAAGGAAGAAATTGAGTTTTTTGTAAAAGGCGTTACTGATAAAACAATTGAACTTTACCATGTTTCAGCCCTTATGATGGCTATTTATTTCAGAGGCATGGATGAAGAAGAAACTCTTAATCTGACTCTTGCAATGGCTGAGTCAGGAGAAAAGATGGATTTAAGTTCCATTGACGGTATCAAAGTTGACAAGCACTCAACGGGCGGAGTAGGGGATAAAACTTCCCTTGCGGTAGTGCCTATAGTTGCTGCGTGCGGAGTGAAAGTGGCAAAAATGTCGGGCAGAGGTCTCGGTCACACAGGAGGAACAATTGACAAACTTGAGGCAATAAAAGGTTTTAATACTTCTGTAGACCCCGAAAAATTTTTTGAAACAGTAAATTCCAACGGCCTTTGCATTGCAGGACAGTCTATGAATTTAGCCCCTGCAGATAAAGAACTTTATGCTTTGAGAGATGTTACTGCAACTGTTGACAATGTTTCTCTCATTGCATCAAGTATTATGAGCAAAAAACTTGCGGCGGGAAGCGACTGTATTCTCCTTGATGTGAAAGTTGGAAGCGGAGCGTTTATGAAAACTTATGCCGATGCTGAAAAACTCGGCAATGAAATGGTAAAAATCGGCAAGGGAGCAGGCAGAAAAACAGTTGCAATGATAACCGATATGGATAAACCGTTAGGCAATGCAATTGGTAATAGCATAGAAGTTATTGAGGCAATTGAAACCTTAAAGGGTAACGGTCCTGAAGATTTCACTTTACTGACTTATACTCTCAGTGCAGAGCTTCTCCGTATGGCAGGAATTGAAAATCCTGAAGAAAAAGTGGAAGAGGCAATTTCAAGCGGAAAAGCACTCCGCAAATTTGCTTTGATGGTGAAAGCACAGGGTGGAGACGAAAATTATATTTATGACACCTCTCTCTTTGAAAAGGCAAAGAATACACGTGAAATAGTTGCGGAAAAAGATGGATTTATTTCTCACATGAACGCAGAAACAGTGGGTATTGCCTGTGCAAAGCTTGGTGCAGGAAGAGAGAAAAAAGGTGACAGTATTGATTTTACAGCGGGAATATATCTTCACAAAAAAACAGGAGATAAGGTTGTCGCAGGTGAAAAAATTGCAGAAATGTTTGCATCAGACGAACTGAAATTGAGTGAGGCGGAAAAAACATTTTTGTCTGCCATAGAATACAGCAATGTTGCCCCTGAAAGTATTCCGCTTATTATGGGAAAGATTGAATGATTTTGAAATGAGGATGTATAAATGAAAAAAATCTGTTCGTTTTTTTTGGTTATTGCAATGCTTTTGGCCATGACAATCACGGCAATCGGTGCACAGGGTAGCCTGAAATTAAGTTCTGATAAGACATTTTTACACATTGGGAATGCAGATACAATGCCTGATCTCAGTGACAGTAGGTATGACCTGGTAACAGAACTTTATTTTACAAATTGTGTAATTGATAAAAATCTTTCGTTCCGTAATGTGGGGCAGGTCGAAAAAATAACATTTGAAAACTGTGAATTCAAAGTAGGAAAACTCAGACTTCCGGAAACCGTAAAAGAAATAATTTTTGATGAAGCTCTGTTCAAGGATATGTCTTTTGCAAATATTCTGAGTAAGCTGAAGAGAATAAAGGTGTATAACTGTAACTTTGATAATCTTGAAAAGTTTTCATCTGCAAATAACCTGCAGGAACTTGTTGTAAATTATTGTTCAATCGGTTCTCTTAAGGGCATTGAGGGAATGGAATCTCTCACAGACCTTAATCTTGATTATACAAAAGTGGAAAAAACTGACGGCATTGAAAAACTCAGTAATCTTGATTTTCTGTCAATGAGGAATTCTTCTGTCAGGGATGTATCAAATCTGAAAAATCTTAAATTAACATATCTGAATGTTGATAACTGTGTTAATATAGAAAGCCTTGATGTAGTTACAACTTTGCCGGAACTTGAAGACCTTTTTGCAGATAACTGCGAAATGGCTGTAACGGAGAAACTTGTAAATTATATTGAAAAAAGTGATATAAGTTCAAACCTTGGCAGAGAGTCTCTGAAAATTAAAAATCAGGTTAAAAAAATATATAAGTCAATAATAAAAAAAGGCATGTCGAAAGAGGAAATTATAGGAACTGTTGTAAAATACGTTTGTGATAATATTTCCTATGATAAAAAGGCTCAAAACGATGACCGTCTTTATAAGCAATATAATGACAACAGACTGAAATTTGCTCTGTCAGGAAAAGGTATATGTGAGAACTATACTACGCTGATAACAGTGCTTCTGGAAGAAAGCGGTATCAGATGCTACGAAGTTGAAAGTGAAGAACGTAGCTGGAATCTTGTTGAAACAGACGGACATTATTATTGGCTTGATGCAGAGAAAATTGACAATTCAAAAGTGAAAAAAATCGGTGATAGCGACTGGTTTATGATGTCGGGGCTGTCTTTGCCTGAGTCACATGATTTTGTTTCGTTGCCTTCATCAGCTTATCTTAAACAAGACTGTTTTGATGTCAGATACAAACAGACAAAAGAGTTTGTTCTTGGTGAAATGCCGTCAGTAAATGAACCCGGTGAAGAAGAGAAAACGGAAGAAGTAAATTCACAGGAAGAAGAAACTGTGGAAACAATAGTTTCTGAAGAAGCAGAAGAAATAACAGAAGAAGAAACAACAAAATATGAAAGACCAAAGTGGTATACGGAAACTTTCATAGATGAAGATGAAGGCAAGACAATGGGTAAAGTTATAGTTACCGTTTTCGTTGTTCTTGCAGCTGTAGCGGGTACTTTCATCATTGTGATGAGAAAGAAACAGCAGTAAAGAAGTTTAGTAAACTCTCAGGAGGGGTAATATGAAAAGAGAACGTTTAGGCAGTCGTCTGGGATTTATTCTTCTCAGTGCAGGCTGTGCAATCGGCATTGGCAATGTGTGGAAATTTCCATACATGGTCGGTCAGTACGGTGGCGGGATTTTTGTACTGATTTACCTGTTTTTCCTTGTTGTTATGGGTGTCCCCATTATGACAATGGAATTTTCAATGGGTAGAGCAAGTCGAAAAAGTCCCGCAAGAATGTACCAGCAGTTGGAACCACAAGGCAGCAAATGGCATGCTCACGGGTATGCGGCGGTAATCGGTAATTATTTACTTATGATGTTCTACACAACTGTTGCAGGTTGGATGATAAGATATTTTGTATCAACTGCAAAAGGTGATTTTGTCGGTCTTGATAACGCAGGTGTAGGTGATTATTTCAATAATATGCTTGCAGACCCGGGTCCTATGGCATTTTACATGATTTTAGTTGTAATTGTAGGTTTCCTTGTGTGTTCTTTCGGACTTCAGAAAGGACTGGAACGAATTACAAAATACATGATGCTGGCACTTCTTGCAATTATGGTTGTACTTGCTGTTAACAGTATGTTTATGGACGGTGGTAAAGAAGGCCTTGAATTTTACCTTAAACCCAGCATTGAAAACCTGAAAGCCGCAGGTATAGGCAACGTTATTGTTGCGGCAATGAATCAGTCTTTCTTCACACTCAGTCTTGGCATGGGTGCTATGGCAATTTTCGGTAGTTACCTTGATAAAGACAGGAGACTTATGGGCGAAAGTATAAACATAGCTCTTCTTGATACATTTGTAGCTCTTGTTTCAGGACTTATTATTTTCCCTGCATGTACAGCTTATGATGTTGAAGTAGGAGCAGGACCTCCCCTTATTTTTATCACACTTCCCAATATTTTCAACAATATTCCCATGGGAAGACTGTGGGGTAGTCTGTTCTTTATCTTCCTTTCATTTGCAGCACTTTCAACGGTGTTTGCTGTTTTTGAAGGAATACTTGCATGTACCTGCGATATGTTTGGCTGGAGCAGAAAGAAGTCATGTTTTATCAACTGCATTATTGTGCTTGTGCTTTCACTTCCCTGTGTATTCGGTTTCAACCTTCTTTCAGGTATTGCACCTTTCGGCGAAGGTTCAACAATTATGGACCTTGAAGATTTCCTTGTCAGCAATATTCTTCTGCCCATTGGTTCACTTATTTTCCTCCTTTTCTGCACATGGAAAAAAGGCTGGGGATGGGAGAAGTTCAAAAAAGAAGCCAATATCGGCAAATCAGGTGCGAAGGTGCAGAATTGGATGAGAGGATATCTGACCTATGTTCTGCCTCTTATGATAATTGCACTTTTTGTGATCGGGCTTTACAATTTCTTCAAATAAATTTTAACATTTGTAGGGCAGGGGCTTGCTCCTGCCCTTTTTTATGAATAATAAAATTTGCTGTAATACTCAGATTAAGGAGTGATTTTATGAGAAAAACTATAAAAATCCTGAGCATAATTCTTGCGGTTATTATCGGTTACTTTGTTGTAACGGCAAGTATCTACATGCCCTTTGTGATTAAAGATGCAAAAACAGAATATAACGATGATTGCGATTACCTTGTGATATTGGGAAATCAGGTTGAGGGAAAAGACACACCAAGTCCTCTGATGATTGAACGCACGAACAGGGCAGCAGAGTATCTTGATGAAAACGAAAATTGTTTTGTTGTGGTCTGCGGTGGTATTACAACAGATGAACAGATAATTTCCGAAGCAGAGTTAATGAAGAAAATTCTTACAGAAAAAGGAATAAGTTCAGACAGAATTATTCTTGAAGATAAATCCACAACAACATTTGAAAATTTTGAATTTGCAAAAGAAAAAATCGAAGAACATTCAGACAAAAATATTGAATATGTTGATGTGGCATTTTTATCCTCAGATTACCACATCCACAGAGCATCTGTAATTGCAGAGCATTTCGGATTTAATGATATCGGCAAAGTAAGTTGTGTAACAGAAAAAGGCTTTATCAAAACCTTAGTCAGAGAATATTTCGTAGGGTATGATTTGCTGATAAGGTTAATTACAGAGTAAGGTAAATTATAATTTTTCTGTGTTTACAAAACTCAAAAAAACAGGCTATCGCATTTCTGCGGTAGCCTGTAAAACTTTAATCAGTTATTATTTGTTTTCAGTTGAGTAATAAAACTCCTGTGTTTCTTCCTTGGGTTCTTCTGTAGGAATAACTTTAACATCCTGGTAGCATTTCATACCTGTACCTGAGGGAAGAAGTTTACCGATGATAACGTTTTCCTTAAGACCAAGCAACGGGTCTGTTTTGCCCTTGATTGCTGCATCTGTAAGAACTCTTGTTGTTTCCTGGAATGATGCTGCTGAAAGGAATGAGTCTGTTGCAAGTGATGCCTTTGTGATACCCATAAGAACATCTTTTGCTTCAACAAAGTTCGGCTCTCTGCCTTCTTCTGCTGCTTTAGCTGCAATCTGTTTGTTGATTTCTCTGAACTCTTTCTTTTCAATCTTTGTTCCGGGAAGAATATTGCTTTCACCGGGATTTTCAACTTCAACTTTTCTCATCATCTGACGAACGATAACTTCGATATGCTT
>JAZOAY010000067.1:0-8120 GCA_045595725.1 Acutalibacteraceae bacterium | reverse complement strand
AAAAATCACACCACCTTTCCATATAAAATAATTTTACATTGTTTTATATGAAAAGTCAAGAAAACACATTTTTAAAAGTTGTTACAAAGTAATATTCTGCTCGAATTGGCATAATTCTACAAAAAAATACATAAAATGTTGAAAAATTTCAACTTATTTATGAAAAAATGTTGACAAATTTTTCAAAAAGTATTAATATTTATGTTGTAGATGGTATGAGGTGGATAAATGGAAAATAAAAATTACCATGAAATGTCAGATGAAGAACTTGTTCGGTTGTGCAAAGACTGTGACGATAAAGCTCTGACGGTGCTTATTGAACGGTTGGGCGGTGTTATTTCAAACTGTGTGGACAACTTTTCTGACAATCGTTTTGAAAGAGAGGACCTTGTTCAGGAAGGACTTGTGGCTTCTTTCAGAGCAATTTTAAGTTATGACAGTTCAAAAGGTGCATCCCTCAGAACATTTGCCGGTGTTTGTATAAACAATGCTCTTAAAAATTTCGTCAGGAAGAAAGATAACGGACTTATTTCCGCAGATGCGGATTTTGTCCCCTTGGTTGACGAAACGATAGGAAACGCTACCGCAGAGGATGAATATATTTCTTCTGAAAACTATAAAAATTTACGCAAAAGCCTCAAAAATATTCTTTCGCAGACAGAATACCGTGTCTTTTCACTTTTTACAGAGGGACTGAGTTATTCTGAAATTTCCGCAAAGACGGGTCAGAGTTTTAAAAGTGTTGACAGTGCTATGCAGAGAGTAAGAAAGAAACTTAAAAACATTTTGTAATAAACGGAGAAATCTGTTTATAATAAGTCCCTTCTCAGGACTAAATACTTATCAAGAGAGGTCATTAAAATGTACGAAGACAAAACCCTCATCTGCAAAGAATGCGGAAATGAATTCATTTTCTCAGCAGGTGAACAGGAATTCTATGCAGAGAAAGGCTTTGAAAACGAACCTTTCCGTTGCAAAGAGTGCCGTGCAGCACGTAAACGTGCAAGAAATCCCGAACGTGAACTTTTTGACGCAACATGTGCTTCTTGCGGAGGTGCTGCCAAAGTTCCTTTCCAGCCCAAAGACGGACGCCCTGTATATTGCAGTGAGTGCTTCGCAAAGATGAAGGAAGAAGAAGAGGCATAAGTTTTTTATAATTCCTGAAATCAGACAACTGCCCGTGTTATCATAGGCAGTTGTTTTTTGTAATAAAAGAGGTAATACTATGATTAAAAATATAATTTTTGACCTTGGCGGAGTTCTTATCGACCACAATCCTGAAAAAACGCTCTATTCCCACTTTAAAAAAGAAGATGCAGATATTGTTCTGAAAGAAATTTTCAGAAATTCTCTCTGGGTTGAACGTGACAGAGGTGTTGTAACTTCCGAGGATATTCTCCGTCTGAAAAAGGAACTTATTCCTGCTGAAATTTATCAGGAAGTGGAAGAAATGACAAATAATTTCTTTCCATATATGCCACCCTTTGAAGAAATGTACGGTTTTGTGAAAGAACTGAAGAAGAAAGGCTACGGCATTTATCTTCTTTCAAATGTAGGAAAAGAATTTCACACGGTGAAAAAGGATATTCCCGTGCTTGAGTTATTTGACGGATTTGTTGCTTCTTCTGATTATAAGGTGGTAAAGCCTGAACCTGAAATTTACAATATACTTTTTGAAAAATTTTCACTTGTTCCTGAAGAATGTATTTTTATTGATGATGTGCAGAAAAATATTGACGGTGCATTAAAAGCTGGTATGCACGGACATTGCTACAGTCACGGAAAACTTGAAATTCTCAAAGAAGACCTGAGACAAAAAGGTGTGAAAATATAATTTAGTGCAAAGTGCAGAATGTAAAATGCAAAGTGTCGGGTCTGCGACGCTGAATTTTATATTGCACCGATTGAACAAACGTAGGGTCAATTCACGAATTGCCCGTAATAAATTCCATAAAATCTTGCCGGAGACATGTGAATCTTCCCTACAGAAAACCGCATTTTTCATTGTATAAAATGGGTAAGGGCAAAGCCCTCCCGAAACTTTGCACTTTGCATTTTGCATTCTGCATTAAGTTATAGTTTAGCGTTAACATTTCCTATCATGACAAAGGGTAATTTCGCCAAAATTTCTTGACGGAAAATGAATTTGATGATAAAATGGTGACTATAATAAACAGACCGCAATACCCCCTGGTCGGGATATTGCGGATTTGTCGCGTTGAGGTGAAAAAAGATGTCCTGCTTTTCAGAAATAATGCTAAATAATGAAGAATATGTAAAATTCTCCCATGCACTTTCAAAAAACAGAGTGCCTATGGGTGCATTGGGGCTTTCTCAGATAAACAAAGCACACCTTATTCACACTCTTTCTGAAGAAGGAAAAAAATGTATTGCAGTCACTCCCGATGAAGCTTCAGCCCGTAGACTTGCCGAAGATATTTCCGCAATGGGCAGCCGTGCTCTTGTTTTTCCTGCAAGGGATTTCTCTTTCAGTATTTCTGAAGGACAGTCAAGAGAATATGAACACGTAAGACTTGGTACTCTTTCTGCGATAATCAAAGGTGACTTTGATGTTGTTACATGCAGTATTGAGGCTTTTATGCAGTTTACAATACCTCCCGAAGAACTTGTAGACAGAACATGTACGCTTATCAGCGGAGAAGATTTTTCTCTTGATAAGGCGGTGGAAATTCTTATAAAAGCAGGTTATGTAAGAAGTCCTCAGGTTGACGGTTCAGGTCAGTTTGCGGTAAGGGGCGGTATACTTGACGTATTTCCCCCTCATACGGAAAATCCGGTGCGAATTGAATTCTGGGGCGATACCGTTGACCTTATTTCATCTTTTGAAGCGGAAAGTCAGAGAAGAACGGAAAACCTTAATGAAATTGAAATTACTCCGGCAACAGAGATTATTTTTGACAGCTTGGAAGAATTGAAAAACAGACTTACAGATTTTGTAACAACTGTAAAAGGTAAAGGCTCGCAGAAAGCAAAGGCTTCCCTTAATGCGGATATTGAAAAACTTTCAAACGAAGTACGTGTATCATCTCTTGACAGATATCTTCCCCTTGCTTACTCTTGTCTTGCAACGGTTATGGATTATTGCGGTAAAGATACGGTCCTCTGTGTCTGCGACAGTGCCGGTGTAAAAGAAAGAGGAGAAGCATGTGTAAAACTTCTGAATGAAGAAATTTCAGCATGCTTTGAGGAGGGGATACTCTGTAAAGGGCTTGATAAATTTTCTCTTTCGTGGTCAGAAGTTCTTGGTGTTTTCGGTAAAAATAAAACAGTTTACCTTGATAACCTTCCAAGAGGAAGTTTTGACACTCCCGTTAAGGAACTTATTAATTTTACTGCACTTCAGCTTAATCTCTGGAACGGCTCTGTCGGTGTTCTTACAGATGATATTTTATCTTTTAAAAATAAAAAATATAAAACCTGTGTTGTTATGGCAGGTACTGAAAAGGCAGCAAAAGCACTTTGCGATGACCTTGAAAAAGAGGGCTTCAATGCCATTTTCTTTAGTAATAAGCCTGAAAAATTCCAGACAGGTTATGTGAATATTATTGAAGGTTCGCTCAGTGCCGGTATGGAATATCCTCATCAGAAATTCAAGTTAATGTCTTACGGCAGAAGAACTGCTCCGAAAAAAGTTACAAAGCACAAAAATTATAAACCTTCAAATGCTTTCCATAGTCTCGAAGAAATGCGTAAAGGCGACTATATTGTTCACTCAATGCACGGTATAGGAATTTTTGAGGGAATTACCCAACTTGAAGCAAGCGGTGCTACAAAGGATTACATCAAAATCCGTTACGATAAAGGTGATATACTCTATATCCCCGTAACTCAGCTTGACCATGTTGCAAAGTATATCGGCCCCAGAAGTGAAACAAACTCGGTAAAACTCAATAAACTTGGAAGTGACAAGTGGCAGAAAACAAAAAATCGTGTCAAGTCGGCAGTTAAAGATATGGCAGATGATCTGATTAAACTTTATTCAAAAAGATTGAATATTCAGGGCTTTGCATTTTCTCCTGATATTGATATGCAGAGTGATTTTGAAAGACGTTTTGAATTTGACGAAACAGACGACCAGCTCAGATGTATTGACGAAATCAAAAATGATATGGAAAAACCTCATCCCATGGACAGACTACTCTGTGGTGACGTAGGTTTCGGAAAAACAGAAGTTGCACTGAGAGGTGTTTTCAAATGCATTGCAGACGGAAAACAATGCGCAATACTTGTGCCTACAACAATTCTTGCACTTCAGCATTATCAGACAATTCAGAAAAGATTTGAAGGTTTTCCCGTGGAAAGTGCAATGCTGTCACGTTTCTGTACACCGAAACAACAGGCAGAAATTGTAAAAAACCTGAAAAGAGGAAGCATTGATATAGTTGTGGGAACACATAAGCTTCTTTCAAAGAAACTTGAGTTCAAGGATTTAGGACTTGTTATTATAGACGAAGAACAGCGTTTCGGTGTAGGTCAAAAAGAAAAACTTAAAGAACGTTTTCCAAATGTTGATGTGCTGACTCTTTCAGCAACACCTATTCCCAGAACTCTTAACATGGCAATGACAGGTATCCGTGACATGAGTATTATTGAGGAAGCACCTCTTGACAGACATCCTGTTCAGACTTATGTTATTGAACACAACATGGAAGTTCTTGTTCAGGCGATGGAAAAAGAACTTCGTCGTGGTGGTCAGGTCTATTATCTTTATAATAAAGTAGAGTCAATTGACAGAAAAGCAAACGAAATCAAAGAACTTCTTCCTGAAGCACGCGTGGCAGTAGGTCATGGTAAAATGAGTGAAGAAGAACTTTCCGATGTGTGGAAATCACTTATTGAAGGTGAGACAGATATTCTTGTCTGCACAACTATTATTGAAACAGGCGTAGATGTTCCCAATGCAAACACGCTTATTATTGAAGATGCTGACAGGATGGGACTTGCACAGCTTCATCAGATAAGAGGCCGTGTGGGCAGAAGTTCAAGAAGGGCAAGTGCATATTTCACTTTCACAAGAGGAAAGCAACTTTCCGAAATTGCAGACAGACGACTTTCCGCAATACGTGAATTTACAGAATTTGGTTCTGGTTTCAGAATTGCAATGCGTGACCTTGAACTGAGAGGTGCAGGTAATGTTTTAGGTGCTCAACAGCACGGGCATATGGAAGCGGTAGGTTACGACATGTACCTTAAACTTCTTGCAGAGGCAGTAGGTGAAGAAAAAGGTGAGGAAGTGAAAGATTCTTCAAAAGACTGTCTTATTGACCTGCATATTGATGCCAATATTCCGAAAAACTATATTGAAAATGTGCCACATCGTCTTGCAATGTACAGAAGAATTGCAGACATACGCACTCAGGAAGATGCGGATGATGTTGTTGACGAACTTGTTGACCGTTTCGGTGAACCGCCGAAAAGTGTTATGGGACTTATTGATATCGCACTTTTGCGTGCAGCAGCTGTTCAGAACGGAATTACGGAAATCGGTCAGACAAAAGACAGACTTCTCCTTTACAGCGATATTCTTGATATGAAAAAGATTGCTGCTCTCTCAAATGCAATGAGAGGAAGAATTACTGTCGCCACTTCACCAAGAACGCATTTTAAAGTGAAACTTATAGACGGTCAGTCCCAGACAGACGCTCTTAAACAGACAATGGCACTTATGCTTCTTGCGGATAAGAAAGAAGAATAATTTATGGTAAAAAACATTTTATGAAATTATAAAAAACTCTTTACAAATAATATTTAATGTGGTATAATACACGAGCTTGAGTCCTTTTCTCGGAAAGTGGAGTAAACCATTGAATGGTATTCACCTGCCTCTTCCTGGGATTTGTGATGATTGGCAAATATTTTAAATGAGGTGAAAGAAAATGACAAACGAAGAAAAAAAGGCTATAATGGCTGAGTATGCTATTCACGAAGGTGACACAGGTTCTCCCGAAGTTCAGATTGCTGTTCTCACAAAGAGAATCAACGATCTTAACGAGCATTTCAAAGTGCATCATAAGGACCACCACTCAAGAAGAGGTCTCCTCAAACTTGTTGGTCACAGAAGAAACCTTCTTGCATATCTTCAGAAGGTTGATATTGAACGTTACCGTTCAATCATCGCAAGACTCGGAATCCGTAAATAAGTATTCCCAAAAGGCAGGCAGAGTGTATATTTTGCCTGCCTTTAATTGAGTTAAAGCAAAAAGAATGCAAAGCGGGCTGATACTTTTTTTAGCGGTAAATTGATATTTTGAAAAATCAAAGTATGAATTTATTGCTAAAAGAGAGCCTGCTTTCATATAAATCTATTTTATTTGAAAGGATGTAAAAAACTATGTTCGAAGAATTCAGAAGATTTGAAACAGAAATCGCAGGCAGACCTTTTGTTGTTGAAACTGGTAAAATGGCTCAGCTTGCAGGCGGCGCAGTTCTTGTTCGTTACGGTGAAACAGACGTTCTCTGTACTGTAACAATGGCTCCTAAACCCAGAGAAGGCGTAGATTTCTTCCCTCTCTCAGTTGACTTTGAAGAAAAACTCTATTCAGTAGGTAAAATTCCCGGTTCTTTCCAGAGAAGAGAAGGTAAAGCAAGTGAAAAAGCAACACTTGCATCACGTGTTATCGACAGACCTATCCGTCCTCTTTTCCCAAAAGATATGAGAAACGATGTTGGTGTTGTTGCAACAGTTATGTCAGTTGACCCCGATTGCTCACCTGAAATCACAGCAATGCTCGGTGTTTCAATTGCAATTTCAATTTCAGAAATCCCCTGGGACGGTCCTATTGCAGGTTGTGTTGTTGGTCTTGTTGACGGTAAATTCGTTATCAACCCCACAGCTGAAGAAAAAGAAAAATCAGAAATGTATGTTACTGTTGCTTCAACAGCAGACCTTGTTGCAATGATTGAAGCTGCAGGTAACGAAATTCCCAACGATGTAATGTTTGACGGTATCATGTTCGCTCATGAAGAAAACCAGAAGGTTGTTAACTTCATTAACGAAATCAAAGCGGAAATCGGCAAAGCAAAGGTTGATTTCCCCTCAAACGATCCTTCAGAAGAAATGTACAACGCAATCAAAGACTTCGCTATTGAAGACGTAAAGGTTGCTCTTGACACAGATGACAAACGTATCCGTGATGAAAGACTCAAACCTATCTACGATGCAGTTCACGAAAAATTTGACGAAGTTTACCCCGAGGAAATCGCAAAAATTGACGATTGTCTTTACAAACTTCAGAAATATATTGTAAGACGTTGGCTTCTTGACGAAGGTAAACGTGTTGACGGCAGAGGAATTGACGAAATCAGACCTCTTGCAGCAGAAGTAGACCTTATCGACAGAGTTCACGGTTCAGGTATGTTCACAAGAGGACAGACACAGGTTCTTACAATCACAACTCTCGGACCTGTAAGTGATGCTCAGCTTCTTGACGGTATTGACGGTGAAGACAGCAAGAGATATATGCACCACTACAACTTCCCCTCATACTCAGTTGGTGAAACAAAGCCCTCAAGAGGCCCCGGCAGACGTGAAATCGGTCACGGTGCACTTGCTGAAAAAGCACTTGTTCCCGTTATTCCCTCAGTTGAAGAATTCCCCTATGCAATCCGTCTTGTTTCAGAAGTTCTTTCATCAAACGGTTCAACTTCACAGGGTTCAATCTGCGGTTCAACTCTTTCACTTATGGCAGCAGGTGTTCCCATCAAAGCTCCCGTTGCAGGTATTTCATGCGGTCTTGTTACAGAAGGCGACCGTTTCATGACAATGGTTGACATTCAGGGTCTTGAAGATTTCTTCGGCGATATGGACTTCAAAGTTGCAGGTACTCACAAGGGTATTACAGCAATCCAGATGGACCTTAAAGTTCATGGTCTTACTCCCGAAATCATCAAAGAAGCACTTGAAAAGACATATTAAGCTCGTCTCTATATCCTTGACGATATTATGCTCAAGGCTATTGCTGAACCCAGAAAAGAGCTTTCAAAATATGCTCCCAAAATGCTTACAACAAAAATCCCCGTTGACAAAATTGCAGAAGTTATCGGCAAACAGGGTAAAGTTATTCAGAAAATCTGTGCAGAATGCAATTGTAAAGTTGATG
>JAZOAY010000066.1:0-11808 GCA_045595725.1 Acutalibacteraceae bacterium | reverse complement strand
AAAGCAGAAGATACTTGTAAGGTTACCGTTTCTTATGCATGGTGGCAATGGCTCATCATAATTTTCCTCTTTGGTTGGATCTGGTATTGATAAGTTAATATAAAATGAAGCCTCTGTTACACAACAGAGGCTTTACTTTTTAAAAGGCAAATTATAGTTTATTTGTGACCTACCTTGCCATTTTGTTGTCATCCTCGAGCGTTAGCGAAGGATCTCAAAATGGCAACACATTAATCAATTCCAAACGAGATTCTTCGCTACCGCTCAAGAATGACGCGTTTGGAATTGTTGTGGCAAATTATAATTTGTATTTATTATCACCGGACATCAAAAATCCTCCCCTTATTAAAAAAGGGGAGGATTTTTCATCCGATTTTATTTCTGATAAATTTTCACATAATCAACAATAAATTCTGTTTTGTATGTTTCTTTATCAAATTTTTCAAGCTTATCATCACCCGGGATTTCGAGAGAAACGATAACTTCTTCAGGTACCTGTGAAACTCCGTTACCAAAAGATGTTCTTGTTGTTTCAACACCGTTGATGTAGAAAATGTATTCGTCCTCAGTCCATTCAAGACCGTACGTATTGAATTCATTGTAAATGTTATTTCCTTTAAATCTGCCAAGGTTTGCAGACTGGAAACCTTCCTGAATACCGTCAACACCTGCACAATGAACTGTACTTACAATTGCATCGGGGAATGTATCGTTGTAACACATTGATTCGAAGATGTCGATTTCACATCCTCCGATACCGCCCTGTGAATACTCTGCTTCATATGGGTGACTTGCCTGAATCCAGAAAGCACTCCAGAAGGCATCGTCCTTGTTACAGATACAACGGATTTCAAAATATCCGCGTGTGTATCTTTCTTTAAGAGAAATCATGCCTGCGTACCAGCCTTCACCGTATTCGCCGTCCTTAAGGTATTCACCTGTAATTGTCATTTTGCCGTCTTTAAGCGTTACCTGACTTGGAGCATTGAAACCTGATCTGCGTGAACCGTTGCCTCTGTAATTCCATAATTCTGTGTTGAGAGTGTCACCCTCAAATTCATCGTACATTACAAGGCTGTATCCGTCGAGGTTCAGTTCTTGTCCGCGAGGAGTAGTAGGGAATGAGAAAAGAAGCATTCCGAAAAGTTCAAGGATTGCCATGATTCCTGCAAAAAATCCCTTTATTGAGAAAGATGACCACATTTCTTTCGTCTGTTCAAAAATCTGAACAATCGCCCATGCTTCCCTGTAAGCAAGACCTGCTGTTTTATAAAGCCAATCAAACATAAATTATCCTTCCCTCTGATAAATTTTTACATAGTCAATTTTGAATTGAGTGTTGTATGTTTCCTTGTCCATCAGATCGAATTTATCCGATGAGGGTACAACAAGAGAAATAATAGGAATTTCTTCTACTTGTGAAACACCATTGCCGAAATCAGTCCGTGCTGTTTCAACACCGTTGATGTAAAAGATATACTCGTCCTCTGTCCATTCAAGTCCGTAAGTGTTATATTCCTCATAAATGTTGTTTGCTTTGAAGGTTCCGAGGTTTGCCGACTGAATACCTTCCTGTATTCCGTCAACACCTGCACAGTGCACAGTGCTTGTGACAGAATTGGGATCGGTGCTGTTATGACTCATTGACTCGAAAATATCAATCTCAGCACCTCCGATGCCACCCTGAGAATACTCTGCTTCGTAGGGGTGACTTGCCTGAATCCAGAATGCACTCCAGAAATAGGGATCCTTGTTGCAGATACAACGGATTTCGAAATATCCGTGTTTGTATTTGTTGATTGTTCCTACTTCAGCACCATACCAGCCTTCTCCGAATTTGCCGTCTTTACGGTATTCTCCGGTGATAATCATGTTACCGTCCTTGAATGATACCTGTTCGGAAGAATATTTGCCCTGTCCCTGAGAGCCTTCACCTCTGTGAAACCAGAGCTCTGTGTTCAGCGTGTCGCCTTCAAATTCGTCACACAGAACGAGCTTGTAGCCTTCAAGGTTTAATTCCTGACCACGGGGAGTGGTGGGAAGACCGAAAAGGAGCATTCCGAAAAGCTCAAGAATTGCCATTATTCCTGCAAAAAAACCTTTGAAAGAAAACGATGACCACATTTCTTTCGTCTGTTCAAAAATCTGAACAACTGCCCACGCTTCTCTGTAAGCAAGACCTACTGTTTTATAAAGCCATTCAAACATAAAAAAACCTCCTTTTCTAAATTTTATAATATAAATTCTCTATTGTCAAATAATAATTAAAATATTTGAAAAATTTTGTAAACACTCTTTACTTATACTGTAAAATTTAGTACAATAATAGATGTATAAATACACCTTTCGGTGTGGAGCGGAGGAAAATAGAATGAAAACTGTTTACAAAAGAATACTTTTGAAAATCAGCGGTGAAGTTCTTGCAGGTGAAGCAGGTCACGGAATTGACTTTGACACAACTCTGGGGATTTGTAAAGCCGTTAAAGAAATTTCGAGAGCAGGTGTTCAGGTTGGCCTTGTAGTAGGCGGTGGTAACTTCTGGAGAGGCAGATCAAGCGGTAAAATGGACCGTTCACGTGCTGACCACATGGGTATGCTTGCAACTGTTATGAATGCAACAGCTCTTGAAGATACATTTGAACAGATTGGCGTTGATGCTGTTGCAATGTCTGCACTTCCCATGGAACAGTTTGCAGAAACATTCACAAGCAGCAAAGCTAAAAAATATCTTGAAGCAGGAAAGGTTGTTATTTTCGGTTGCGGAACCGGTAATCCTTTCTTTACAACTGACTCAGGTGCGGCACTCAAGGCTGCTGAAATTGAAGCAGACATCCTTTTCAAAGCTACGAATGTTGATGGCGTTTACGATAAAGACCCCAACAAATTTAACGATGCAGTGAAGTTCGACACTCTTACTCAGGCTGAAATTCTTGAAAAAGACCTTAAAGTTATGGACAGTACTGCAGCAGCACTTTGTAAAGATAATAACATCCCGATTCTCGTTTTCAATCTCAACGACCCGAGAAATATTATCCGTGCAGTTGAGGGACAGAATATCGGTACAATAGTAAAATAATTATCAACATAAATAATAATTTCAGGAGGCAATATTATGCAAACAGTATTTAACACAACAACAGAAAAAATGGAAAAAACTCTCGGCTCACTTCAGTCAGAATACGCTTCAATCAGAGCAGGCAGAGCAAGTGCAACAGTTCTTGACAGAGTAAGCGTTGACTATTACGGCACACCTACACCTATCAACCAGCTTGCAACTGTTTCAGTTGCAGAAGCAAGAATTCTCAACATTCAGCCCTGGGATAAATCAGTTCTCACAGCAATTGAAAAAGCTATTCAGACTTCAGATATCGGTATCAATCCCACAAATGACGGTTCTATCATCCGTCTTGTTTTCCCGCCTCTCACAGAGGACCGCAGAAAGGAAATCGTAAAAGATATCAAGAAAAAGGCTGAAGATGCAAAGGTTGCTATCCGTTCAATCAGACGTGATAACATTGATAAACTTAAGAAAATGCAGAAGAATTCTGAAATTACAGAAGACGACCTTTCAAACGGCGAAGAAAAAATCCAGAAAATCACAGACGACTTCATAAAGAAAATTGACGATAAAGCTAAGGATAAAGAAAAGGAAGTAATGGAAATCTAGTTTCCGTTACAAGATAAATTTATGAAAAGTAAATTTGAATTGGCTTCTTTTGATGTTTTGCCCCGTCATGTCGGAGTTATAATGGACGGAAACGGACGTTGGGCAAAGCAAAGGGGACTTGAACGCTCGGAAGGTCATAAAGCAGGTGCAAATGTTTTCAGAACGATTTGTGAATATGCCTGTGACCTTGGCATTGAATGTATAACCTTCTATGCTTTTTCAACTGAAAACTGGGCACGTCCCGAACTTGAAATAAAGGGAATTATGTCGCTTCTTCGTTCATATCTTATGGAAGCACTTGAGCGTAAAAAAGAGAACGAAGAAAAAGGCATGAGAATTAAATTTATCGGTGACGTCAGCCGTGTTGACAAAGAACTGCAGAAGATGATTAAAATTATCGAAAAGCAGTCTCAGTCAAAAACAAGAACGGTTGTCAATATTGCCGTTAATTATGGCGGAAAGCAAGAGCTTCTCCGTTCCTTTAAAGAAATTGCAAAGGATATTGAGAACGGAAAAATTTCTGCTGATGATATTACAGATGAACTTGTTGAAAGTCATTTGTATACTCCCGATTTTCCTGCCTGTGACCTGATTATACGTCCAAGCGGTGAATACAGACTTTCAAATTTCCTCACATGGCAGTCAGCTTATTCTGAATTTTGGTTCTCAGATATTCTCTGGCCTGACTTTACCGTGGAAAACTTTAATGAGGCTTTAAGAGCCTTTGAACAAAGAAACCGTCGTTTCGGCGGAGTATAAAATCAGGGTGATATCAAGATGAAAACAAGATTAATATCAGCTGCGGTGGCGATAGCAATAGCTTTAATAGTAATTGCGGCTATTTTTACACCTGTTTTTCCGTTGTTTCTTTCTTTTCTCAGTGTAGTGGCTGCGTGGGAAATTATGGCAGCGGTAGGAGTGAAAAGCAAATTAGTAATAGTTCCGGCTATGTTTTTTTCTGCACTTATTCCTGTGTATACAGCAATAAGCAGGCTTTTACCTTTTGATATTCCGGAAGGTGCAGTTTTATCGCTTTATGTGATTATGATGCTGTGCTTTATGCTTAAAACTCACAAAAAAACAAAGTTTGAACAACTGGCAATTACTCTTTACGCTTCAATATTTGTTCCTTATGCATTTTCAAGTCTTGTGGCGATAAGAGATGTGTGTGTTACATATGAAGGATTATATACAAAATCCGAAGCGGTATATCTTGTTTTCTTTGCACTTCTCTGCTCTTTCCTTACCGATAGTTTTGCATACTTTGTGGGAAGAAAATTCGGAAAACATAAAATGGCACCTGTTGTCAGTCCCAAAAAGAGTGTGGAAGGTGCAATTGGTGGTCTTGTGATTTCAGCAGTATTTAATGTTGCTGTTTTTGCGGGTGTGAGATACTGGGCATTTGACGGAAAAACCGAAATCAGTTTTGTGTTTGTTATTGTTATGTCAGTTGTTCTTGCGGCTATCAGTATGTTTGGCGATTTATCGGCATCACTCCTTAAGAGAAACTACGGTATAAAAGATTTCGGCAAGATTATGCCTGGTCATGGGGGCGTAATGGACAGATTTGACAGTTGTCTTTTTGTGTTCCCCACACTTCTTGCGGTAATTAAATTTATTAATATTTAAGGTAGACATTATGAAAAAGATAGCTATTCTCGGCTCTACCGGTTCTATCGGAAAACAATCTCTCGACGTTATACGTATGAGAGGTTTTTCCGTTACTGCCCTTACTGCAAACAGTAACGCAGGACTTATTGAAGAACAGGCAAGAGAGTTTAAACCAAAATATGTTGCTTTGCACGACGAAAAAGCTGCAAAGGATTTAAAAATCAAACTAGCAGATACAGATATCAAAGTCCTTTCGGGACTTGACGGTATATGTGAATGTGCCTCACTTAACGAAACAGACACAGTCCTCAACAGTGTTGTGGGAATGGTTGGACTTAAGCCTACTGTTACTGCAATAAAAGCAGGTAAGGAAATTGCCCTTGCAAACAAGGAAACTCTCGTTGAGGCCGGTAAGTTAGTTACAACTCTTGCAAAAGAAAATAACGTGAGAATTCTGCCTGTAGACAGCGAACATTCTGCAATTTTTCAGTCTCTGGGCGGTTGTGTTTCTCATTCTATGATAAAAAGACTTATTCTCACCGCATCAGGAGGTCCTTTCTTCGGTAAAAAGAAAGAGGACCTTAAAAACGTTACTGTTGAAGATGCTCTTAATCATCCCAATTGGTCTATGGGTGCAAAAATAACCATTGACTCTGCTACGATGATGAACAAGGGACTTGAACTTATTGAAGCGGCATGGCTTTTTGATATGCCTGCAGATAAAATTGATATCGTCGTTCATCGTCAGAGTATTATTCATTCCCTTGTTGAATATGTTGACAATTCTGTTATTGCTCAGCTTGGTGTTCCTGATATGAGAATACCGATACAGTATGCACTTACTTACCCTGAAAGGTATGAAAGTCCCGTCAAACAGCTTGACCTGACAGACTTTGGCACTCTTACTTTTGAAAAAGCGGATGAAGAAACATTCTCCTGCATAAGATACTGTAAGGAAGCTATCTCCAGAGGCGGTACTGCAACTGCGATAGCGAACTCAGCCAATGAAGAAGCAAATAAGCTTTTCCGTGAAGGTAAAATCGGATTTCTTCAGATTGGTGATTTGGTTGGTGAAGCACTTGAAAATATTCCTGTAAAGTATGATTACATCCTTGAGGATATTTTTGAAACTGATATTGAAACAAGAAATTACGTTATCGAAAGAAGTGGTAGAAATTAATCTTTTATCATTGGATTTTTCGGCTTTGTGGTCTAAGGCATGGCCGATAATTATAGCAATTTTATTTTTCGGCCTTATAATTTTCATCCATGAGTTAGGTCATTTTGCTTTTGCAAAACTTTTTAAAGTTAAAGTAAATGAATTTGCAATGGGTATGGGTCCCACACTTCTTAAAAAGAAAGTTGGAGAAACAACCTATGCACTCAGACTTCTTCCTATCGGCGGTTTTGTAAGTATGGAAGGTGAGGATGAGGAGAGCGAAGATGAACATTCTTTTGCAAAGAAACCATGTTGGCAGAGAATCATTATCGTTGCAGCAGGTGCTGTAATGAATCTGCTTTTATGTCTTGTTATATGTATATGTATTAATGCAAATCAGGAACTTATTGCAACTCCTGTTGTAGCAGATTTCAGAAGTGATGCAGTAAGTGTTTCTTCTGGGCTTGAGAAAAATGATAAAATTATAAGAATTGACAATCACTCCGTTTCAAGTTATATGGATCTTTCTTTCCTTATGATGAGAGATAAAGACGGAGTTATGGATATTACCGTTAAACGTGATGGCGAAAAAGTCCTTCTTGAAGATGTTGAGTTTCAGATGCGTGAATTGGAAGACGGTACAAAAGCCATGTATTTCGATTTTATCGTATACGGTGTAAAACCGAATTTCCTGAATGTTATTACATCGGCAGCAGGGGAAACGCTTTCAATTGCTAAAGTTGTTTACCTCAGTCTCTTTGACCTTGTGACAGGACAGTACGGCCTTAATGACTTATCAGGACCCATCGGCACGGTAACTTATATTGCAGACGCTGCAACGGATGCGGGAAAAACTCAGGATTTTTCAACTCTGTTCCTTATCATGGCGCTTATCACCGTCAACATTGGTGTTTTCAATCTTCTTCCTTTACCGGCGCTTGACGGCGGACGACTTTTCTTTATGGCAATTGAACTTATAAGAAGAAAACCAATAAAACAAAAATACGAATCATGGGTGCATGCAGCAGGTCTTGCACTTCTGATACTGTTAATGCTTGTAATTTCAGCAAGCGATATTTTCAAATTGATTAAATAAGGGGATATTTTTATGGAGAGAAGGCAGACGAAACAGGTAAAAGTGGGAAAATTTACTTTAGGCTCATCATCTCCCGTGACAATTCAGTCAATGCTGAATGTACCCTCAACAGATATTGAGGGGAGTGTAAGACAGTCAGTAGAATTGGAAAAAGCAGGATGTGAAATTATCCGTGCAGCAGTACCTGATATGTCAGCTGTAAAACTTATTTCTGCAATCAAAGAAAAGGTGAGCGTACCTCTTGTTGCGGATATTCATTTTGATTACAGACTTGCCCTTGAAAGTGCAGAGGCGGGCATTGACAAAATCAGAATAAACCCCGGTAATATAGGCTCAGACGACAGAGTGAAAGCCGTTGCAAAAAAATGCAACGAAAAAAATATTCCTATAAGAATCGGTGTAAACTCAGGTTCTCTTGAAAAAGAAATACTTGCAAAATACGGCGGTGTTACACCTGAAGCAATGTGCGAAAGTGCAATGTATCATGTGAAACTTCTCAATAAATTTGACTTTGACGATATTGTAATTTCAATTAAATCTTCTGATGTGGAAAAGATGGTCAAAGCGTACCGTCTTATGGCACAGATGTGTGATTATCCCTTGCACCTGGGTGTAACTGAGGCAGGAACATATAAAATGAGCCTTATTAAATCATGTGCAGGTATCGGTTCACTTTTGCTTGACGGTATCGGTGATACAATCAGAATTTCAATGACTGATGAACCTGTCAAAGAAGTTGAAAGTGCAATTGATTTGCTTTCTGCCCTTAATCTCAGAAACGACAGACCGCAGATTGTTGCATGTCCTACTTGCGGAAGAACAAGAATTGACCTGATTTCCACCGCAAAGGAAGTTGAAGATGCACTCAGAAACTGCCGTAAGAATATTAAAGTTGCAGTTATGGGATGTGTTGTCAACGGTCCCGGCGAAGCAAAAGATGCTGATATCGGCATTGCAGGCGGTGACGGATGTGCCGTTCTTTTTAAGCACGGTGAAATTATAAGAAAAATAAGCGAAGAAAATATAGTAAAAGAATTACTTAGTGAAATAGATAAACTTTAAAGGATAGTTTGAGATGGAGTCTAAAAATTTTCTGTCTGTGTTCGGTGATTACATTGACAATGAAATATTAAAAGGTCAGCTGAAAAATGTTGAAATTGAAAGCATGACCTTGTTCAGAGAAAAAAGAAATCTTGCAGTTGTTCTTTTTTCGGAAAGTCTTGTATCACCGAGTGCAATTTTAAAAACTGAAAAACAAATCAAAAACTGTTTACAACTTAATCATGTTGAATTTCTGCCAAAGTTTCCCGCGGAAGCTTATTCAAACTCTTTCTATCCCTACATAGCAGAAAAAACAAAGCAGTCAATTGCGGCGGCAAACGGATTCCTCGTTGATGCCGAGCCACATCTTGAAAACGGAGTTTTCACTCTTCACCTTAAACAAGGGGGAACGGAAATTCTCGAAAAAGCAGGTGTTGACAGATTTACCGCAAAGCAATTGAAAGATATCTTCGGTATTGAAGCTCAAGTAAAATTTATCAGCGAAAAAATTGACAAAGAGGAATTTGAACGTAAAGTTCAGGAAGTGACTTTACAGAAGCAGGAGGAAAATAATCAGTCCCTTCAGCCGAAGAAGAAAACTCCTGTTCAGGATTATGATGACCTTCCCATAAGTTTCACAAATGCTGCACCTCTTTACGGAAATGTTATCAAAACAAAACCCACACCGCTTAAAGATGTAAGTCATGAAGACGGAATGGTAACTGTATGGGGTGAAGTTTTTTCTCTTGATGTGCGTGAAACACGTGACGGCAGAAACAAAATCATAAGTTTTAATATTACCGACCTTTCAAATTCATATACAGTAAAACTTTTTGAAGCGAATGAAAACACAAAATCACTTCTTGCCAAACTCAAAGACGGAATTATTGTAGCAGTCAAGGGAACAGTTGTTTTTGATAAATGGATGAAGGATTATTGCATTCAGGCAAGAGCAATTACTCAGATTGAGAGAATGCAGAAAACGGACAATGCAGAAGAAAAACGTGTTGAACTTCATCTTCATACAAATATGTCTTCAATGGACGGCATGACTCCTGCAGGTAAACTTGTTGAACGTGCAATAAAATGGGGACATAAGGCTATTGCAATTACTGACCACGGCATTGTTCAGGCTTTCCCTGATGCTATGAATGCGGTAGGTAAAAGTGATATAAAAATCATTTACGGTATGGAAGGTTATTTTGTTGATGACATGAAACTTGATGACCGTAAACTTACAAAAGATGAAATTAAGGCTGAGAGAACATATCACATTATTATTCTCGCAAAAAATACTGTGGGACTTAAAAATCTCTATCAGTTGATTACGAAATCAAACCTTGAATATTTCCATAAACGTCCCCGTATTCCCAAATCGGAACTTATTGCTCACAGAGAGGGACTTATTATCGGTTCTGCCTGTGAAGCAGGTGAACTTTATCGTGCAATCCTTGATGGAGAAGACAGAAATCGTCAGCTTGAAATTGCATCTTTTTACGACTATCTTGAAATTCAGCCCAACGGCAACAATATGTTCCTTGTCCGTGACGGGAAACTTAAAGATGTCTCGGATATTGAAAACATAAACCGTTCAATTATTGCCCTTGCAGACAGTCTCGGTAAACCTGTTGTTGCAACCGGTGACGTTCATTTTATTGACGAGTCAGACAGCGTTTACCGTGCAATTCTTATGGCAGGGCAGGGCTTTAAAGATGCAGACGAACAAGCGCCTCTTTATTTCAGAACAACTGAGGAAATGCTTAAAGAATTCAGTTACCTGGGTGAAGAAACCGCATATGAGGTTGTTGTTAAAAACACAAATCTCATTGCAGATATGGTTGAAAAAATCAGACCTATTCCTAACGGAAACTATCCGCCGTACATTGAAGGTGCAGAAGAAGAGCTTAAACGTATCTGTTGGGAAAGAACGAAGAAAATGTTCGGTGACCCTGTTCCCGAATATGTTGCTACAAGACTTGATAAGGAACTGAAATCAATTATTAAAAACGGTTTCGCAGTTCTTTATGTTATTGCTCAGAAACTTGTGTGGAACTCAGTTGATCACGGATATCTTGTGGGTTCACGAGGTTCTGTCGGTTCATCTTTCGTTGCAAATGCCGCAGGTATTTCGGAGGTTAATCCGCTTGCACCCCACTACGTATGTCCCGAGTGTCAGTATAGTGAATTCTTCCTAAAAGGTGAATACGGCTCAGGTTACGACCTTCCCAAAAAGGATTGTCCCAACTGCGGACATGCCCTTAACCGTGACGGACATGACATTCCTTTCGAAACATTCCTTGGTTTCAAAGGCGATAAACAGCCTGATATCGACCTTAATTTCTCAGGTGAATATCAGTTCTGGGCACACAGATATACGGAAGAACTTTTCGGTAAAGACCATTGCTTTAAAGCTGGTACAATCGGTACTCTTGCAGATAAAACTGCCTATGGATTTGTTAAAAAATACCTTGACGAAAGAGGAAGAGTTGTTTCACGAGCAGAGGAAGACCGCCTTACAAAAGGCTGTACAGGCGTTAAGAGAACAACAGGTCAGCATCCGGGCGGTATGGTTATTATACCAAATGACTATGTTGCAGAGGATTTCACGCCTATTCAGCATCCTGCAGATAAGGTTGACAAAGATATTCTTACAACGCACTTTGACTTCCACTCACTCCACGATACAATTCTTAAACTTGATAATCTGGGACATGATGTTCCCACATTCTATAAACATCTTGAGGACTCAACAGGCATTGCAGCAATGGATGTTGATATATGCGACCCTAAGATTTATGAGATGATTAACAGACCTGACCCCTTGGGTGTTACTGCAGAGGACATTGAATGTGAAACAGGTACTCTGTCAATTCCTGAAATGGGTACACCCTTTGTACGTCAGATGATTCTCGATGCAGAACCAAAGAACTTTACTGACCTTCTTCAGATTTCAGGACTTTCTCACGGTACTGATGTGTGGCTTGGTAATGCACAGGACCTTATCAAAGACGGAACCTGTACAATTTCTGATGTTATCGGAACGCGAGACAGTATCATGGTTTACCTGATGCATAAAGGACTTGAGCCTGACATGGCATTCAAAATTATGGAAATTGTCCGTAAAGGTAAGGCAACAAAGCTTCTTACGGAAGACCACATCAATGCAATGAAAGAGCATGATGTTCCTCAATGGTATATCGACAGCTGTATGAAAATCAAATACATGTTCCCCAA
>JAZOAY010000065.1:0-3322 GCA_045595725.1 Acutalibacteraceae bacterium | reverse complement strand
AATAAAAAAATAGGTAATTCAGATGATTCATGATTATTGTATTCGTATATGAACGATGAGTTAGAGTCGGTTCGCAAACTTAAACCAACAAAAAAGGACAGTCATTGACTGTCCTTTTTTGTTGGTCGGAGTAGCGAGACTTGAACTCACGGCCTCTTGCCCCCCAGACAAGCGCGCTACCAACTGCGCCATACCCCGATTGCTAAGATATTGTAGCACAACTTTTTAATTTTTGCAACAAAATAAAGGCATTTATTAGACTATTTTTTAAAAAAATGTTACAATATTTTTACTTGATTAATTTTGTTGGAGTTTTTATGAGAATTCGTAAGAAAAAACATCTAAAAGAACGCCTTGAACAGGTCAAAAACATTGTGATAGTTCCTGACCGAGATATCCTTAACGTTCTAGAGGCGGTGAAGAACAAGCGTTATTTTGATTATATTGAAATTTTTGGTAACGATAATCCTGTTGAACTTGAAATAGGTTGCGGAAAAGGCGGTTTTGTCAATGAAAAAGCAAGACAAAATCCTGATGTTAATTTTCTTGCAGTTGAGAAAATCGGTAATGTAATTGTATCTGCCTGTGAGACTGCAATGAAGAATGAACTTAAAAATGTTAAATTTTTGAAATGTTCTGCTGAATATCTTGAAAAATACATACCACCTAAGTCAATTTCTCGCATTTATCTTAATTTTTCTTGTCCTTATCCTAAGAATAAATATAAGAATCACAGACTTACTAACAGAAAGTTTTTAAAAATATATTCTGTAATTTTACAGGATGGTGCTGAAATTCATCAGAAAACGGATAATATGCACTTCTTTGAATATTCTCTTGAAGAATTTTCGGTAGCCGGATATAAAATGAAAAATATTTCACTTGATCTTCACAAAAGTGACTTTGAAGGAAATATAATAACCGAATATGAAAAACGTTTTTCCGATATGGGATTTCCGATTTACAGATTGGAAGCATATCTTGGCGAGGAGAAATAAATGGGCAAGTTTGATAATGTTCTTATATTGACTGATTTTGATGGTACTTTTGCTAATGATAAAGGTGAAATTACCGCTGATAATATTGAAATGATTTCATATTTTACAGATAACGGTGGTTTGTTTTCTGTATCAACAGGCAGAACATATCAAGGATTTCACAAATATAGTTCTGAATATATAAATGCGCCTGTACTTCTTGCTAATGGTGCATTGGCTTTTGATTATGAAAAAAATGAGACTGTGTTTTTTGATGGACTTGGTGAAGAAGGAGTTACAGCTATTGAGAAACTCTTAAATAGGTTTCCTGATATTGCAGTTGAAATGTATCCCTTCAATAAAACATTTGCAATTAATCTTACTGAAACATCACACAGACATTTTTCGAGTCAGGGAATTAAATATGAAGTTTGTAACAAACCATCTGAAACTATTATTCCGTGGCAAAAAGCAATGCTTGCGTGTGGTGATACTGATCCAAAACATGTGCATAAGTATATAGATGATTTTTTGCCTGATATTTCGTATATTAAAACAACGGGTGAGTTTATAGAAGTTCTTGCAAAAGGTGTGGATAAGGGAAGCGGACTTCTTAAAATGGCAAAAAGTCTCGGTGTTTCTCCTGAAGATGCATATGCTGTCGGTGACGGTCTGAATGATATGGAAATGATTGTTGCAGCGTCAAAAGGTTTTGTTCCTGAAAACGGAAATAAAGATGTTCTGAAGAATGCAGATTTTGTTGTCAGGTCAAATAATAATGGTGCAATTGCTAATGTTATTGAAATACTTGACAAAATTTATTGATTAAGGTGGCTTTTAAATGTTTGATGCAGTTAAAGTTAAAAATGATATAGTTGAATGGATAAAAGAATGGTTTGAGAAAAACGGAAAAGGTTGTAATGCTGTAATTGGCATTTCCGGTGGTAAGGACAGTTCTGCTGTTGCAGCGCTTTGTGTTGAAGCACTTGGAAAAGAACGTGTTATCGGTGTTCTTATGCCTAATGGTGAGCAGTTTGATATTGATGTGTCAAAAGACCTTGTTGAATTTCTTGGCATAAAGAGCTATACTCTGAATATCAAAGATGCATATGAATCAATTATGTCTCAAGTTAGTTGTATGACAGAAATTTCTCCTTTTACTAAAACTAATTTACCCCCAAGACTTAGAATGGCTGCACTCTATGCTGTTTCTCAGAGTTTCAACGGCAGAGTTGCAAACACATGTAACTTGTCTGAAGACTGGGTTGGGTATTCAACTAAATACGGCGATGCAGCAGGGGATTTCAGTCCACTTTCACGTCTTACTGTGCAGGAAGTAAAGGCTGTTGCTAAAGTTTGCGGGCTTCCTGACAGATTTGTAGAAAAGGTACCGATTGACGGTCTTTGCGGAAAAACTGACGAAGATAATCTTGGGTTCACTTACGCTGTACTTGATAAATATATAAGAACAGGCGTTTGTGAGGATGAAGAAATCAAGGAAAAAATTGATACGATGCATGTGAGAAACCTTTTTAAATTGAGACTCATGGATTGTTTTGAATATACACCGGAATAAAAGATTAACAGCCCATCAAAATTGATGGGCTGTTTTGTATCTTATGATTTTTTCAATTTTTTAAATAAATCCAGTTCAAAGAACCATTTGAATAATTTAACGTTGCTTTTGAAAAGTGCATTGACAATAATTGATGAAATAAGACCTGCAAGGAATCCAACAATAAGACCGCCGAGTACGTCTGACGGGAAATGAACACAAAGGTAAATTCTTGTTATTCCCATTACAATTGCGAAAATAAAAGCTGACCAACTGTACTTTTTGTTTGTTGTAAAGAAAAGACCTGTCATAACTGCCATTGCAGAAGTTGTATGACCTGAAGGGAATGAAAATTCACTTTCTACATGTGCACCTGCATCAAGCCACCATTGATGGAAAATATGTGTTTCATCAATGTAGGGCCTGGGACGGGCAATTATAGGTTTGATTGATATGTTCGTAAACAATGCGCCTATAATAATAGCACCAAGCATTGCTGTGCCGACTTTTCGTGTTTTTTTGAAAACCATGAGCATTAATGAAAGTATGATAAGGAAAATACCGTCATCGCCAAGTTTTGTGAAGTAGCCCATAAAGAAATCAAAAAAATCGCTGAATTTGCCGACATTCAGATTGTGAAAAAATTCCATAATAGCATAGTCAAAACTTGCAAAAGTCTGATTTATCCACTGTGCTGCCGCTGAAATTTCCACAATAACACCTCCTTTTAAATTTATAATAGCATTATAACATATTCAGAAAAAAATTCAATAATTATAAAAAAATAACC
>JAZOAY010000064.1:0-5176 GCA_045595725.1 Acutalibacteraceae bacterium | reverse complement strand
AACAGTAGAAATCAAAGACTCAAACGGAACATTCGCAGACAGAACAGACTCATATGTTGCATACATGAACAAGAACACAGAAAATGTGACAGGTAAGATGATAGTAACAGAAAAAGACGGAACTGTTCACGAATATGACGTAATCTTTGATCTTGGTCTTTGATCACAAAATAAGAATGGCGAGAAAGTCAGAAGACTTTCTCGCCATAAGTTTTATTTTTATAAATTAATACCATAACCAACCGAAAAGGAAAATATAAATAAGCCATTGTCTGGGAGTGAAAACAACTTTAATTCCCATTGACTGAGTTATTTCTTTGCCGTTTTCAAGGGTTACCGTGTATGTGATTACAGCTTCTCCTATACCTGTTGTTTTTACATTACCTTTGTCATCAATTGTTGCGACTTCTTCATCTGATGATTTATATATCACCGTATAATTTCCCTCTTTCGGAAGATTGAGATGTTCGTTGATATTAAATGTTTTACGTTTATATGTCATAAAAATATGGATGTTTTCCCATGATTGCATTGTAGTAAATTTTGCAAGAAGATTACGGTCTTTTTCTGCAGTAAATGTGTAAATTTGCTTTTTGGAAACAAGGTCGTCGTTTTCGTACCAACCGAGAAATTCTGCGAGTTCATCTGCTTCAACGGAGAGTTTTACTTTATCACCCTTGGCTGCAGTAAGAGATTTTGTCGCTTTTCCGGCTCCTTCAACGGTAACGTTTATTCTGACTGTTTCTTTATTTTCTTTTGCAACTGATGTAATGCTGAAAACAGATATAAGGCTTACTAAAATTAAAAAGGTGCATGTGTATTTTCTGAATTTGTTTTTCATTTTATGTACCTCCTTTATATCCCTGGTTTTATTCTATCATACCAAGGTGAGTATTGCAATATTCTTTTGTGTCATTTTCATTGACATTTTTATACAGTAATCTTATAATGTATATAACAATAATTAACCGGGAGGTTGTATTATGTGGCAGATTATCAGAGTTTTTGTTTCGGTATTTGTTGCTTTTGAAACATTTTTTGCAGGTGTTTTTTCAGGAGTTATGCCAAAAGGTGTTGAAATGCCTGAGACTGTGACAGGCGATTTCACAAAGTATGTTGACCCATTTATCGGTACAGGTGGTACACCGTGGACCTGCGGTATGCTCAGTCCTGCAGCCTGTGCACCTTTCGGAGCTGTAAGACTTGGCCCCGATACATCTTTTATCGGCGGTGCTTACATTGTTAAAACCAACACTTCCGGTTACTATTATGAGCAAGGTCATATTATGGGATTCAGCCATTCAAGACTTTCAGGCACAGGTGCTGAGGATTATTGCATTTTCAGAATTACTCCTGCTGTAGGCAAATCGAAAGCAGGTATTATTCCCTATTCTCATAAAAATGAGGTTGCTTCCCCCGGATATTACGCTGTTTATCTGCAGAGCTTGGGATGTCTTGCAGAGATGACTGCAGATGAACACACAGGCGTTCACAGATACACATTCAATCATTCACAGGATGCACGTTTATCACTTGATGTTACAAGTGCTTTCAATAACAGACATGCAGAGAAAGGTTTTGCTGAATATGACGAGAAAACAGGTCTTATCACAGGCGGAGCAGAACTGCATGCTGCTTTCTCTGACAGATATGACGGACTTCCTTGCTATTTTGCTTTGAAAGCAGATAAAAACATCAAGGAATGCGCAATCACAGGAGATGAAAAGGATCTTAAGGTTGACATCAACTTCGGAGACCTTAAAGACAAGAGTGTCGAAGTGAAGGTCGGTATCAGTTTTGTAAGCACCCAAAATGCTATTCTCAATCTTGAAGAAGAAACAAAAGGACTTGATTTTGACGGTGTAAGACAGAAGACTGTTAACAACTGGGATAAACACCTGTCAGCAATCAAAATTACAAGTTCTGACGAGGATATCAGAACAACATTCTATACAAATCTTTATCATACAATGATAATGCCTACAAATTTCACGGATGTAAATGGTGAATACACTGGCTTTGATAAGCAGACTCATGTAGCAGAAGATTATACATACAGAACAGACCTTTCTTTGTGGGATACATGCAGAAACACACATTCTCTCTATATGCTTATTGAAGGTGATGTGCAGACAGACTGTCTTAAAAGTCTTGTCCAGATGGCAAAACTTGGCGGTGCTATTCCCAGATGGGCAATGGGTGCAGGTTTTGCAGGCTCAATGATAGGGGATCCGGCTAACATTGTCATTGCAGAAAGCTATATCAAAGGCTTTACTGATTTTGATGTTGAAACCGCTTATGAATACATGAAGAAATCTTCTGACGTAGGTGTAAACAAAGTCGGCAGAGAATATATGAAAGAATATAACGAATATGGATTCGTTCCCAATGATCTTGCAAAGGGTAGAGATTCTGTAAGCCGTACACTTGAATATTCATGGGAAGACGGTGCAATTGCAACTCTGGCAGCTGCTCTCGGAAGAGATGAAGATGCGGAAAAATATACAGCAAAATCTATGTATTATAAAAATACGTGGAATCCGGAAACAAAATATTTCCAGGCAAGAAATGCTGACGGCAGTTTTGAAGACCATTTCAGTCCATACATTACGTCATTTTACGATGCAATTATGGTTGAAAAATATGCTGACTGTTACTGTGAAGGTAGTGCAAGACAGTGGAGATGGAGTGCCCTTCAGGATATTCCCGGAATGATTGAACTTTTTGGTTCAAAAAAATATTTTGTTTCTGAACTTAATGACTTTATGGAAGATGCAGCTCCTACACGTGCTTTTCTTGACCCCGGTCACGGTTATTGGATCGGTAATCAGCATGATATTCACACTCCGTATCTTTTCTCAGACGCAGGAAGAGCAGATCTGACTCAGAAATGGGTTCGTTGGACTCTGAAAGAACGTTACAGCACAGATATCAACGGTCTTGACGGTAACGATGACGGTGGTACTCTTGGTGCATGGTATGTTTTCTCAGCAATGGGCTTTTATCCTCTTGCAGGAACTGACAAATATTGGATTGGTTCGCCCAATCTTGATTCAGCAGAAATCAATCTTTCAAATGGTAAAATTCTTAAAATGACAGCGTTTAATCAGAGTGATAAAAATATTTATGTAGATAAAGTAACGCTTAACGGAAAAGAACTTAAAGATAACTATATTACTCACAAAGAATTGATGAATGGAGGAGAACTTGTTTTCACAATGAGTTCAGATAAATAATTATGCAGTATATTAAAGCTATTATTTCACTTTTTGAAGTTTTACTTTTCAGTATGGGCATTTTTGTAGCTGATACCGAAATCAATTACGGCGGTGACAAATATGTTGCTCCTGAAATTACAACAGAAATGTTTATTGTTAAAGATGGGGTAAGCGATTTTGTTATTGCTACAGAGGAAAATCCTGATGAATGTATTGTTACCGCAACGGAAGAATTGCAGAGTTACATCAAAAAAGTAACAGGTGCTGAAATTCCCGTTGTAGCTGAAAATGAGATTTCAATTGATGATAAGGCAATTCTTCTTGGAGATACTGAACTTACACAGAAAATCAAACCGATGAATGCAGAAGATATCAGAGAAGACGGCTTCAAGCTTTTTGCTGACGGTACACATTTTATCATTTTTGGTGAAGACAGCCGAGGTACACTTTACGGTGTTTATACTTTCCTTGAAGAATATGCAGGTGTACGTTGGTTTACTCCCAAACTTGAAAAAGTTCCCGAAAACAAAAACCTTATTGTTGATGCAGACACAGATACACTTGTTGAACCTTCTTTCGAAATCAGAAGAAACAGTCCTGCCTATGCTGATGACAAATACAGAGCAAGAAACAAGACAAACGTTTCTTTTTGGAACGAAGCAGAACCTTACGGTGGTGCACTGACTTATGTTATGTGGGATGTGACTCTTGACAGACTTGTTCCAGATTCTCTTTTTGCAGAACATCCTGAATATTTTGCAATGAATCCGGACGGAACAAGAACAACAGACCATGTATGTTTGTCTCATCCGGATGTTCTTCCTATCGCAGTTGAGAATGCAAGAAAATATATTCTTGAATGTCCGAGAGAATCTTCTGACCACATCCACATCGGACAGAAAGATAACTCAAATTATTGTCATTGCGAAAACTGTACTGCTCTTTATGAGAAATATGGTGCAATTTCTGCTCCTACTCTTATTTTTACAAATAATTTTGCAGATGCACTTGACGATGAATTCCCCAACTTTACTTTTACTTTCTATGCATATGGTGAAACTGAAAGACCTCCAAAGGATTTGACACTCAGGTGTAACGACAACGTTGTTCCTGTTCTTTGTGAACTTCATCACGCTTGCAGAAACCACACTCTCGGCACATGCGGTGCGATTGATGACAATCAAATTGAAAGTGAATTTCTGAATCTTTATGGCGACAATGAGGATTTCATTGCACAGGATTTCAAAGACTGGACGGTAATTGCAGACAGAACATATATCTACGATTACACAATCAATTTCCTTTTCTCAGCACAGTTTTTCTCAAACTTTGAAACAATGCAGTCAACAATGAAATACATGCATGATATAGGTATCACAGGCTATGTTTATAACTGTGGTGACGGACATTATGCTGCATTCAACGACCTGAGAAACTATCTCTATGCAAAACTCCAATGGGATGTGAATGCTGACGTTGAATATCTGATGATGGATTTCCTCAAATGCTATTACGGAGAGGATGCAGCACCATATATCAAGGAAATCATTGATATTCAGACAGGTCAGATTAAGGCAACAGCCCATTCATTTGACTTTGACTGGCATTATCAGTCAGGCTATTATCCCATTTCTAAAATATCAAAACTTGACAGTCTCTGGGAAAAGGCAATTAATGCTGATGTAACAGAAGACCAGAAGTTCAGAGTGAAAAAAGAAAGCCTTACATGGGAATTCTTCAAAGCAAATCAGTTCCTTGGCGAATATTTCTTCCTCAATCCCATGAGAATGCAGGCACAGGAAGATCTTTACGATGATTTTATGGCTTACGGAATTTCAAAGGTTTCATCTTTTTCAACACTTCCCACAAATAAAGAAGACATAAACTTTATTCAGAGACCTATAAATTGGAAGTAATTAAAGCAACTTTTCATAATGTTGTTATATTACTGATCGAAA
>JAZOAY010000063.1:0-9436 GCA_045595725.1 Acutalibacteraceae bacterium | reverse complement strand
TCTCTGTGCTGTTGTGAGAACGGGAGTCTCATGAATGTCGTAAGACGCGGGAGCTGCGTAGCTTGTGTATGCAGCGCTTGCACCGATGCTGACTGAAGAGAAAGCAAGGAGCATAACGAGGAGCATGCACAACATTTTTTTTGCCTGTTTCATTTTGTAA
This sequence comes from Acutalibacteraceae bacterium, assembly GCA_045595725.1. GTDB lineage: Bacteria > Bacillota > Clostridia > Oscillospirales > Acutalibacteraceae > SIG575. The sequence goes on along the minus strand of JAZOAY010000063.1, from coordinate 9,276 downwards.
AACACCTCCGTGAATATTACCCGTCATTACGTTCAGACGGGCTAAACGTGTGACTTATACTGCAAAGTTCTGTAACAATACTTTAGTCCTGAAAAGGGCAAGTCCTATTAAAAGCAGATGTTCACACTACTTCGCAGTATCATATTACCACATGTTTGGAAAAAAGTAAATACTAAATTTATAAAAAATTATTAAGTTTGTCAGTTTTTTCTAAAAAAACTCTTTAAAAATAGACATATCAACCGAATTTTTTGTGCATGTTGCAAAAATAAATAAAATAAAAAGCAATTATTAACAAATTGTTAATAATTGCTCAGCACAAAAATAAAATTATCCAGATATACAGCACATCGAAAACCAACATGTTATACCTTCTAAAAAAGCTCTCTTGTTTCCAAGAGAGCTTTTGATTCCGGTTTGTATGTATTATCAGAAATTATGCAAAGAGGTTTGCAAAAAAGTTGCTGATAACTGCGAAGATGTAGTTGAAGAAGTCAACGAAATCGCTTACGATTTCAACTGTTGCTTCTGCACCTTCTCCTGCATAAGCACCGATGTTGTAGCTTTCACCGATTGCATTGCCATAGAAGTCTGTTGCACCCATATCGTCTTCAACTTTTTCACCTTTGCCGATGCAGGGAGAACCTGTTGCAAGGATGTAGTTGTCTCTTACTGATGTGCCTTCAACTGAACCATCAAATGCGTTAGCAAATCTGGGGTTCTTTCTGATTGAGCCTCTGTCACCTTTACTTGTCCAGTAGTAACAGTTATTGTCACCGTCTGATACTGCAACTTTTTCACCTATGAGCATGCTGAAGATGTTATTTCTTACTTTTGCTGTAAGGTCAAGTGAAGTTGCTGATACGAATGTATTGTTGTAGACAAGAAGTTCTGCTGCATCAACTACTGAAGCACCGTCACGGTCTGATACGTTGTAACGAACTCTACCTGTAACAGCTTTAGCATTGATGAAAGAATTATTGTCTGTTGAGTAAACTTTTTCAATTGTGATGTTTTCTGCATTTGCAACAACAAAAGTTGCTGCTGCTCTGTTGTCATAGTCTGCTGCGTTTGCAAGAGTACCTGAATTTTTAGCAGAACCGCCTGAAACTACAACGTCATCTGCTCCGTCAACATAAACTGCTGCATCTGTCATTTCTTCAAATGTGCAATCAACAACTTCAACACCTGTTGATTCTTCTTCGCCTTCTGCGAGAGCTGTACAATCAACTACAACACCTGCACGGCATTTTGTGAATGAACATGCTTCGATTGCTACGCCGTCACAATTTACGCCAACATAAACTGAAGGACCTTTTTCAAGAATTGATGTAGTATCCATATCAGCAAAAACTTCTACGGGTGCGCCATTTTCATCAATTACATCTTTGCCTTCTGCATCTTTAAGAACTGAAGGTGTAAGGTAATCAACATAACCGATATTTGTGAATGATACATTTTTGATTGTAACATCAGCACAATTTTCAACAGCAATACCCTTATTAAGAGCCTTTACGTTGATAAATTCAACTGTTACATATTCACAACCGTCGAGAATAATTGAGGGATCTGCTGTTTTGCTGTTTTCAAAAGTTACGAGCTGAGGAATTGCATCATAAGCTTTTTCAGATGCAATTACGATGGGGCAATCTGCTGTACCTTTAAGACCTGTGATCTTTACAGTTTCGTCTGTTGCGCCTGCTGTAGCTTTAATCAGAACTCTTGAATATTCACCTGAAGCAGCATATCCATTTACTTTATCAATAACTGCTGTACCAACAGTTTCAGGAATTTCTACCTGAGGATGTGAAAGACCTGTGAGAGGAGTTTCGGGATTGAAAACATTGAAGTTCCAGGGAGATGCACTTGAACTGTCAGCAACTACAAGAGCAGGAACTCTTGAACCGGGAACTCTTTCCAATTTATAGCCGTAGTTTGTGCCTGTGCCGATAAATACAATTTTTTCTGTTTTTTCTGCTTCGCCTTCTTCAGCAAATGCTACTGTAGAAAAGCTGAACATTGTGACAACCATAAGGATTGCCATGAAAATTGATAATACTTTTTTCATTTGGATTTTTCCTCCTTAAAATTTTCAGTTAATTTCATACTGAATTAACTGTAATGCACTTTGTATCGTATCATAAATTCCGGCAGATGTCAAGGAAAAAATAGCACTTCCGTATGCTGCTTCCTCCTTATGCTTTGGAATTTTTATCTCCATGCCGAAATATTCCGACACAATACGCTGTAGTGTTTTGTTTTTCCTGATACCATTGCCTGATGCGATAAGCTGACAAGGTTTTTCTTTGCAGACAGAAAGTCCCTTTTCATACATTTCACCGAGTTCCTGAGCCATTCCGTTCATCACTCCGTAAATGAAATGTCCGGGAGTAAAATTGTCGATTCCAAGATTTCCCACTTTGGCTCTTGCCACGGGGTTTTCTCTTGTTCCGCAGAAAAGAGTCGAAAAATCAAGGGGATTTTCAACTTTCTCTGTTTGTTCAAGGAAAGTATCAATTCCTTCATAGGCGGAAGCAACTTTTTCTCCGGTTACCAATTCCGCAGTCTCACGGAAAAAATTTTCAAGCAAAGCAAATGCTCTTCCTCCACAGAGGGATGAGCCTACCATAATCCTGCTTTCTCCCACACAAGGTCTTATTTCAAGACCCGAGGGTGCATTTTCCGCTTTTGTGGCAAAGGAAATCTGACTGCCTGTTCCCACATTTACAAGAAGACATTCTTCCATATCACATACTGAACCGAGAAAGCTTGCCTGATTGTCACCGATAGCAACACTTACAGGAACTTTTTCGTTCTTTCTGCCGAGAATCATGTTTTCGTTTGTAACGGACGGGAACATTTCAAACCTCAGTCCCGCTTTTTCAATTGCACATTTATCAAAACATGCATTTTTTATATCAAACAAGCCGTAGCTTGCCGCATCCGATGTATGCATAACAGGTTCATTCAGAGCTGCAAGTTTCATTGCAATAAAATCATGTATGGTGCAGATTTTCACTGCAGTTTCTGGTACCATATTATTTTCATTATGATAAAAATATGTTGCGCCTCCAAAACCCGATGCCATTTTATAACCCGTCAGTTCTGTCAGATACTGTGCATAACTTATACCGTCTTTGTAAATTTCATTTGCAGATGCATCCTGCCAGATATAAAGTCCGCTGACAGCGTTTCCCTCTTGATCAATGTAAAGAAGTCCGTGCATCTGTCCTGTGACACCGATTGAAACAATATCGTCAAATTCTTCGAGAAGCTCATCTGCAAGGGATGTTGCTTTGGAGAGAATTTTTTCAGGGTCCTGAATTTTTTCAAAAGGCTTTGTATTGTCAAGGAACGTATCATTAGGAAGAGTTATACTTTTGAGCACGTCTCCCTTTTCTGCATCAAGAACTACTCCGCAAATTGTTGTTGTTCCTATATCAAGTCCTATAACTTTCATATTATAACCTCGTTGATTCAAGATCAAGACGTTTGATAATATCCTGCTGAATTGCGGGAGAAAGGTCAAGGAAGTTTACGAATGTTCCGTGAATTCTCATAATATAAACTCCGCTTGGTGCATATTTCTGGGGGTCTGCAAGAACTTTTCTGAGAGTTTCGGGAGTTGTAACATTTACATATAAATAGAAAGGAGCAATATCCTCGTTAAGATCATTGAAGAAGAGAGGAGAAATTACTCTTTCACCGAATTCCGCACCTTTATCTTCATATTCTTTGCCTGTGAAGAATTTGGGGTCTACACCGAAGTGTGATGCATAACCGCCACAGAATTTTTCAAAGGGAAGTTTGAAAGTTGAGAGCATTCTGAAGCCGAGACCTGAACCTGCTTCACCGTAAAGAGGGTCAACACCGTAGCCGAGCTGTTCACGTGCTTTTCTTCCGTCAGGAGTTGCACCAACCCAATAACCGTAAGTAAGATGTGTTGAGGGACTCGACCAGTCAGGACGGAAAGGATTGCCGAGATAGTTTTTCTTTGATGCAATCATATCTGAAATTTTCGATGCAATTTCCGCTGCTTCTCTGTCAACAACTACATTATTGTTACCGAATTTGGGACACGACTGAAGATATTCTCTTAATTCTTCCTCTCCCTCGAAATTATTTCTAAGAGCATCAAGAAGTCTTTCTGCATCATCGGGATAATCTTTCAGGAAACAGTCAATCGCAACAAATGAGTCTGCGATAATTGAAAGTCCGTGAATGAGGCATCCGCTTCCGTTATATTTTGTACCCTGTTCTTTTGTGTCACGCATGTCAATACCTGTTTCAACACCGCCCATAAATACACTGAGGAAAGGTACGGGCAATTCTGAAATTGCAATTGATGCACCGTTTGCCGCATCACACATTCTGTCTGCAAAATAATCAGCATTTTTATAGAATTCTTCACGGATATTCTGAAGAAGTTTTTTCGGATCTGTTTCTGTTGTTACAGTATCAATTTTCTTGCCCGTAATTGTTGAACAGCCGTTATTGAGAACAAGCTCAAGAATTTTTGCAAGGTTGAACCATGAGTTTGTTGTGTTACCGTTGTCTTTACCCATAATAAGTGGTTCCTGACATCCTGCTACAGAATAATCCTCAAGGTCCTCGGCATCTTTACCTGCATTTTTAAGAACTGCAAAAAGGGCATCGTCATTGAAAAGTGAAGGAGTAAGCACACCGGGAGTAAAGAAGAATTTACCCATTTCACGGTACATTTCTTTGGGTGTGTTTTTATGTAACTTTGCTGAGAGAATGGGCTGAGGAAGGTTCATGTCATAATAAGCATCCATGAGAGCAAAAGATGTTTCATTTGTAAGGTCTGTGCCGTCATTTGCTTTGCCGCCTACAAGAACGCTCTGTGAGATTGCCCAGCTTCTGTCAGCAACATTGAAGAACACAAGAAAATGTTTGAGAAGGGATGCAGTTGTTTCTCTGTCTTCACCGCTCATTTTTCTGTAGGGTTCAAAAATTCTGTCAGCATTACCTACCGAGAATGCGAAGGGGTTGGGAGCCTGTTCAAGACACATTACCTGCCACAGAAGAATGAAAGACTGGATTGCTTCATAGAGGCTTTCAGCACCGGATGCGGGAACTTTTCTGAGAGTTGTGGCCATAAGTGAAAGCTGTGCTTTTCTTTCTTCATCTGCATCAGCCATTTTACTTTCAGCAATTTCAGCATATCTTTCTGCAAGACGCTTTGTGCTTTCAAGAGTGATAATGAACGCTTCGTAATTTGTTTTCTTTTTATCATTTGTTTCCGCTGATAATTTTTCTCTGATATCAGCAATGATTTTATCAAGACCGTATTTCAGAACAGGTCTGAAATCGGGAATAAGATGTCCTGTTACCTGTTCTACAAAGAATGCAACTTCGCCCGTGTAATCTTCATATTTATTGTACATTTCCATAAGAGTTCTGACATAGTCTGTTTTCTTTGTGAACTCTCTGACAGCATCAATTCTTTCTTTGGGAAATTCTTCGTTGGGTTCAATATCATTGTAAACCGCTGTGGGGTCACAGTAACCCGAGAATGTTTCTACGCGGAAAGAGGGGTTAATAAGAGCATAGCTCCTTGCAAAAGCATCACGCTGTGTGCCTGCAAAAACCGCGTTATCACTGATTGAAAGAGGAAGTCTTTCGATAATTGCTTCAAGCTCTTTTGCAGCTCTCATCTCTTTGTCAAGACCTGAAAATTCTTCGCTGTGAAGGAATGCAGTCTCCCTCGCAACAAGCCATCCGTCAAGGCGCATAAGACTTCTTTCTTCTTTAAAAAGAGCCTTTGCTTTTTCTGTGATTTCATTCTGTTTGTAGATTTCTTTGATTATCATGCCAATCACCCTTTATGTTTTGATTATGGAAATTCCGTTCTTTTTAAGAATGTCAACAAAGTCTGTATATTCTTCATCAGACACGTGTCCGTCGGTCATTTTATATTTCATACCGCACTGTGTCCATTTATCTTTGCCGTATTCATGGTATCTGAGTACTTCAACCTGAATTTTTTCATTGCCGAAACTTTTTATAAGTTCTGCAAATTTTTCAGCATCATTATAAGATGAATTAAATCCTCCTATAAGAGGAATATGTATAAGGAGTTGTTCTCTGTTTTTTGAAACTTCTCTTATATTTTCAATTGTTTTTTCGTTTGATGTGCCAATTACTTCCCTGTGCTTTTCTGCATCATAATGTTTCAGGTCAACTATCATGTAATCAATCAGTTCACTCAGACCGACAAAAGACGGATGCGATGCATTTGTTTCTATTGCGGTGTTTATACCTTCTTCTTTGCATCTGACGAGAAGTTCTTTCAACGCATCATACTGAAGTGTAGGTTCTCCCCCTGTGAAAGTCACTCCTCCGCCTGAAAACATAAGCATTTTCCCTGAAAGAATTTCCGAAAAAACTTCATCTGTACCGTGTTCTGTACAGGAAATTTTTTCTTTGCCGTCAACACACATTTTCGTACCGTCGCGTGCAATGCTTTCCGGATTTGAACACCAGGGACAGAAGAAGTTGCAACCCTGCAGATGATACACAAGTCTGTTTCCCGGACCATCCTGCGAAAAGTTGAATCCTTTATGTAAAATTTTAATTTTCATAAAAATTCACCATACTAACCTATTGTATCTAAATTATATCACAAGTTATAAAAGATGTCTATAAATAACAGTTAAAAAATATTTGTAACAATATGTTGATTTTGACTGTATAAATGTGTTATGATGTATAGGTGAAAATTTACCCCATAAGGAGTTGAATATATGAAATATGCAGTTATTCTCTACGACGGAATGGCAGACCTGCCTGTAGAAGAATTAGGCGGCAGAACACCTATGGAAGCAGCAAACAAGCCTAACTTTGACAAACTTGCACAAAAAGGCGAAATCGGTCTTGTAAGAACCGTTGCAGACGGTCTAAAGCCCGGTAGTGACGTTGCAAATTTAAGTGTTCTTGGATATGATCCGAAAAAATATTACACAGGTCGTTCACCTCTGGAAGCGGTAAGCATCGGCGTTAAAATGCTTGATGACGATATTGCACTCAGATGCAACCTCGTTTCTCTTTCAGATGAAGAAAATTATGAAGACAAAACAATGGTTGACTATTCAGGCGGAGATATCTCCACACCTGAAGCGGCAGAAATTATAAAATCCGTTGAAGAACATTTCGGAAACGACATTTTTAAATTCTACGCAGGTGTACAGTACAGACATTGCCTTATATGGCACGGAGGAACGGTTGACCTTGGTTCAATGACGCCTCCTCATGATATTTCAGGTCAAGTTGTAGGACAGTATCTGTCAACTCACGAGAATGCAGAAAACCTTATCAGGATGATGAAGGAAAGTTACGAGTTTCTCATGAAACATCCCGTAAATATCAAGCGAATGGCAGAGGGAAAACTTCCTGCAAACTCAATCTGGCTCTGGGGCGAAGGAAAGAAACCCATGCTCCCCTCTTTTGAAGAAACATTCGGTCTCAAAGGCAGCATCATTTCAGCCGTTGACCTTCTGAAAGGTATCGGTCAGTGTGCGGGAATGAAAACCCCTGACGTTCCCGGCTCAACCGGTTACATAGACACAAATTTTGAGGGCAAAGCAAAACAGGCTGTTGAAGATTTTAACTCCGGATGTGATTTTGTTTATATCCACTTTGAAGCACCTGATGAATGCGGGCACAGACGAGAGGCAAAAAATAAAGTCCGTTCAATTGAACTTATTGATGAAAAAGTTCTGCCCGTAGTAATAGAAGGTCTTGAAAAATTTGATGACTATAAAATTCTCATTCTTCCCGACCATCCCACACCAATTAAAACGGCAACTCATTCATCAGAACCTGTGCCTTATATGATTTATCATAAAAAAGGTGAAAAAGAAAATACTTTTACTTCAATTAACGAAAAAACAGCAAAAGACAGCGGAATCTTCGTTGACTTCGGTCCAGATGTAATGAAAAAATTTCTTGCTGAATAAAAATATAAAAAGAAAGAAGAATAAAAATGAAAATAAACACAAAATGTCTCCATTCAGGATATTCTCCAAAAAACGGTGAACCCCGTGTTCTTCCCATTACACAGAGCACAACTTTCAAATATGAAAGCAGCGAAGCAATGGGCAAACTTTTTGACCTTGAAGCAGAAGGTTACTTCTACACAAGACTTCAGAACCCTACAAACGATGCAGTTGCAGCAAAAATTGCAGACCTTGAAGGCGGTGTTGCAGCAGTTCTCACTTCATCAGGTCAGGCAGCATCATTCTATTCGGTTTTTAACATCTGTCAGGCAGGTGACCACGTTGTAGCATCAGCAGCAATTTACGGCGGAACATTCAACCTTTTTTCAGTTACAATGAAAAAGTTGGGAATTGACTTTACATTTGTCAGCCCCGATTCAACAGAAGAAGAACTGAATGAAGCATTCAAAGAAAACACAAAAGTTGTTTTTGCAGAAACTCTTTCAAATCCCTCACTCAATGTTCTTGACATTGAACTTTTTGCACGTGTTGCACATGCTCACGGTGTTCCTCTTATTGTCGACAACACATTCCCCACACCTATCAACTGCAGACCTTTTGAATTCGGCGCAGATATCGTAACTCATTCAACAACAAAATACATGGACGGTCACGCAACTCAGGTTGGCGGTGTAATTGTTGACAGCGGTAACTTTGACTGGACAAAATCTGACAAATATCCGGGACTTACAACTCCCGACGACTCTTACCACGGAGTTATTTACACAGAACGTTTCGGCAAAGGTGCTTACATTACAAAATGTGTTACACAGCTTATGAGAGACTTAGGTTCAATCCCCTCTCCTCACAATGCATTTCTTCTCAACCTTGGTCTTGAAACACTTTTCCTCAGAGTTCCGAGACATTGTGAAAACGCTCTTAAGGTTGCAAAATTCCTTGAAGCAAACGAAAATGTTACATGGGTAAATTATCCGGGTCTTGAAGGAAACAAATATTACGATCTTGCTCAGAAATATATGCCCGACGGCACAAGCGGTGTTGTTTCTTTCGGTATCAAAGGCGGAAGAGATGCCGCAACAAAGTTTATGGATTCTCTCAAACTTGCAACAATAGCAACACACGTTGCAGACTGCAGAACATGTGTCCTTCATCCTGCAAGCACAACTCACAGACAACTTAACGATAAACAACTTGAAGAATGCGGAATAAGTCCGGATCTTCTGAGACTGTCTGTCGGAATTGAAAACGCTGATGATATAATAGCAGATATAAAACAGGCACTTGATAAAGTATAATA
>JAZOAY010000062.1:0-13640 GCA_045595725.1 Acutalibacteraceae bacterium | reverse complement strand
ACGATCCGACTTTAGTATAATGATTATAATTAAACTTGTAAGGGAGCGGTGAATATGATCACATTGGAAAATCACCTTGGCAAAATAGATATTTGTGAAAACTACTTCCGTAAATTAATCGGTAACGCGGCAACCTCATGCTTCGGTGTTGCAGGAATGTCTGACGGTAACGTTAAACAGGGCATACGTTCGAAGGTTTTCAGTAAGCGTTCTTATATCGATAAAGGCGTTGTTGTTAACAAAGACAGCGACGGTATTTCTATCGACCTTCATATTGTTGTGACTTACGGTCTTAATATCAGAGCTGTTGTTAAAAGTATAGATGAAAAGGTCCGCTACAGCGTAGAGGAAGCTACAGGTATTAAAGTTAACAAGGTTAATGTTTTCGTTGACGGACTTAAAGGTGAATAAGAGGAGTTTATCTGATGATTACAGGAAATTTAATTGTGGATGCAATTGTTTCTGCGTCCAATAACATAAACAATCTTAGAACAGAAGTTGACGCACTCAATGTTTTCCCTGTTCCCGATGGTGATACAGGTACAAACATGTCAATGACAATCGGTGCTGCTGCAAGAGAATTAAAACATCTTCCCGATGGTGTAACTGCTACAGAGGTTTTTGACAAAACAGCATCTGCACTTCTCAGAGGTGCAAGAGGTAACTCAGGTGTTATTCTTTCTCTCATTTTCAGGGGCATTGCAAAGGGCGCAAAAGGCGCTGAAACGCTCACAAGCGAAGTTATTGTGAATGCTCTTAAAAACGGTAAAGAGTCTGCATATAACGCAGTTATGAAGCCAACAGAAGGTACAATCCTTACTGTTATCCGTGAAACTTCAGATAAAATTTCCGAAGATTTCAAGAAAGACAGTTCAATTTCTCCCGAGGAACTCTGGACACGTGTTTGCGAGTATGCTGATGAGTCACTTGCAAAAACTCCCGAAATTCTTCCTGTTCTTAAAACTGCAGGTGTTGTAGATGCAGGCGGTAAAGGTCTTCTTTGTATCTTTGAAGGCATGAAGAGCGTTTTCTGCGACGGAAAGGTTATTGAACTTGCAGGAGACAGCGCAAAACCTGTGGAAGTACAGGTGAGAGCTGCAAGTGATGAAAATGTTGACATTAAATTCTGCTATTGTACTGAATTTATTGTAGATAAAATGAAGGACCTGAAAGATGGCTCTGCTATTAAAATGCGTGCTTACCTTGAGTCAATCGGTGACTGCGTTGTAGTGGTTGAAGATGAAGAAATTGTCAAGGTTCATGTTCATACAAACGAACCCGGTAACGCAATTCAGGCAGGTCTTAAACTCGGTTCACTTATGAATATTAAAATTGAAAACATGAAGCTCCAGCACGCTAATGCAGAATGGGGAGCAGGAGATGACGTTGAGGACGAGGCCGATGTTCCTCTTGCAGAACCTGAAAAGAAATACGGCTTTGTTGCAGTTGCAGCAGGTGAAGGCGTAACTGAGCTTTTCAAAGAAATCGGAGTTGATAATGTTGTAAGCGGCGGTCAGACAATGAACCCAAGTACAGCAGACCTCCTCAAAGCAGTAAACAGTACAGCGGCTGAACATGTTTTCGTTCTTCCTAATAATAAAAACATTATTATGGCTGCTGAGCAGGTTGCACCTCTTACTTCAAAGAAAGTGCATGTTCTTCCCACAAGAACAATTCCTCAGGGTATTACTGCAATGCTTAACTTTGATGAATCACTCCGTTCAAAGGAAAACATGGACAACATGATGGTTGCTGCAAACCATGTTCAGACAGGACAGGTAACTTTCGCTGCACGCGACAGCGTTGTTGAAGGTAAGAGTGTAAAACAGGGTGAAATTCTTGGCCTTGAAAATGGAAAAATTACTGAAATCGAACATTCAGTTGTTAAAGCAGGATATAAAATCACAAAGAGTCTTATAAAGAAAATTGATGCTTCAATGGTAACAATTATCTACGGTGAAGATTCTTCTGAAGAGGAAGCAAATGAACTTGAAGCAATGATTTCAGCAAAATTTGCAGGTAAGGTTGATGTGTCTGTTCTTTGCGGCGGTCAGCCTGTATACAGTTTCGTAATTTCAGTTGAGTAAGGAACAGCAATTATGGAAATCAGCACTGATATCAGATATTTAAAAGGTGTTGGAGAAAAACGAGCCGAGCTTTTTTCAAAGCTCGGCATTAACTCTGTGGGGGATATTCTTGAATATTACCCAAGAATATATGAAGACTGGAGTAAAGTAAAGAAAATCTCCGAAACTGTTATCGGTGAAACTGCATGTATTAAAGGTTTTATAACTCATACGCCTTACGGAGCAAACATCAGAAAAGGTCTTACAATTTATAAATCGGGAATTTCTGATGGCGAAGAAGTTATGGACCTTACAATTTTCAACAATAAATATGCCGCGGAAGCTCTGAAAGAGGGTGAAGAATATATTTTCTTCGGTAAAGTGGGAGGCAGTTTTTTAAAAAGAGAAATGACTAACCCTGCTTTTGCATCATCTGAGGGTGGTGACAGAATAAGACCGATTTATTCTTCAACTCAGGCTCTTTCTACCAAGATAATTGAAAAGACTGTCAGGACTGCAATTGACGTTATGAAAAACGATTTGAGAGAAACATTACCTGACAGTATCAGAATGAAATATAAACTTGCATCTCTGATTTTTGCAATAGAAAATGTACATTTTCCTCAGTCGGAAAAAAATCTTGAGGTGGCAAGAAGAAGGCTTATTTTTGAAGAACTTTTTATTTTGCAGTTGGGACTCCTCCTTCTTCGTTCAAGGTCGAGAAAACAGACAGGAAATGTTATAAAAGAAGATAAAACAGACGAATTCTGTTCGCTGCTTCCCTTTACAATGACAGGTGCTCAGTCAAGAGCGGTCAGGGAAGCAGTAGAAGACATGAAAATAGATGTGCCCATGAACAGACTTGTTCAGGGTGACGTCGGATCAGGTAAAACTGCAGTTGCGGCAGCACTTATTTACAATGCAGCAAAGAACGGATTTCAGAGTGCGTTGATGGCACCCACAGAAATTTTAGCAACTCAGCATTATCAGACGCTTTCAAAATTTTTTAAGGATACGGACATCGAGGTTGCTTTACTTACCGGTTCTCTCCGAAAAAAACAGAAAGATGAAATTAAGGAAAAACTAAAAAAAGGTGAAATCCATTTGCTTGTGGGAACTCACGCCATTATTCAGGAAGATGTAGAGTTTTATAATTTAGGTTTTGCTGTAACAGATGAACAGCATCGTTTTGGTGTTGCTCAAAGAGGAAATCTCTCTAAAAAAGGAACAGAACCTCATTTGCTTGTTATGTCTGCAACACCAATTCCAAGAACTCTTGCTTTGATGATTTACGGTGACCTTGACGTTTCTGTTCTTGATGAATTGCCTCCCGGAAGACAAAAAATTGATACGTTTTTTGTTGATTACGGAAAACATGAGAGAGCAATGAATTACGTTAAAAAACACCTCGACAGAGGTCTGCAAGGATATATTGTCTGTCCTCTTGTTGAATCGGAAGAAAGTGAACTGACTTCCGCAACAGAATTTTATGAAAACCTGAAAAGCAATGAGTTCAGGGATTACACTGTGGGACTTCTTCACGGTAAAATGAAACCGAAAGAAAAAGATGAAGTCATGAAAGAGTTTGCTGAGGGAAAAACGCAGCTTCTTATTGCAACAACTGTTATTGAAGTTGGTGTTGATGTTCCTAATGCAGTTATTATGGTTATAGAAAATGCTGAAATGTTCGGACTTTCTCAACTTCATCAGCTAAGAGGACGAGTTGGCAGAGGCAAAGAGAAATCGACCTGTATTTTAGTCAGCGATGCACAAAATGAAGAAGCACAGACAAGGCTTAAGGTTATGTGTAAAACTTCTGACGGCTTTAAAATTGCAGATGAAGATTTAAGACTCAGAGGACCGGGTGACTTTTTCGGGTCACGTCAGCACGGCTTGCCTCGGATGAAAATTGCAAATCTTCTGAGTGATATGAAAACTCTGAAAGAAGCACAGGCAGAGGCAAAGAATATTCTCACAGATGACCCGTCTTTGAGAAAAAAAGAAAACGAAGTTTTAAGAAAAGCAGTAATTAAGCTTTATGAAAACATGAAGGAGTAAACATTATGAAAAAAATTGCAAGTTTTACAATCGACCACACAATTCTTCCCAAGGGAATGTATGTTTCCCGTGTTGACGGAGATGTTACAACTTACGATATCAGAATGAGAAGGCCCAATGTTGAAGAAGGTCTCACAAACGGTTCAATCCATACAATCGAGCATCTTTTTGCAACTTATGTGAGAAATTCAGAGTTTACGGATAACATAATTTACTTCGGACCTATGGGTTGCAGAACAGGATGCTATTTTCTCACGCGTGGTATGGATGGTCAGGATGTTATTAAACTGGCAAGAGAAGCATTTCAGTTTATTGCTGATTACGAGGGCGAAATTCCCGGTGTAAGTGCAGTGGAATGCGGGAACTACCGTGACCATGATTTGACACAGGCAAAAATTGATGCAGCAGATATGGTAAAGGTTTTGTCCGGTTATACAAATCTTGAATATCCCACAAAGTGAAAAATGCAAAGGACAAAATGAAAAATGTCGGGTCTGCGACGCTATTATATAATGGTAACAACGGTTTTATCGTGTGGAACGGTTGTACGTCCCGAATAAAATATAAGAAAGAAGTCGTCTCAGAAAGAAACTGAGACGACTTTTTGTTATCTTTTTGAACACCAATATTTTATTGTACCTCCGAGTCGTTTAAAGACATTCGGGTTGACAAATTTTAAATCTGCGGGATTAATTCCTTGTGATTTGAAATAAGGATAAAGGTGTTTTAAATTATCATAAAATCTGTCATAATTTTTATTTTCGTTTTTTGTCCATCCGATTTCTGCAACAGCGCAAATGCGTGGAAAAAGCATGAATGAAAGCTTGTTAAAATCTCGTATATATTCAGACCATGCAGGAGTTTCAATACCAAGAAGATTTTCTGTTTTTTCTGCTGGAAAATCATAAACTTTTTTCAGGGGTGTCATGTGGTAAGGATAGTCAGAATAAAAATGGAAAAAGTCAGACTCAATATATTTTCCACCGTCAGCAATGAAATCTTCCATGATTTTTTTGTTGTGAAGCCAATGCTGAATGACAGTATTTCCGGTGCTGATTTTTCCGCTTTTAAGAGTTTCGTTCCACATGATGGGTGTTTTGTTTTTTGAAATAAGAAAAGTTGCAATTCTGTTCATGAAATAACCCTGAAGTTCATCAAAGTTTTTAAGATTTTCTTTGCGAAGTTTTCTGGTGCAACATTCGCAGTTTTTCCAATTCTTTTTCGGAACTTCATCACCGCCGATATGAAAGTATTCTGACGGGAAAAGGGGAATTATTTCATCTAAAAGTTCAAAAAGAAATTCATAAACTTTTTCGTTACCTGCACAAAGAATTTCAGGAAAAATTCCCTGTTTCATGCATACATCAATTTTTTCTTTTCTGCATGAAAGTTCAGGATATGAAGCAATAATTGCGATTGTGTGACCGGGCAGGTCAATTTCAGGAATCACTTCAATTTGCCTTTCTCTACAGTATGCAACAACATCTTTTATTTCTTCATGCGTAAAGAAACCGCCGTGAGGTTTTCCTTCATTTGTTCTGCCGAAAAGTGAGTTCTTTCTGTAAGAACCGATTTCATTCAGCAGAGGGAATTTTTTACTTTCTATGCGGAATCCTTGGTCATCACTCAAATGCCAATGGAAAACATTCATTTTAAGATATGCTACAGCATCAATAATTTTTTTGATTTCATCCACCGTGAGAAAATGACGGCAAGGGTCAAGCATGAAACCGCGATGTGAAAATTGCGGTTTGTCTCTGATAATGCAGTCGGGGATTTTTTCTCCTGAATTTTCTAATTGAAGTAAAGTTTTTTCAGCATAAAATTTTCCTTGTTCATTTGAAAAATTTACGAAAATTTTTCCGTCTGTTATTTTAATTTCATATTCATCTTTCTCGAAAATATTTTCAGCGTTTTCAAAAGATATTTCTGAAAAATTTATTTTGTTTTTATTTTGAAAAATTTCTACTGTGTTCGGGTATGGAGTGAGAGGTAAATTGTAATTCATAAAAACACCTTCAAAAATAGGGTTGCACAATGCAACCCTATTCTAAATCAGATTTGCTTTAATTTGCCCAGGTTTTTAATAAGATTGGGTACGCCTTTGAAAATAATTCTGAGACCTTTGCACATTTTGTCTTCATTAAGGATAACAAGAAGTCCTTTTGCCATTTCGGGACTGAAGAGACCAAAGCTCATGGAAATGAAATTCTTAATAGGTGTCTGAAGTGCAACTGCTCCCATGAGTGTTTCTGTGCCCAGGAATTTTTTGAGCATTCTGTTGAGTCTGCCGCCCCATTTACCGTCAGCAGCATCTTCAAGAGTGTTGAGAATTGTAAGAGGCTGGCTCTTGTCTCTCTGTGATGGTGGTAATTCCTTACCGTAAACAGCAGTAAACTCTTTATCTGTAACATTTGTAATATCTGCATTGTAATAACATGGAGCTGACTGTCTGTAATCGGGAATCTCAGCTTCAACTGTTGATTCAACAAAAACAGTTGTTTCAAGTTTTATGTCACGGCTTGAAGCACCTACAAGAATTCTGAAGTCACCGCTTTCAACATGCCAATCCTGAAGGTTCACGTTGTAATAAGCAAAAGCACGTTTATCAAGAGTGATTGAAACTTCTTTTTCCTCTCCTGCTTTCAGGAAAACTTTTTTGAAGCCTTTAAGCTCTTTAGCTGGACGATAGATTGTGCTCTCAACGTCACTTACATATATCTGTGCAACTTCTGCACCGTCAACAGAACCTGTATTTTTAATCTTGAATGAAACTGTAACAGTATCAGTATCCTTGATTTTGTCTGCAGAAACTTTTATGTCACTGTATTCAAATGTTGTGTATGAAAGACCGTGACCAAAGGGGAAGCGGACTTTTTTGTTAGCAGTATCATAATATTTATAACCTACATAAATTCCTTCTCTGTATTCAACGGAAACAGATGTGCCGGGGAAGTAGTTGTAACTTGAGTTATCTTCAAGTGCAAGGGGATATGTTTCGGCAAGTTTACCGCTGGGGTTAACATCTCCGAAAATAACATCGCAAACAGCACTACCGCCTGCCTGACCTGTAAGGAACATGTTGAGAATTGCAGGAACATTATCTGCCCAGGGCATTTCGATTGCTGCACCGCCTGAAAGTACAACTACAACATTTTTGTTGACTTTAAGGACTTCGTTAACGAGTTTATTGTGAAGTTCAGGAATATGAAGATGTTTTCTGTCATTACCCTCAGTTTCGAATTCATCGGTAAGTCCGATAAAGAGAAGTGCAACATCGGCATTTTTTGCAGTATTAACAGCCTCAGAAATATATGAGTCGTCACTCTTTTTATCTTTCTTGTTGGTTGAATAACCCTGTGCATAATTGAACTTGATGCCCATGTCTTTCATTGTTGAATATGCTGAATCAAGGTCAATAGGATTGATAAGTGATGAACCTGCACCCTGATAACGGGGTTTAACAGCCATTTCACCGATAACTGCGATGTTTGCATCTTTTTTAAGGGGAAGAAGGTTGTTGTCGTTCTTCATGAGAACCATACATTGTCCTGCAATTTCACGTGCAAGTTTGTGGTGTTCTGCAGGGTTGTATGTAGCATCTTTTCTGAGATTTGTTATACCCTTATCAACAAGTTTAAGAATTCTTTCACAAGCAGTATCAAGAACGCTTTCATCAAGAGTACCGTTTTTAACAGCTTCAACAATAAGGCGAGTACCTTCACCGGAAGATGTGGGCATTTCAATTTCCTGACCTGCAATAAGACCGGGAACACGTTCGTTTTCTGCACCCCAGTCAGTGATAACAAGGTTTTCATATCCCCAATCATCACGCAGAACATCTGTAAGAAGCCATTTGTTTTCAGCACCGTAATATCCGTTAACACGGTTGTAACAGCACATTACAGTCCACGGTTGTGCCTTTTTCACGGCAATTTCAAAGGGAAGAAGATATGTTTCACGAAGAGTTCTTTCGTCAACGACGGTGTTGATTGTCATTCTGTGTGATTCCTGATTGTTAGCAGCAAAATGCTTGAGAGAAGTGCCGATTCCTTTTGACTGAACACCATTTATAAATGCTGCAGACATTTCACCTGCAAGCACACCATCCTCTGAAAAATATTCAAAATTTCTTCCGCAAAGAGGCGAACGCTTTATGTTGGTACCGGGACCGAGAAGAACAGAAACCTGTTCTTTAAGACACTCATCACCGAGTGCCTGACCCATTCTGTAAATAAGATCAGGATCCCATGAACAAGCAGTTGCTGATGCTGTGGGGAAGCAAATTGCAGGAACACCTTTCAGAAGGTCTTTGCTTTCTTCGGGATTACCTTTTTTGCGGATTCCGTGAGGTCCGTCATTGAAAGCAATTGATTTAATGCCCAATCTCTCTATGGGCTGACTGTGCCAATAGTCAAGGCCGTCACAAAGACTTGCTTTTTCTTCAAGAGTCATCTTTTTAAGAAGTTCCTGATATTTATTTTCTGCCATTTGTGTCACCATTCTTTCCTGTTATTCTTTGATAATTATGATAACAGTTATTTCATAAAAAGTCAATTAAATATCCTTGACACGAAGAAAAAGAGGTGATATAATTCATGTATATTGAAAAACATCCATGAATATTGAAAATCGTTGAAGGAGAAGGCTGTTTTCGATTACTTTTTTTTCAGAGAGCATCTGACATTGGCTGAAATCGGATGCAAAAAAAGTGAGAACGGTTACCGCTCCCGAGAGCTGTCGAAAGCTTTGATTAAGGCAGACGTAAAACTTGCGTTAAAAGTTATTGAGTGGTCACTTTTTTTGTGGCAATACGGGTGGAACCGTGGGCAGAAATTATGCTCATCCCTATTTTACAGGGATGGGCTTTTTTATTTTTAATTTATAAATAATGTAAGGAGAGATAAATATGATTAAAGTAAAACTCAGAGACGACATACGTGAGTTTGAAGCAGGCATCAGCGCAATGGAAGTTGCAAAGTCAATCGGTGCAGGTCTTTACAAAGCTGTATGCGTTTGCAGAATTAATGGTGAAGTAAAGGATTTAAGAGAAGAACTTCATGAAGATTGCGAACTTGAATTTGTAACATTTGACGATGAAGACGGCAAAAAGGCTTTCCGTCACACAGCGTCACATATTCTCGCTCAGGCTGTAAAACGTCTTTACCCTGGAACAAAACTTACAATCGGACCGTCAGTTGAAAACGGTTTCTACTATGACTTCGACAGTGATATTTCTTTCACTCCCGAAATTCTCGAAAAAATCGAAGCAGAGATGAAGAAAATCGTCAAAGAAGAACTTCCTCTTGAAAAATTTGAACTTTCTCCCGAAGAAGCAATCAAGCTTATGGAAGAAGCAGGAGAAACTTATAAAATCGAGCTTATCAAAGAACACGCTGACAAGGGTGAAAATATTTCATTCTACAAACAGGGTGAGTTTGTTGAACTTTGTGCAGGCCCTCACGTGCCTGATACAGGAAGAATCAAAGCTTTCAAGCTGACATCTTGTACAGGTGCTTATTGGAGAGGTGACTCAAACAATAAAATGCTTCAGAGAATTTACGGTACAGCATTTACAAAATCATCACTTCTTGAAGAGCATCTCACAATGCTTGAAGAAGCAAAGAAACGTGACCACAATAAACTCGGTCGTGAACTTGAAATTTTCACAACAGTTGATTGCATCGGTCAGGGTCTCCCCATTCTTCTTCCCAAAGGTACAATTATCGTTCAGCTTCTCCAGAGATTTGTTGAAGATGAAGAAGCAAGAAGAGGTTGGATGAGAACAAAAACTCCTCTTATGGCAAAATCAGACCTTTACAAAATTTCAGGTCACTGGGATCATTACAAAGACGGTATGTTTGTTCGCGGTGATGAAGAAAAGGATGATGAAGTTTTTGCACTGCGTCCTATGACATGTCCTTTCCAGTATCAGGCATATCTCAACCGTGCAAGATCCTACAGAGATCTTCCCATGAGACTGGCTGAAACATCAACTCTTTTCAGAAACGAATCATCAGGCGAAATGCATGGTCTTATCCGTGTTCGCCAGTTCACAATTTCAGAAGGTCATCTTATGTGCCTTCCCGAACAGCTTGCAGATGAATTCAAGAGATGTCTTGACCTTTGCATATTTATGCTTAAAACACTTGGTCTTTATGATGACGTTTCATATCGTTTCTCACAGTGGGATCCCAACGATACAGAAAAATATATCGGTACTCCCGAACAGTGGGATGAAGCTCAGGGTATCATGAAAGAAATCCTTGATGATATTGGTATCAATTATAAAGTCGGTATCGGTGAAGCAGCATTCTACGGTCCTAAACTTGACATCCAGATCAAGAATGTTTTCGGTAAGGAAGACACGCTTATCACAATTCAGATTGACCAGATGCTTGCTGAAAAATTCGGCATGGAATATGTAGACCGTGACGGTACAAAGAAAAATCCCTATATCATCCACAGAACATCAATCGGCTGTTACGAAAGAACACTTGCTCTTCTTATTGAAAAATATGCAGGTGCGTTCCCCATCTGGCTCTCACCTGAGCAGGTAAGAATTGTTCCAATTGCAGACAGACATCAGGATGCTGCATATGCTGTTAAGAAAGCACTTGAAGAAGCAGGAGTTGAAAGAATCGACGTTGACACAAGAAGTGAAAAATTGGGTTACAAACTCCGTGAAGCACAGCTTGAAAAAATCCCCTACATGCTTGTTATCGGTGATAAAGAAGCAGAAGAAGGTACAGTTTCCGTACGCAAGAGAGGTCAGGGCGATATTGGTTCAATGACAATAGCTGAGTTTGCAGAAAAAGCAGTTCAGGAAATCAAAGATAAGGTTATAGGTTAAGAATAAACCTCTGCTTGTTTTCAGGCAGAGGTTTTTCACTATCTTAGTTAAAAAATATCAATTAATGAGTAGTTGAAAAATCATAATAAAAATCATAAACTAATGACAGAAGATACGTAACTTCAGGATTTATTCAGGAGGTTTTTATTATGAAACTATCAATAGGAGAAAATATAAAGAATTTAAGGCGACAAAAAGATATAACTCAGGAACAACTTTCTGAAATGTTAGGGGTTTCATGTCAATCTGTTTCGCGTTGGGAATCGGGTGTCTGCTATCCCGACATGGAGCTTTTACCACAACTTGCAAAAATTTTTGAAATAACTGTAGATAATTTATTGGGGGTTGACGATATTGCTGAGAACAAAAAGGTAGAGGAATACATGGAACGTTTTCAGATTTCAATTAACAAAGGTGAAATAAACGAATGTATTTCAATTGCACGTGAAGGTGTGGCGGAATATCCCAATAATTATGTATTGCTTGACAAATTGATGTATGCTTTGTTTTGTTCGACAGATAACTCAGGAAATATTCCTGATTGGGAAGAGAATATGAAAAAGTATGATGCTGAAATTACGGCTTTAGGCGAAAGAATCATGAAATATTGTCCTGATCAGAATATCAGACTTGCAGCAACAGCAAGACTTGCTTTTAATCATGTTTTGCACGATAGAAAAGAATTTGGCAGACAGATTTATGAAACTCTGCCACCTATGGAATTGTGTCGTGAAATGCATATCTGGTGGGCTTTGGAAGAGAAAGAAGAACTTCCGTTTTTGCAAAAAGCAATTAAAGATAGTTATGAGTTATTGAACACTTTTATTTGGCTTTTAGCCGATGCGGATGTTGTGGATGCAGAAACTGAACTTATTGCCATAAAGAAACTGTTTGAGTTAGAAAAACTGATTCTTGACGGCAATCGCCCGAACAACAATTGGGGTTCTGTATGGCTTGATTTTGACATTGCTAAAAGATACGCACTTATGGGTGATTTTGATAATATGTACAAACACCTGTATATAGCAGTTGACGAAGCAAAGGCATTTGACAATCGACCTGATGAACAGAATTACAGTGCAGTTCTGGTTGGAGAAATTACAGAAAGAAAACTTGATTTTGAAACTTCAGACACACGACCTCTTTGCGAAATACTTCGTGACAAATGGCTGCTTCATGATGAGTTTGATTCAGTGCGTGATACAAAGGAGTTTAAAGAAATTATTGGTATGCTGTAAAAAGAGCCCCTGCTACACTGTGAAGTGTGGCAGGGGGCTATAATTGCGTCTCAGACCCGAACTTCTTCACTATTACTTTTTACTTATTACTTCGCAAAAATCGGTTCAGATTAAGTAGTGAAGAATGAATAGTGAAGAGGTAATAAGTAAAATCGGCAAGATTCTTACGAACCTTGCCGATTTTGGCGGAGAAGAGGAGACTCGAACTCCTGCGCCGGTTACCCGACCTACGCCCTTAGCAGGGGCGCCTCGTCACCAACTTGAGTACTTCTCCATTGGTAGCGTTACTTCTCTTTAAAGTATAAAACAGCAAACCGAAATTTGCTGTTTTTTTGTAAGATGGCGGAGAGAGTGGGATTCGAACCCACGGTACGTTGCCGTACGACGGTTTTCAAGACCGTTCCGTTATAACCACTTCGGTATCTCTCCGTATTGGGCTTAATTATAATATCATAAATTAATCTCAATGTCAAGGACTTTTTTCATAATTTTTTTCAGGACTTGCAAACTTTATTTAATATGAAGCATATATTCCCTTGAGGTGTTCTTATGTTATTATCATTGTTACAAAGCTTATCCACAAGCATTCTCTATTTTATGCTCCATTTATCTTCTACAAATTCTTTTCCAAAGCCCTTGAGTGCAAAAGAAGAACAGGAAGAACTGATTAAGTTTCACGAAAACGGAGATATAAATGCAAGAAATCGGCTTGTTAATCACAACATGCGACTTGTAGCTCACATTATCAAAAAATATTATTCAAATTATTCTGACCAGGAGGATATTATTTCAATCGGCACAATCGGTCTTATTAAAGCTATAAACACATTTGACTATACAAAAGGTACTCGTCTTGCCACCTATGCTTCAAGGTGTATTGAAAATGAGATTTTTATGCACTTTCGTACAAGAAAAAAGAATGCACAGGAAATTTCTATGGATGAGCCAATTGATACCGACAGCGAAGGTAATCCCCTAACCTTTAGTGACATTATTTTCAGCACTGAATCTGTTTTCGATGATGTGGAGCTGAAAATTCAGACTGAAAAACTGTATAAATATATTGATAAAATTGAGGACACACGAAAAAAGCAGATTTTAATTATGCGATACGGTCTTTATGATACAGAACCGCTGACACAAAGGGAAATAGCCAAAAAGTTGGGAATTTCCCGTTCTTATGTGTCACGAATTGAAACAAAGGCACTTGAGGAGCTTCGTGAATATTTTGAGGTTTGATTTTTTAGTCTTCAACCATATTTTTGATTTTTTCGGGAGTCGGAATATCTGTAAAGCCATAGAATTTTCTTGCATTTTCACCGAGGAAAAGCCTTTTGTTTTCTTCACTGATTTCATTTGATTTAACAAGGAAATCATAGCTCATTTTATATGTTATTGCTGTCATTGTTCGAGGATAATCACTGC
>JAZOAY010000061.1:0-7663 GCA_045595725.1 Acutalibacteraceae bacterium | reverse complement strand
GTTGACTGGTACAACGGCGGTATGGAACACGTAACACGTCATCTCATCTACTCAAGATTCTGGCACAAATTCCTCTATGACATCGGTGCAGTTCCTACATCAGAACCTTATGCAAAGAGAACTGCTCAGGGACTTATTCTCGGACCTGACGGAGTTAAGATGTCAAAATCAAGAGGAAACGTTATTGACCCCAACGATGTTGTTGATTCATTTGGTGCAGACGTTCTCAGAACCTACGTTCTCTTCATGGGCGACTATGAAAAAGCAGCACCCTGGTCAGAGGACAGCGTAAGAGGTTGTAAGAGATTTATTGACAGAGTATGGAATCTCCAGACAATTCTTGCTGACGGAGATGAATATTCAGAAAAACTTGAGGTTGCTTTCAATAAAACAATCAAGAAGGTTTCAAGTGATATTGAATCTCTTAAATATAACACAGCAATTGCAGCACTCATGACACTTCTCAATGATATCTACGATGCAGGTTCAATTACAAGAAAAGAACTGTCAACATTTATTTCTCTTCTCAATCCATTTGCACCTCACATCACAGAAGAACTCAACGAGGTTCTCGGCAATAAAGAGCTTCTTGCAGTAAGTGAATGGCCCACATACGATGAAGCAAAATGTGTTGACGCAACAATCGAAATCGTTGTTCAGATTAACGGCAAGGTAAGAACAAAGATGAACATTCCTGCTGAAATCTCAAATGAAGATGCAATCGCTCTTGCAAAAGAAGACGAAAGAATCAAAGAAGCAATTGACGGTAAGACAATTGTAAAAGAGCTTTATGTCAAGGGCAGACTTGTAAATATTGTTATTAAATAATTGAATACAAAAAACTACCTCTTTTACCTGATTGGTAAAAGAGGTAGTTTTTTTAAAAGTAAGATTTATTTTTCCATATAACTTATTCTTCTCAATTCCGCATCAACTACAAGCATATCCTCATAGTTGGAAGCGATTCTGTCTCTGAAGACAAGCTTTGTTGCCCAGGGATGATTTTTGATAAAAACTGTAAGTGTATGTATGCCGCTATCAGATGAAGAAATCATTGTGTCTTCAAGCTGAGAGAATGAAAACAAATCACAGTTTTCGTTTACATATCTGGGAACATCACCGTAACTTTCTCTTGCACCGCCGAGAGTAATACAGAAAAGCTCTCTTTCATTGTCAACAAAAAGCGTAGGTCTGAATCCGTAATAAATATCGGGATTAAATTCACTCTTAAGTTTTTCCAGATTATTTTTTCTTTCATCAATGTGTGCTACTGCATCGCTGAGACTGTGTTTTGCAGTATCGTGCCAGTTGGCACTCAGCTCACCTGAACAGTCGCTGCACAGTTCACCGTCCGAAAAACGCTTTCCTTTGTTAAAGGCACCGATTTTTTCGTCGCAGAACGCACATTTTTTTCTCTTAAATAAACCCATTTTAATTCTCCGTTTTGTATACTATTATATATAGCAAAAAACCTGCCGTTTTCTGACGGCAGGTTTAATTGTTGTTTTTTTATTTTGCTTCGCAGTAGCTGAGTCTTACATCTGACATTTTTGCTTCGCCGTCTTCTGTTACATAATCTTCATTAGCAACAAAATCACAGAAACCTGTTTCAACACCTGCATAGTAGTTACCCATTTCTGAGAACTTACCGAGAGTGATGTTTTCAATAAGTGTAATGTAATAAACATGCCAGTTTGTTACGATTGTGCCGTAAGTATCAATCGTAGCACCATTGATTACTTTTGCCTTGGGAGCAACTTCTTTCACACCTTCAGCAAATGCAGCTGCATATTCAGCATTATCTTCTGTGAGAGGAATGTTTGTGTTGCCGAGTTTTGCTGCTGCAGCAACGCCTGCAAGTTTGTAGGCCTGAGTGTAATCGGGATAGAAGCAGTGGAAGTTTGCTGTGTTTTCATATTCCTTAGTGCTGTCAAGACAAACAAAGATAATTTCTTTATAATCTTCGTTGTTTGCAAATTCATAAGCAAACTTTGTGAAAGCTTCATCTGTTGAAAGAACAACGTTACATCCGCTTTCTTTTACACATGAGATAATCTGATCTCTGATCTTCTGTTCGTTATCAACGGGAACTTTATTCTTGGCAATAGTACCTGCAAGTCCGTATGTACCCCACATTGTGTTGATAGCCTGCTGCTGGATGAAAGCTGCTGTGTCTTCTCTTTCGTAATCTTCAGCGTAAAGAATACCGATACGGATGTCGCCTGCCTCAACACCGGAAAGAGCAGGTGTGATTTCAGCATCCTGAATAAGGTCGCATGAAGAAAGTGAAAGAACAATAAGTGCTGCCATAATGATTGCAATAAGTTTTTTGAATTTTTTCATAAGAGACTTACCTCCGTTACTTGGGTTACATCTCCGATAACCCACATAATAATAATAGTATATATTAAATCGCCAAATATTGCAATAGTATTTTATAAATTTTATTGAGAAGTACAAAGGCTTATTTTGATTAATTTCACATAAAGAACAATGGCCTTTCGCGAAATTAATAAATTTTAATAGAAAATTTGTTAAAAACTATTTACATATCGTAATCTTTGTGGTAGAATTCCTATTGTAGAATAAGATAAGAGTGTAATTATCTGCATTTTGAGAGAAAGGTCTGCATAATATATGAAAAAGTCCAAAAAAGTTATAGCTTTTCTCCTTTCTGTAGTGATGCTCCTTGGTATATTTGCAGTTACATCATCTGCAGAGGATGCATTTATTGAAGAAGAAACAGCAGACGGTGTTACAAAGGTTACAATAAAAACCAGTACTGACACAGTAAAACCGGGAGATGTAATCACAGTTACGGTTAATGTTGCTACTGATTATGATGCAGTTGCAATGCGTTGGCCGGTTCTTTTTTCAAATTCATTTTTTGAATATGTGGAAGGTTCAGAAGCAGTTACTGAAGAAATGACAGCTCACGGAGGTTCTTTCTCAAAAGCTAACGTTTCTAATAATTCTGAGTTCACATCAGAGTATACACCCGAAAATTACGGAAGTATTGTAGTACAATGGATTGGTTTTTCATCACAGTCCGGTGCTCTTTCCTATAATAAACCGGATGGAATGGATTTCTTTACTTTCCAACTTAAAGCAAAAAAAGATATTACGATGGGCATGTCAGGTGACATTGTTGTCGGCAACAAAAATCTTTTCTATACACAGATGATAAAACCCGGTGTTGATACACCTTCATTCAGCGATCTTGTTCAGGGAAACATTGAGTTCGAATGTACGAACGCTTTGGTTTCTTTCCCCTTCCCTGATATTGTCCCTGTTGAAGGTTCCAATACTGTGATTGATAAAGAAAAAGGTTTTATCCGTGGTATAGATGTCAATGTTATTGATGATATTGACGAATATGCAAAAGGAGTAGGTTGTGAACTTCTGATTACTCCTTCTCAGGATAACAGAATCGGAACAGGTACAATAGTTACTCTTATTTTCGGAGGAAAAGTATACGGAGAATATATAGTTATCGTTGCAGGAGATATAAATGGTGATGCTCTTGTAGATGCGACTGATTATGTCTATATGGATCTTGCAGAAGCATATGAAAGAAGCCTTATGGGCTTTGAAAACCTTGCTGCGGACCTTGACGGTGACGGCTCGTTTACCGTGAGTGATAAAATTGCTCTTGATTCCTATCTTGTTTTTGCCGGTGAAATAAATCAGGCAACAGGTACATATACAGCGTATAACTAAGTGGTGTTTTTCTCGAAAGAGAATAAAAATATAGGATTATATTAAATACCAAATTTACCATTAGGAGGTAAAAAACAATGGCAAAAAAAGTTCTCAGTATTGCACTTGCGTTACTCATGGTGTTTAACGTATTTGCAGTGGCAGTATCTGCAACGGTGTGGACAAGCGAACAGGCTACAATCACACTTACAACAGATAATGCAAAGCCTCAGCCCGGAGATGTAGTTACAGCTACAGTTTCTCTCCAGAACAACTATAAGGTTCATGCTCTTCAGATTATGTTGGCATATGACAAGAACTATTATGAAGTTGAGGGCACAACAGACGAGATTTTCACAGACCTTCTTGGCGATACAACTGCCAAATTCACAGGCGTGGCTCAGTCACTCCTTGCAGCAGACGCACAGGAAGCTATGTATGCAGGTCTCTACACACCCGCTCAGAAGGCACAGTACGGTCTTCTCAGAATCGGATTTGTTTGGTTAGCAAGCCTTGGTGCAGAAGCTACAAGACAGTTTGATAACACAACAGCTCTTGCATCATTCAAACTTAAAGTTAAAGCTGATGCTCCGACAGACGGCAAAGGCGTAATCATGGTTGATCCTGCATTTGTAGTTCCTACAGGCGTTGATACACCTGCATTCGACACAAGATCAGCTACATACGTTGGTAAGGGTGCTGCTACAGTTCTTGAATCAGCAACTGCAGGCAAGCTCTATGGTCTTCCCATCAACGTTGATGGTGCTAAATTCGAAGGTTGTGTTCACGTTGCAGCAGATGCAGTTAAAGAAAATGAAGTTGCTGCTGACTGTGTAAACACAGGTTCATATGACATGGTAGTTTACTGTTCAATCTGTGGTGAAAAACTTTCATCTGCAACAACAACAGTTCCTGCTCTCGGTCATACAGAAGGCGAAGCAGTTAAGGAAAACGAAGTTCCTGCAACAGCAACAACAGACGGTTCTTACGATTCAGTAGTTTACTGTACAGTATGTGGTGCTGAAATCAGCCGTCAGGAAGTTATTGTTCCTGCAACAGGTCATGAACCCGGTGAAACAGTTAAAGAAAATGAAAAAGCTCCTACATGTACAGAAAAAGGTTCTTATGATGAAGTAGTTTACTGTGCATGCTGTACTCCTGCAGAAGAAGTCAGCCGTGTAACAGTTGAAATTCCTGCTCTCGGACATACAGAAGCAGACGCTGTTAAAGAAAACGAAAAAGCTCCTACATGTACAGAAAAAGGCTCTTATGATATGGTAGTATACTGTTCAGTATGTGGTGAAAAACTTTCAGTTACAACAGAAACAGTTCCTGCACTTGGTCATACAGAAGGCGAAGCAGTTAAGGAAAACGAAGTTCCTGCAACAGGACCAACAGACGGTTCTTATGATGAAGTAGTTTACTGTACAGTATGTGGTGTTGAAATCAGCCGTCAGGAAGTTATTATTCCTGCACTCGGTCACACTCCTGCAGAAGCAGTAAAAGAAAACGAAAAAGCTCCCACATGTACAGAAAAAGGTTCTTATGATGAAGTAGTTTATTGTACAGTATGCGGCGAAGAAATCAGCCGTGTAACAGTTGAAATTCCTGCACTCGGTCACACAGACGGCGAAGAAGTTGTTGAAAACAATGTTGCTCCTGATTGTGTAAAAGATGGTTCTTATGATACAGTTATTTACTGTACAGTATGTGGTGTTGAAACAAGCCGTGTAACAACAACAGTTCCTGCACTTGGTCACACAGAAGTTGTTGACGAAGCAGTTGCTCCTGATTGCGTAAACACAGGTCTTACAGAAGGTAAACATTGTTCAGTTTGCGGCGAAGTTCTCGTTGCTCAGGAATTAGTTGACGCTCTTGGTCACAAAGAAGCTGAAGCAGTTGAAGAAAACAGAGTTGAACCCGACTGTGTAAAAGCTGGTTCTTACAACTCAGTAGTTTACTGTTCAGTATGCGGTGAAAAACTCAGCACAACTCCCGTTGAAATTCCTGCACTCGGTCATACACCCGGTGAAGCGGTTGAAGAAAACAGAGTGGAAGCTGACTGGTACAACGACGGTAAATATGATTCAGTAGTTTACTGTACAGTTTGCGGTGAAGAACTCAGCCGTGAAACAATCAGAATACCTTCACAGGGTGAACCCGCAGCTGATTACACAGAACTTAACAAACTTGTAGCAGAAGCAGAAGCACTTGATCGTTCAATCTATTCAGATGAAACTCTTGCAGCTGTAGATGCAGTTCTTGATAAGATTACAGATGATATCAAAATTACTCAGCAGGGTATTGTTGACGGTTGGGCAGAAGAACTTGAAGAAGCTCTTAATAACCTTGCAGTTGACGTTACAAAAGCAGAAGCAACAATTACAACAGTTATCAGTAAGAAAACAGTTGCAGCTGACGATATCGTTACAGTAACAGTTAAACTTACATCTAACTTCTACATTGCTAACGTTCAGCTTCCTGTTCTCTTTGATAAGACACAGTTTGAAGTTGTTGGTAAAACAACAAACAGCAGTTTCTACACAGCATCAGAAATGTTTGCTGACAGAAACTATACATTCGGCGGTAGAGCTGACAAACAGGTTGGTTTCGATAAGACATCAAATGCTGATGTTTGGAATACAGCCGAAGCAAAAGCACAGTACGGTGTAGCATACATCACAGCAACTTATGATGCTTCTAATGGTATGGATGATACAACTCATGCTAAACCTCAGGATGAAGTTTTCGTAACATTCCAGCTTAAAGCTCTCAAAGATGTTGAAGACACATCAGACTCAGTATTTGTAAGCACAGATTGGGCTAAGGTAGCTGATAATAAGAACGGTCTCCTTACAGTTGGTATGACAACAGTTGAAGATTACGACGCAGAAGTAGCACCTATTCCCTATGCTAACACAACATACACAGCTGAAACAATCGCTATCTCAGGCGTTAAAGTTACAGGTACTGTAAAGAGCTTTGATGATAAGATTGAAAACAGCGATGATGTTACAATCGAATTCTTCGTTGAAGGTTCAGATGAAGCAAAATATGTAGCAACAGCTACAGGTTCAGGTGTTCAGACTTACGAACTTGATCAGGTTCTTGCCGGAACATACACAGTAAAAGTTTCAAAAGCAAACCACGCAACACGTACATATACAGTTGAAGTTGCTGATGAAGATAAAGTTCAGGACCTTGTAATTCACCTTAAAGGTGATATCAATGGTGATGGTCGAGTTAATACTCCTGACGTTGCATTTGCAAACGCACATGCAAGAGGAACAAAGCCTCTTGCGGGTTATGAATTTAATTGTGCAGACGTTAATGGTGACAACAAAGTTAACACAATTGACGTTTCTCTTATGAACGCACATGCAAAATCTACTAAGTCTCTTTGGGCGTAAGAATTAATTTAGGTTAAGAATTAAGCTAATATAATGAGATGAGCATTAAAGTGCTATGCAATTTAATGCTCTCTCATTAAAGATTTTTATTAGTTCATAATTTTTTAATAAAAAATATAATAGGAGGCAAAAGTTATGAAGAAAAAGATAATAGCTCTCCTGCTTTCACTTGTAATGCTTGTTGGTATTATCCCTGCAGCAGTATATGCAGCAGAAGGTGACCCCAAGGTTGTTCTTACAATTACAGCTGATAAAGCATTAGCAGTAGCAGGCGACGAAATTACTTTCACAGTTGCTATGGAATCTGAATATGCCCTTACATCAATGGCATTCAGAACAGCATTCCCCGCAGGTCTTACTTATGTAGACAACTCAGGTGCTACTGATGCGAATGCAAAAGCAACTCTTGGTCTTGACGACTATGCTTGGACAGAATGGTCAAAGAGAGGTGGCGCAGCACAGGGCGATAACTATGTAAACGGTTTCGCAACAGTACCCAACGCTGCAACAACAGCAGTTACACTTTGCACATTCAAAGCAGTAGTAGCAGCAGA
>JAZOAY010000060.1:0-13705 GCA_045595725.1 Acutalibacteraceae bacterium | reverse complement strand
GAAATAATATTCAGAATGACAAGCTTTCCCTTAAAACAGCAAGGGGAAATGATATGTGGCTTCACACTCAGAAAATTCATGGTTCTCACGTAATTATAGTTTCTGACGGAAAGGAAATTTCTGACCTCGCCATTGAACAGGCTGCAACAATTGCCGCATACAACAGCAAAGCACGTATGTCTTCTCAAGTTCCCGTAGACTACACTCTCGCCAAAAATCTGAAAAAACCCAACGGTGCAAAACCCGGCTTTGTTATTTACCATGTTTACAACACTCTGTTTGTAAAGCCCGACGAAAAACTTGTTGAAAAATTATCGCAATAACCTTGAATATTTTCTTTTTCTCTGTCAACAATAACCTTGACAGGAGGAGATGAAAATATGCTTGATAAAATATCCTTGGTCCTCGTCATCATCGGTGCTCTTAACTGGGGCGGTATCGGTTTGTTCCAATTCGACTTGGTAGCGTGGATTTTCGGCGGTCAGGATTCAATCCTCAGCCGTATCATTTACACACTCGTTGCCCTTGCCGGAGTATGGTGCATTTCGCTCTTGTTCAGAAGAACTGATGAGCTTGTCGAGTCAACAAGCATGAACGATGACGTTCATTAAGAAAACAAAATGCAAATCACAGGTTTAACGTAGGGGTGTCGTTTCGGTGCCCGTCCCTGAATTATTATTCTGATGAGGCGGGACGGGAAACCCGTCCCCTACGGTATAGCCACCGTTTTAAAGTTTAATAACGTTCATATTACTCCCGGAGAAGATTATGAAATACTACATAGAAAAATTTGACAGTTTCAGCGAAGAAAAAAGAAAAGAATTTTTGTCACACCTTGACAAAGAAAAGAAAAGAGAATTTTTATCCGCTTCAAATGAAAACAGAAAGCTTTCAATTCTCATTTCTCAGGGATTTGCCAAAGAAAAAATTTCCGAAGAATATGCTATTGCGAAAAGTGAAATCATTTTTTCCGTAACTGACAGAGGAAAACCCTACTGCAAAAGTCATCCTTATATTTATTTTTCTCTCAGCCACAGCGGTGAATTTGTCGCCCTTGCAATAAGCGATAAAGAAATCGGAATTGATATTGAAAAATTACGTCCCGCAAAAGAAAACCTCGTAAACAGAGTCTGCTCACAAAACGAAATTGATGCAATTACTTTCAGCGAAAATCCTCACATTAAATTTACGGAAATATGGACAAAAAAAGAAGCATATTTAAAAGCCCTCGGTTCAGGGATAGACCGAGAGCTTTCATCAATTGATACAACAGATAAAAATTTAAAATTTATAACAGAAACCAAAGATGAATTTATTGTTTCTGTTTTTTCTCTCTGAAAAAGAGAAGTCCTGTAAAAATTATCAGCGGAAAAATTGCCGCAATCATCATACCCGTTCTCAGTCCTGCCTGTTCACAGTCAAGAGAAAAACGTGATGCAAATGAAATAATTGCTTCATTGTGTTGTGCCGCATCAGATACCTTTCCTGAAAGCCACGGACCGAAAGAACATCCCAAGTCTCCGCACAAAGCAAGAATACTGAACATCGACGCTCCGCCTCTCGGATATTTTGAAGCGGCAAGTGTAAGTGTACCGGGCCACATAAGACTGACGGAAACACCGCACAACGCACATCCTGCAAGTGAAATATAAGGATTAAGTGACAGTCCTGCAGTAAGATAGCAGATTATCGCAAACACAGAACTTATCATAAGAAGTTTCTGCATATTTATTTTTTCTTCAAACTTTGCACCGAGAAGTCTTCCTGCAAACATAAACACAGCAAAGAGACAGGGGCCTAAAAGGTCGCCTGTCATTTTACTTACTCCCAGACCTTTTTCAGCAAACATTGATGACCACTGAACCATTGAAAGTTCAGACGCACCGCCTCCTACCATGACAAGCATTGCAATAATAAAAATCCTTGACGAAAAAAGCTCTTTCATAGGAGTTTTTTCTTCTTTTGTAAGAGTGGGTTTCATCGGAACAAGTAAAAATCTTACAAAATTATATGCAGGCACAAGTGCCAGAAGAAATGCAAGTATATACCAATACTGTTCACCGAAAATCTTAATAAACAAAGTTGTGGCAACAACCGTCAGACACTGCCCCAAGCAATAAAATGAGTGGAGAAAACTCATTGCACCGCTTCCCAATTCGTCGGAAATCGAATCAACAATTGGACTGAGTACAGTTTCCTGAAATCCCGCACCCACGGCGTAAATCACGGAACATATAACAAGTCCTGCGAAAGAATTCTCCATAACTCTCGGTAATATTCCCAGAAGCATAAGTCCTACTGCAGAAAAAGCATGAGAAACAAGTGCTGTTAACCTGTATCCCATTCTGTCAACATATTTTATACTGAAAACGTCAACCGCAAGCTGTGTAAGGAAAAGAATTGAGACAAGGGATGCAAGCTGTGAAATTGTAATTCCGAAATATGTTCTGAAAATAACAAACAGAAGTGACGGAAAGTTATTTATAATTGCCTGAACGGCAAACCCGATATAACATGAAATTGCCGTGCTTTTGTATGTAAGCTTATTTTTCATTTTAGACCTCGCACAAATTTGTTTTCTATATATTATAGCTTCTGTTTGCAAAGAAATCAACACAAAGAAAAAATTAAAAAACTTTTCAAAAACCATTGACATTTTTTGTCAAAAGTAGTATTATAAAATTCAAAATTTTTTCGGTTATCGGAGATGGTATTAATGGACGAAAAACTTATTAAGGAACAGATTTGCGACATATGTCACAGAATGTGGCAGCTCGGTTGGGTTGCAGCAAACGACGGTAATATCACCGTTAAACTTGATGACGGAAACTTCCTTGTAACTCCCTCAGGAACAAGCAAAAGTTTTATTACTCCCGAAATTCTTATTAAGGTTGACAAAGACGGTAACGTTCTTGAAGGTCCGGAAGGCTACAAACCTTCTTCAGAAATCAAAATGCATTTCCGTTGCTATGAAAAAAGAGATGACGTTGGTGCAGTTGTTCACGCTCATCCCCCTGTTTCAACTGCTTTTGCAGTAGCACATATCCACATGGATGACTACATAATGCCCGAATCAGTTCTTTCTCTCGGCTCAGTTCCCATCGCTCCTTACGGAACTCCCTCAACAAGCGAAGTTCCCGACGGAATTGAACCTTTCCTTCCCATTCATGATGCAATTCTTCTTGAAAACCACGGCGCACTTACAATGGGTACTGACCTTCTTACTGCATACTACAGAATGGAAACTCTTGAACTCTGGGCAAAAATCAGCATGAATGCACGTCTCCTCGGCGGTGCGAAAGAAATTTCAATAGAAAACATTGATACTCTTATGGACCTTCGTGTAAACAGATACAAGATTACAGGAAGACATCCCGGATACAAAAAATACAACAAATAATTTTAAGGACCGCATGAAAAATGCGGTCTTTTATATTGCATTTTATCTCATAATATTGTAAAATAAAATGATATATTGTTTGGAGGAAAACGCTCATGCCAGAAGGTAACGAAATCGAAATAACAGGCGTTGTTGAAAACGTTACTTTCCGCAACGAAGAAAACGGATTTACCGTTCTTGACCTGAACTCAGACGGCGACCTTATTACTGCAGTAGGCGTACTTCCTCACATTGATGCAGGTGAAAATCTCAGACTTTTGGGAAAATTTGACTTTCACTCCTCTTTCGGAAGACAATTCAGAATAAGACTCTGTGAAAGAACAATGCCCAAGAGTACCGCTGATTTGCTTAAATATTTATCTTCCGGTGCTGTAAAAGAAATCGGTCCTGCAACTGCAACGAAAATTATAGATGCTTTCGGGGAAAACACTTTCGATGTTATTGAAAATGACCCCGACAGGCTGTCCACAATAAAGGGAATTTCCAAGGCAAAGGCTGTAAGGATTTCACGTGCATTCAAAGAACAGTTTGCAATACGTGAAATTATGATACGTCTTGAACATTACGGAATGTCCCCGTCCGAATGTCTTCATGCTTTTAAAACTTTCGGAAACAAAACCGTTGAACTTATTGAGGATAACCCTTATCTTCTCTGCGATGAAAGAATAGGAATGGGTTTTGAAAGAGCAGACGCAATTGCAAACAATCTTATCGTTACTCCCAACTCAGATTTCCGTATAAGGGCGGGAATAGTGTACATCGTCAGACATAACCTTTCAAACGGACATACATGTATTCCAAGGGAAAAGGTTATTCAGTCTGCTTCCATGTTCCTTGAAATTTCTCCCGAAAAAGCAAGTGAACAAATTGATATTGTTCTTCAGAACAAACAACTCGTTGAATATGAAATAAACGGTACGCCTTTCCTTTTCATTCCTCATATTTACGCAGCAGAAAAGAAAATCTGTGACAGAATAAAACTTCTTGTACAATTTCCTCCCGCAGGACATAAAACACTTGCGGACGATATCAGAAAAATTCAGGAAGACCATAACATTTCTTACGAGAAAAAACAGCTTGAAGCCATTACAACCGCCATTGAAAAAGGAATTCTCATTCTCACAGGCGGTCCCGGCACAGGTAAAACTACAACCATAAACGGAATTATTGAACTTTTCGAAAATCAGGGACTTAAAACCGCCCTCTGTGCTCCTACAGGCAGAGCCGCAAAAAGAATGTCCGAAGTTACAGGCAGAGAAGCCAAAACAATTCACCGTCTTTTAGAAGTTGAATTTGACTCTGAAGAAAAACAGACTTTTGCCAGAAATATCAGAAACCCCCTTACGGTTCAGGCTGTAATTGTAGATGAGCTTTCAATGGTTGATGTGTGTCTTTTTGCTGCACTCCTTGATGCTCTTCCCCTTGGTTGCAGATTGATAATGGTGGGAGACTCAAATCAGCTTCCGCCCGTAGGTTCGGGAAATGTACTTCACGACCTTATTAACTCACATCTTTTGCCTACAGTTGAACTGACTGAGGTTTTCCGTCAGGCAATGGAAAGTCTTATTGTCAGAAACGCTCATAAGATTGTAAAAGGCGAAAGCATAGATACAAATGATAAATCAGGCGACTTTTTCTTTATGCCCCGTCCTGTGGCAACTTCCGCCGCACAGACGTCAAGTGACCTTCTTACTTCACGTCTTCCCAAAGCTTACGGTTATTCTCCCCTTGAAGATATTCAGATTTTATGCCCCTCAAGAAAAGGAGAAACAGGCACTGTCAACATCAACCGCCTTATACAGATGAACATAAATCCCCCGTCACCTGATAAAAACGAAGTCAACACTCAGGGAAGAATTTTCCGTGAGGGAGACAAAGTAATGCAGATAAAAAACAACTACGATATTGTCTGGACAAAAGGTGAAGAAAGCGGTACGGGAATTTTCAACGGAGATATCGGAATTCTTGAAAAAATTGACCTGAAATCAGGTCTTATGAAAATAGTGTTTGATGATAAAGTGACAGAATATCCTACGGAAAGTTTTTCTGAACTTGAACTTGCTTATGCAATAACAGTTCACAAAAGTCAGGGAAATGAGTTTGACGCTGTTATCATGCCTCTTACGGGACTTCCCCCTCAGCTGGCTTACAGAAACCTTCTTTACACCGCAGTAACAAGGGCAAAAAAACATATGATTATTGTAGGAAATTTTCATGAACTTGAGAGCATGATTGCAAATAATAAAAAATCCCGAAGATATTCTGCATTGAAAGCGATGCTTGAAGAATGAAAACGGTAAGAGAAAACAAAGTTCCCGTAAATCTTTTACAGCGTTTTTTCTGGTCAAACAGATGCCGCCTTTGTGCAGAAGTCATTCCTGTCAACCGTACTTTGTGCGAAGGTTGCAATCCGGACAAACTAAGAATTCCGGAAAGCTTTTTCTCAACAAAAGTTTATTCTGTAAAAACTTTTGACAGAAGTACCGCACCTTTCTTTTATAAATATTCCGTCAGAGAAGGTATTCACAACCTGAAATATAATCACTTCAAGAGAAGTGCAGAATATCTGGCAAAAGAAATGATTGATGCACTTGAAAGAGATTTTTTTGATGAAAATCCGGACTTTATCACATGCGTTCCCATGTCAAAAATAAGGAAAGCGGAAAAAGGTTATAACCAATGCGACTATCTTATAAAACACATTGCGAAAGCCTTCGGTATGAAGCCGACTTATAACCTTATCATAAAAATCAAAGACACCCCTAATCAGGTAAAACTCGGACACAAAGAAAGACTTTCAAATTTAAAAGGTGCTTTTACCGCAAACAAAAAATACGACATAAAAGGCAAAACAATTTTACTATGCGATGACGTTATAACTACCGGCAGTACACTCAGCGAGTGTTCAAAAGCTCTCAAACAAGCAGGTGCTTCACGTGTAATATGCGTCACAGCGGCAGTTAACCATAACGATAATTGAAAGGAGGTCAGAAATAATGCTCGGTACAAATATAGGTATAGACCTTGGCACAACTTCAACGGTAATTTATGTTCAGGGTAAAGGAATTCTCATTTCCGAACCTTCCGCAATTGCCTATGACACAGACACAGGAGATATTATTGCCGTGGGTCAGCGTGCTTACGAAATGTACGGAAAAACTCCTGACTGCATAACTGTGGTACGGCCTCTTGAAGACGGTGTTGTTTCTGATTTCACAGCAACTCAGCAAATGCTCAGTTGGTATCTCCATAAAGTTGCAGGATACAAATTCTTCAAACCCAATATTGTTGTGTGCATGCCCTCGGGAGTAACCGACCTTGAAAAAAGAACGCTTCTTGACATTGCCACACTTTCAGGTGCAGGCAGAGCGTGTCTCATTGAAGAACCTCTTGCTGCGGCAGTAGGTGCAGGAATTAAAGTCACCAACCCGTCAGGCACACTTGTTGTTGATATCGGCGGCGGCACAACCGATATCGCCGTTATAACAATGGGAAGTATTGCGGTTTCTGACTCCGTAAAGGGCGCAGGAAACGGTTTTGATAAAGCAATAAAGAATTATCTCAAAAGAGAGAGAAACATCATTGTAGGGCTTAAAACAGCAGAAAACATAAAAAAACAAATTGCATGTGCAAGGTTCAGACAGGATGAAATTACAATCCTTGCCAAAGGTAAGGACTATATAACAAGTCTTCCCACACATTTTGAAATTTCCTCTGCTGAGGTTTTTCTTGCAATGAGAGAGGGCCTTGAAAATATACTTGACGGTATTTACAGTGTCATGGAAAGAACATCCCCCGACCTTGTTTCCGATATTATGAAAAACGGTATTTACATCACAGGCGGCGGTGCGCTTATCCTTGGAATTGATGAAATGATTGAACAAAGAACAGGTATCAGAACAATCATTGCCGATGACCCATTAAACTGTGTTGCAAAAGGCACGGGAATGGCTCTTAAAGATATAAATATTCTTCAGAACAACGGCTACATCTTCAAAACCCGTGAACAGGTCAAGGGTTACAGTGAAGACAGTTCAACATAAAAGGTGGTATAAAAATGGAAATGGATGCATGGAACTTAGGTATAGAACCCGGCGGTCTTACCAATAAAACTGAAATCAAGCTTCTTATCTGCTACCTGCTGAAAAGCCTTGATGCTCCTCTTTCAAAACTTCAGATGAGCGACATTATTCAGGGCGAAGGTCTTGCAAACTATTTTGAACTGATACAGGCTCTTGACGAACTGATAAGGGATGACAATGTCCGCATGAACCTTGACGGAACAGATGAAATTCTCACAATTACCGAAAAAGGTATTGATGCGGTAAGAAGCCTTGAAATGGATTTTCTCCCCCGCAGTGTAAAAGAAAAAGCCGTCAACACAGCAATACGTCTCCAGACTCTTGCAAAAAGAGAAAAGGAAAATAAAATCGAAGTCGAAAAACTTGAAAACGGCTTCAACGTAACTTTCTTTTTCGGTGACGAAAAAAATCAGCTTATGAAACTTACAATTTACGTTGCTGATGAAATTCAGGTGGAAACAGTCAGGAAGAATTTCCTTGACGATCCGATAAAACTTTATTCAGAGATTATCACATCTCTGACAGTATAAAAAGGAGTGTTTTTAAAATGGCAAAATATACTATCGGTCTTGACTACGGCACACTTTCAGGCAGAGCACTTATTGTAAATGCTGAAACAGGCGAAGAACTTGCAAGTTCAGTTTACGATTATCCTCATGCCGTAATGGACGAATATCTTCCCTCAGGCAAAAAATTAGGTAACGACTGGGCACTTCAGCATCCCCAGGATTACCTGGACGTAATTTACCACACAATTCCCGATGTTCTCAAAAAATCAGGAGTTAATAAAGAAGACGTTATCGGTATGGGCATTGACTTTACCGCTTGTACAATTCTTCCCGTGACTGAAGACGGCACTCCCCTTTGCTTCCTTGATGAATACAAAGACGAGCCTCACGCTTACGTAAAACTTTGGAAACATCATGCAGCTCAGAAACACGCAAACAAAATCAATGAAATTGCAGAAGAAAGAAATGAACAGTGGCTTAAAAATTACGGCGGTAAAATTTCTTCCGAATGGGCTATTCCCAAACTCTGGCAGATTCTTGAAGAAAAGCCTGAAATTTATGACAGAATGGACAGCTTTGTTGAAGCAGTTGACTGGGTTGTAAGAATGCTTACAGGCAAGGATGTAAGAAACTCCTGTACTGCAGGCTACAAAGAAATGTGGAACAAAACAACTTCTTTCCCATCAAAGGATTTCTTCAAAGCACTTGACCCCAGACTTGAAAACGTAATTGAAGAAAAAATCAACAAAAATCTTCCCATTACTCCCTCAGGCACTTATGCTGCAGGTCTTTCAAAAGAAATGGCTGACAAAATCGGTCTCTGCGAAGGAATGGCAGTTGCAGCAGGTATCATTGACGCTCACGTATTCGTTCCTGCAGTAGGTATTTCAAAAGCAGGTCAGATGCTTGCAATTATGGGTACATCAACATGTCACATGCTTCTCGGTGAAGAAGAAGTTCAGGTTGACGGCATCTGCGGTGTTGTTGCTGACGGTATTATGCCCGGCTTCTACGGTTATGAAGCAGGTCAGGCTTGTGTTGGCGACCACTTCCAGTGGTTCATTGAAAACTGTCTTCCCAAGTCATATTATGACGAGGCAGAAAAAGAAGGCATGAACATTCACAAATTCCTTCGTTCAAAAGCTGAAAAACAAAAAGCAGGCGAACACGGTCTCATTGCTCTTGACTGGTGGAACGGCAACCGTTCAATTCTTGTTGACGTTGACCTTACAGGTATGATTCTCGGTATGACACTCCAGACAAAACCTGAAGATATTTACAGAGCTCTTATCGAAGCAACTGCTTACGGTACAAGAATGATTATTGAAGATTTCCGTAAATTCGGAGTTGAAGTTAACGAATTCTTCGCAGCAGGCGGTATTTCACAGAAAGACCCCATGACAATGCAGATTTACGCTGACATTATCAAAATGCCCATCAAAATTGCGGGCAGCGAACAGGGCGGTGCTCTCGGCAGTGCTATTTTCGGTGCAGTTGCAGCAGGTAAAGAAAAAGGCGGTTATGATGACGCTTACACCGCTTCAGAAGTTATGGGTAAAGTCAAAGACACAGTTTACTATCCCAACGAAGAAGAATCAAAAGTTTACGACAAGCTCTTTGAGGAATACAAAATTCTCCACGATTACTTCGGCACAGGCGCAAACGACGTAATGAAACGCCTTAAAGAAATCAAAAAATAATTTCCAACGAAAAAAACCGACTATCACACAAGTCGGTTTTTCGATAATAATTATATTGGAGATATAATCACAGAGGGACGGTTGCATGAAAACCGTCCCTCATTATTTTTTACACTCAGATAAGTGTTGAGAAGAAATCTTTCAGACCGCCGTAGATAAGGTCAACAAAGAACCATTCAATCCACTGCCATACTGTAAACTTGACTTCAACTGAGAACGAGCTTATAAAAGTATTGCCGTATTCATCCTGCACAGTACATGAAACTACAGTAGTACCTCTTGTCTTTGCAGTAATTACGCCTTCTTCATCAATTGTAATTATTGATTCATCATCAACTTTGTATTCAGCAGTCCATTTGGGATTGCCGTCATACTCCATCACAGGCTTGATTGTATGTTCATCATTCTTGTTGAGCACAACATTATCAAACTTCACGGACTTGATTCTGCTGAGAGAATCAACGTAATCAGCCTTATATGATGCTCCGCAACCGTTTACACATGTGTATTCTGTGTATCCTTTGCTTTCATAAGTAGGAGCAATAACTTTTCCTTCGTATTTATGTCCGATAGCAGGAACCGATTCTGTCTTTGTAAATTTACATACCTTACATGTGAGGGTTCTTTCACCTGCTTTTTCACATTCGGGAGCAGTTGTTATTGCTGCTTCAAAATCATGTCCCGTTGCTTCTGTTTCATTGCCTTTGTAAGTATGACCGCAGGAACATGTATATGTTGTAAAGCCTTTTTCTGTACATGTGGGAGCAGTAACCTTTTCTTCGTATGCATGAATACCTGTTGCAGGAACACTACCTTTTTCAGTAACACCGCAGACTGTACATGTTCTTACCTTTTCACCGTCAACTGTACATGTTTCATCTTTTTCGATTACCCATACACCGAAGCTGTGTCCCTTTGCAGGTTTATCCTTATCAGGCTCATCATAATAGTGGTCACAGATTGTGCAATGAACTCTCTTTCCACCGTACATTGTGCATGTAGGTTCAAGAATTTCAGGATTTTCCGTGTCATAGATATGACCGTCTGTTTCATCAACAGGGAAAACAAATTTTACTTTGAAAGTATTTTCGCCAACAGTAATTTCTGTTTCTGTACTGTTACCTGACTTATGCCAGTTGTTGAATGTAAGAACGTAATTATTGCTGTCATCTGCTTCAATAAGTGTGTCTGCAGTTTTAATAACAACCTCTGTAGTGCCGTCTTTTGCAAGTCTTGAAACCGCAACAAACTTTGATTTATCATCTGCTGTGATAACAATAACAGTTTCTATTGCCTCAACCTTGCCTGCTGCTACAAGAAGGCTGTTTGCCAATGCCTTAGCATCGTCAATATCACTTGTGTCTGTGTAAGTAAAGATAGCTTTCAGCAAAGCTTCATTACCCTGTGCAATTGTAACCTTGCCCCAGTTTGTCTTTGTACCTTCAAAAACAACACTCTTAATTCCTGTGCATCCTGAGAAAGCATCCTTGCCGATTGATGTAACCGTTGCAGGAATGGTAACTTTTTCAATTACGGAAGCTCCGATAAATGCACCTGAAGCAACTGAAGTAACCCCTGCAGGAATTACAATCTCCTTAACAGCCTTGCTTACAGGGCAATAGATAAGTTCTGTTTTTGCAGCATTATAAAGAACACCGTCAATTACTGTATAGTTTACGTTTGCACCTGCAAATTCAACATCAATTTTTGAATCTGCAAAAGCCATATCACCTATTTTTTCAATATCTGCAGGAAGAACAAGTTTTTCAATTTTCTCATTACCGAAGAAAGCCTTGTCACCAATTACAGTTACCTTGTAACCACCGATTGTTGCAGGAACGGTAACTTTTCCTGAAAGTGAAGCGTGGCAACCAAGGAGTGTTGCGGTGTCTCCTTCAATTGAAATATTGAACTGTCTTTCACCGCAACCTGTACATACATTGTTTGCAAAAATGTGTCCGAGTGCAAGAATAACTTCTTCTTTTGTTTCACCGCATTCACATTTGCTTACTCGCTTACCTGCTGTAAGACATGTTGCCGCAACTTCTTCTGTTACAACAAAGTTATGTACATGAGGAACAAATTTATAATTGAAGTTTGCCTTTGTAAAATTATCATTGCCTGTGCCGATTACTGCAGTTTCTTTCCATTCTTCTTCTGTAACATCAACTGTTACTGCTGTAAGTGATGTGCAACCGGAGAAAGCAGAGTCACCGATAATTTTTGTTTCTGCAGGAAGTGTAATTGATGTAAGACCTTTTGCAGCAGCAAAAGCGAAATCAGCAATTACTGTTGTGCCGTTTTTAACTGTGTATGCACTACTGAGGGTTGCTTCTGCTTCAATAAGGAAATTGCCGATATAGAGAACTTTGTTTTCCCAATTTGAAGCGGTATTGTAGTAACCTGTCTTGAAGAAAGCGCAGGAGCCGATATCTTTTACGCTTGCAGGAAGTGTAATTGATGTAATTTCTGTTTTGTTTTCAAAAGCTCCGTCGCCGATTGCATTGATTTTATAGCCCTGAATAGTTTCGGGAATAACAATTGCACCGCCTGTACCGTTATATCCTGTGATTTTTGCATTTGTACCGTCTGCAAGAAGTACAAATTCCTGAACTGAACAACCTGAACATACGTTATCCTTGAAAGCATGTCCTGTAACAGGGATTGTTTCTGTATATGTATGACCGCATGTGCATTTGAAAGTCTTTACACCTGCTTCTTTACATGTTGCTTCCTTTGTTACAGTTTCTGTGTATTTATGGTCGTGTGCTTCTCCGCCTGCAAAACTAATTTTTGCACCGGTAATAGCGTTGTTATCTGAACCGATTGTAACTTTTTTCCACTCTTCTTCCGAGCCTGCATAACTGACATCTGTAATTGCAGTACAACCTGAGAATGCACTTGCTTCAATAGTTTCGATGCTCTTGGGGAAAGACACGCTCTTGATATTTGCTGAATTAAGAAAAGCATGGGTTCTGATTGCTTTGATACCTGAAGGTACTGCAAATGCAGTTTTAACATTGCCTTCGGGGTATTTAATTATCTCTGTTTTACCTTTATTGTAAAGAACTCCGTCAGAGTCACTTTCGTATACAGAGTTACCTGCATCTATTGTAATTGATGTAAGTTTTTCGCACCAGTTAAATGCCTGATTACCGATTTTATTTACACCTTTGCCGATTTTAACAGTTTCAAGACTTCTGCTTCCCATAAAAGCATTATTGCCGATTTCTTTTACGTTATCGCCGAGAATGATTGTCTTTACATTCTTGCTCATTGAGAATGTACTGTCTGCGATTTTCTCAACTTTTTCCGCAACTGAATATGCAGCAGCATCATTTGCAACAGGATAGAAAAGAAG
Organism: Acutalibacteraceae bacterium; assembly: GCA_045595725.1. Lineage (GTDB taxonomy): Bacteria > Bacillota > Clostridia > Oscillospirales > Acutalibacteraceae > SIG575. The sequence goes on along the minus strand of JAZOAY010000060.1, from coordinate 653 downwards.
TTCTGTTTTATCCTTGTTGTAAAGAACGCCTGAATCATCACTTGAGAAGACGTTGTTACCGGAAGGAACAACTACTTTCTGAAGTGAATCACAGTTAAGGAAAATTTCTTTTCCCAGTTTTTCAACACCTTTACCGAACGTAATTTTTTCAAGAAGTACACACCCTGAAAAAGCCTTGTTTCCTATTTCCTTTACGCTGTCGGGAAGATAAATATTTTTCACCTTAGTACAGTTAAGGAAAGCAAACAGGTCAATTTCCGTTACGGGATAGCCCTCATACTCAGACGGAACAATAATATCACCTGAAGCAGTAATCTCACAGGAAATTACCGTTGCTTCACCGTTTTCAACTTCATAGGTAAATTCATCATCAGCCGCACTTGCAGTCATTAAGCTTGCAGGAACTATTCCCAGAAGCATAATAACAGAAAGCAAAACTGACATAATTCTTTTTGTTGTCTTCATTTTAATTCCTCCTTAAAAATGAAAATTACACAATTACAGTATATCACTATACTCCTGTTTATGCAATAAAAAACTATATATAAAATTTGAAATTTTATTAAATCTTCCCATAATTTCTTCATATTTTTTACTTAACTTATAGAAAAATAATTTAATGTTTTAATTGACTAAAATTTTCAAGTATGCTA
>JAZOAY010000059.1:0-7543 GCA_045595725.1 Acutalibacteraceae bacterium | reverse complement strand
GTCAACTATCATATATGCAGGAATACCCTGACTGCGGTTTGTAAACCATTTGATAATGTTAGCATATTTAAGTGTAGTTACACGTACAGGTTTTCCTTTGTAGTTAATCTGTGTGTAATCCTGTGCATCAACATACTGTGAAACATATTCTGAAAGTTCACCCAACTGTTTACCGCCAAGGTTTTTTGCAGAATCTTCGTCGAGCATAGGAACAGAATTGAAGTCAAGTTCTTCAAATTCTTCCGTGAAATTTCCTTCTTCAACCGTAATAATCTCACTGAAATCCTTCGCTCTGAAGATAACGGAAGAAACAAGTGAACCGCCTACAACAAATGCAACAAGTACGCAGACTATTGCACCGGGAATAAGGGTGTTACGCTTTACATAGGGCATGTATTCGGGACGCATAAGTGCCTTACTTGTGAAGAAAGAGAAAACGGGGTAAGAAACAGCAACAAGTCCCAGCCAGAAATAAAGCTTGATATCCTTAAGATTAAATGCAGGAAGCATAACATAGTAGCCTACTGCTGCAACAAGAAGTGAAAGGATAACATTGATAACTACCTTCTTGCCTGCTTTTTCGGGAGGAATGACCACTTCATCCTTGTTATAGATGTGAGTAAAACCGCCCGGCATGTTGAAATTGCCTGAGTCCATAGGTAAAATCTCCTTATTTTTATTTTCATGGTAATTATTGTACAATATTCACAGTAAAAATACAAGACTTAATTGAAAATTATAAATGAACGTACTGTAAAGTTACTTGACAAAAAGACCTTTTACTGCTATAATATAAAACTGTCGCATGATGTTTTTGTGTGACTATCCTTGCTCTGTCAGAATAAGGACAGGGCCACTAAGACCAGAAGGAGGTGCTTGATAATGGCAGCAAACAGCTATGAAACCATGTTGGTTTTCTCAGTTGCAAACGGTACAGAAAGCGCACAGGCTCTCTATGAAAAGTTTAAGGCTCTCATTGAAAAGAACGGCACAATCAACTCTGTAGATGAGTGGGGCACACGTAAGCTCGCTTACCTCATTGATGATGAAGCTGAAGGTTTCTATGTAGTTACAAACTTCTCTGCAGAACCCGAATTCATCGCTGAACTTGACCGTCGTGCAAAAATCACTGATGGCGTACTTCGTATTCTCACAGTAAGAAAATAAGGATAACACGAAAGGAAAGGTATTAAACTATGCTTAACAATGTTGTTCTTATGGGAAGACTTACCGCTGACCCTGAACTTCGTCAGACAAGTACAGGTATTGAGGTAACATCTTTCTCTATCGCCATCGACAGAGGTTATGTTCGTCAGGGTGAAGAACGTCAGACTGATTTCATCAACTGCGTTGCTTGGCGTCAGACAGCAAAATTCATTACTTCATATTTCCGTAAAGGTCAGATGATTGCCGTAACAGGTTCTCTTCAGACAAGAAATTATGAAGATAAAAACGGCAACAAACGTGTTGCTACAGATGTTGTTGTCGCAAACGCAAGCTTCTGCGGTTCAAAAAGTGAAACAGGCGCATCTTCAGCTCCGGCTAACGCTCCCTACTCTGCTCCTGCAGCTTCTTTTGCAACTGCTGCAGCTTCAGACTTTGAGGAACTTCAGGGTGACGATGATCTTCCGTTCTGATTTTTTCAGAACACCTAATTTTTAAAGGAGGTAAATCACATGGCTTTTGATAAATCACAGCGTCCTAACAGAAAGGGCCGTAAAAAGGTTTGTGCTTTCTGTGTAGATAAGACAACTGAAATTGATTACAAGGATATTGCAAAGCTCGGTAAGTTCACTTCCGACAGAGCTAAAATCCTCCCCAGAAGAGTAACAGGCACTTGTGCAAAACACCAGAGAGAGCTTACAACAGCTATCAAACGTGCTCGTCAGGTTGCTCTTATGCCCTACACAGCAGACTGATTTAATTGAAAAATTATGCCTACCGAAAATCTTTCGGTAGGCATTTTTATTTTTGGTCAAGCCATTATTTTATTCATTGCCGATAATAAATACATAGTTTGTTGTAGCACTTCCGCCAATATTAAGCATCATTGCGTTTTTTGCACCTTTAACCTGATAGTCCCCTGCTGTACCTGTTACCTGTTTATAAAGGTCAAGGAACATTCTTGCACCTGATGCACCGACAGGGTGACCGCAACCGATAAGACCGCCACTTGGATTTATGGGCTTTTTACCTTCAAAAGAAATTGTACCGTCCTCAACTGCCAGATATTCCTCACCCGGTTTTGTTATCCCGAATGCAGAAATGGCAGCATACTCACTTGAAGTGAAACAATCGTGCGTTTCAAATACATCTATATCATCAACAGTAAGACCGCTGCGATTATAAGCATCTACACATGCCTGACGGGTCCAGGGAAGAATGTATTCTGAGTCTTTACTCTCTTCCATCTTTTTATCAAAAAGAACAGGAGCAACACGGTGACCATAGCCCTTGACAACCGGTTTTTCAAGACCTCTTTCTTTAATAAATTTTTCGGATGCAAGTATTACAACCGCAGCACCATCTGTAACCTGTGAGCAGTCAGAAACTGCAAGCTTACCACCGACAAGTGCATTTGTAGCCGTATTTCTTGTTCTTGCCTGTTCATAGCTCATAAACCATTGTCTTGTCTGTGCTTTAGGATTACGCTTTGCATTTGCATAGTTCTGAGCAGAAATTTTAGCAAGTGCATCCATAAATCTTGTTTCTTCAACATCATATTTTTTCAGAAGCTCGTCTGCAAGTCTGCCAAAAAGCTTAGGAAACGGGAAGTCAATATTTTCCCCTTCTTTTTCATAATAAGCGGCTCTGCCGAGGATATCTCCGCCTGTTTTTGAATCAACAGTTTTCATAAGCTCCCAGCCCACAACCACAGCAAGGTCATAATCTCCTGCCGTTATCTTTGTGATAGCCGCATCGAGCGCTACAGAACTTGATGCACAAGCAGCTTCGTGTCTTGAACAAGGCACACCGTTAAATGCAGGGTCAACCTCTGTAAGAAAGGCACCCAGATGTCCTTGGTCAACATATTTTTCTGCGATAAAGTTACCAACAAAAAGAGCCACTTTATTTTCTGCATTAAGTTCTTTGATATCATCAAGGGTAACGCCTGTGCTTTGCATGCTGTCACCGATGACTTCTTTCAGAAGCGCAATGAAATTTTTACCTTCTTTGGTCCAGTTTCGTGAAAAGTCTGTCTGTGCTCCGCCTAAAACATATACTTTTTCTTTCATATCTTTCTCCTATCTTGAAATCTTGAAATAGGGTCTGTAATCATAGTCACTATCACAAATCAGACCGACGAGTTTGTCAACATCAATTTTATCAAGCACTGTTGCGTCAAGTTTTTCAGTAAAAAGCTGTTTTAAATCAACAACTTTTGAAAGCACACCTGCAAGAGCAAGAGGAGGACACCAATTAAAGCCCTCTGCCATAACTGCGTCCGCAGCATTTATGTTATAACCGATTTTTTCAGCCGTAAGCACAGAATAAACGATATATTCAACAAGTAAGGCAAGACAAAATTCACTATCTTCCGATTTTTCAGATACCAATGTTTTAAACGCATCAATATAATCACCGTTTCTCATTTGCTGTTTCATTTTATTTGCAAACGGAATGTCATATCTGTTAATTTCACGATAGTCGTTTGTTTTTATATCGTAAATCTTTCTGACCTTTTTATCTTCAATTATCTCTGTTTTATAAATACCTCCTGACGTTTTTCTGCCAAGCTTGTTTTCAGAAATAAGAACTTTTGCAAATTCAGGAAGTTCAAAAGTATCATTAAACAAATCGTTTGTGTTCTCATACAGATTATCTACAATAGCCTTGTGAATATCAAGGCCGACAAAGTCCGCAGTAAGAAGAGGCGGCATTGCTCTGCCTGTAAAAGAGCCTATAACGGCATCAATATAGTCTATCCCGCCCTTGTTCTGATAGGTTTCTGCGTACTGCATAGCGTGGTTAATAAACTGAAAACCGATACGGTTCGCAAGAAACGCAGGGGCATCCTTTACAGGTACTGTTTTGCGTACAAGTGAGTGTCTGAGATAATTTTCAAGTTCTTCAAAAAGCTGTTTATCAGAACAGTCTGCCGCTATAAGTTCACAGAGAGGCATGTTGTACGGCGGATTAAAGAAATGCACACCGAAAAAGCGTGAACTGAGATTATTCGGCATAAGTTTTGCAAAGGCATTTACAGAAAGAGATGAGGTACCTGTGCAAATTATAGCATCATCTTTAAGATATGGGATAATCGTATTATAAATTTCGGTTTTAACCTGCATGTTCTCTGCAACGCTTTCAAAAACAAGATCAGATTCCGGAATTATTTTTTCAAGCATTGAGTAGTCTGCGGCAATTAGATTTTCTGCAACCTTATCAGCTTTTACAGATTTTGCGGCACGTTCTCTTGCTGTTTTAACTTTCTCAATATCCCGACCGACCATATAAACCTTTGCATCACCGAAAGAAGCAAATATACCGCTTATGTTTGCGCCCATTGTTCCGTTTGCACCGATTACCGTAACTGTTTTAATTTGCATAGTATTCTCCTATTCAAAAAATTTTATAGGTTTCGCCGGGATTCCTACTGCTGTACATTTTTCAGGTAAATCCTTGACTACAACAGAACCTGCCCCGACTATAGTTTCCTTGCCTACGTTTTTCATCTGTATTATCTGTGAACCCGTACCCATCTCAACGAGAGTTTCAAGATGTGTTATCCCCGAAACATTTACCGAAGGATAAAGTGTTACAAAATCGTCAAGCACTGCATCGTGACCTACAGTACAATCAAGATTTATAATAACGTGCTTTCCTATTTCAATATTTACAGTAATTATGGTTCCTGCACAAATCATAGTACCTTCACCCACAGTAACGAGGTCCGATATTGTTACGCTCGGGTCAATCAGAGTTGCAAATTTAAGTTCGGGGTTTATTTGCAAAACTTTTTCAACAATCATTTTTCTGATTTTTGAAGAACCTATTGCACACACGACATACACATCTTTAAACTCTGCAAGTTTCTGAGTTGTTCCGAGAACGGTATAACCGTTTATGACTTGTCCTGCAATTTTCTCGTTATCGTCAATGAATCCGACGATTTTCCAGGTTTGCTCTATTTTGTTGATTCTCTCAACAAGCCAGGCAATTTCTCTGCCAAAGCCACTTGCACCGATGATGACAAGATTTTTCATGCAAACTTTACCTCCGTAAACATAGTCTAATCCATTCTACTCTGTATTGTACCATTTGTAAAATTTCATGTCAATAGTAATATATTTCTTATCAATACAATTTACAAATATCCCTGTCAGCACACACCCGGTTATGAGTGCATATTCTTCCCTGTTTTCCGATAAATTCTCTGTTTTATCAAACTAAACAATTGAAAAAATGTCTTCGGTGTGATAAAATCATCACAATGATTTACAAGGAGTGTTTTTATGATCCCGTTTAAACAGAACAATGAAATTACATATGATGATAAAGAATTGATGGAAGAGAATATTTTCATCGGGGCTGAGGCGGAAGATACCGAAATCCCCGATTTTGACTCTGTCAGAAGCAGTCTTCCTCAGCCGATCTGGGAAAATCACACCGATTATACCGACTGTTATTGGAAGGCATGGAAAATTGCATTTTCAAACCTGAGAAAGCCAAAAAAAGACACAGGATTTGTAACAAATTATATTGATGCTGCGTTCAACGGTTGCATATTTATGTGGGACTCGGCATTTATGCTGATGTTCGGCAAATATGCAGACAGAATTTTTAAATTTCAGAAAACTCTTGACAATTTCTATTCACATCAGCATGTCGACGGCTTTATATGCCGCCAGATTGAAGAAGAAACAGGTTGCGATGTTTTTGCCCGTCATGACCCGTCTTCAACAGGTCCTGAGGTTCTGGCATGGTGCGAGTGGGATTATTTCCTTAACTTCGGCGACAAGGAGCGCCTCAGTAAAGTTTATCCCTGTCTTGTAGCTTATCATCAATGGATGCAGGAGCATTTCACATGGCGTGACGGTACATATTTTTCTTCAGGCTATGGTTGCGGAATGGATAACTGTCCCCGTCTTGACGAAAAATATCACGTTTGCTACAGTCACGGTCATATGGTCTGGGTTGATGCCTGTATGCAGGAACTTAATGCATGTAATATTCTCATCAAAATGTCAGAAATTCTTGACAGAAGAGAGTATATCCCCGAACTTTCAGCTGAGCGCGATAAGCTTTTCAAGGTAATTAACGAGAAACTGTGGGATGAAAAAACAAAATTTTACTACGACCTCAGGGATGATGATACCTTCAACGGTGTTAAGCATATCGGTGCATTCTGGTCGCTTCTTGCAAAATGTGTTCCCGAAGACAGAAAAGATGATTTTATTGCACACCTTGATAATGAAAATGAATTCAAGACTATTCATCGTGTTCCCACACTTTCAAAAGATCATGAAGAATATAATCCTGCAGGAGGATATTGGTGCGGTTCGGTGTGGTCTCCTACGAACTATATGGTTCTCAAAGGTCTTGATGAATACGGGAAGTACAGGCTTTCACATGAAATCGCATTATCACATCTTGATGCAGTTGTAGATGTTTTCCGAAACAGAGGAACACTTTTTGAGAACTATGCACCGGAGCTTGTTGACGGTAAATTTGAAAAGGGAAGCTCATCAATGCCTGACTTTGTCGGTTGGACGGGACTGTCTCCCATTTCAATTCTGTTTGAATATGTATTTGGTATTAAGCCTGATGCGGCAAAAAACAAAATTACATGGCACATTAATCTTCTTGAAAAACACGGCATTGAAAAATATCCCTTCGGAATAGACGGTGAACTGACATTGATTTGTGAAGCACGTAACTCTGAGGAAGAAAAGCCACAGGTAACAATCAAGTCAAACATTCCGGTTGAGGTTGAAATAATCTGGAACAAAGAACAGAGTTGTGAAATTGTTTCATTTTAAAACATAATTCTGTAAAACCATACGTCAAACGTATGCTTTTACATGTAACCAACTGAACGCATTAAGAGAAAGCAGAGGAAATTACTAAAAAATTCAATCTGAATAGTAAAAGAAAATCCCTGATACCCAAGAGGATATCAGGGATCTTTTGGCATTGATTACCATAATTAATACAATTCGTCGTTTTTCAAATAGCGTTGCAGTAGGGAGTAAGTATTTCCCGGATGCAACGCTTGTTTTTATAAGTGGCTTATATATTTCAGGCTTTTAGGAACTGCTCAAAATTTTTACGGATTTTCAGGATATTCGTTCCTCCCTTATACTCATAAGTAACTTCATCCATAATTTTCTTTACCATAAAAATTCCCAGTCCGCCGATTTTTCTTTCATCTGCTGAAAGAGTGGTGTCAGGTTCAGCCTGTGCAAGAGGGTCATAGGGAATACCTCTGTCAATAAAGGTCAGAACAGCAGATTTCGGATTTTCGGAAAGTTCAACTCTTACGGTTGCTTCACCGCATTTTTCCGTGTATGCATAATGTGCAATATTGCTGAGTATTTCG
>JAZOAY010000058.1:0-2789 GCA_045595725.1 Acutalibacteraceae bacterium | reverse complement strand
GGAGGGAGAGAAAACGAGGTTTAACTACCCCTCAGTCAGCCTTACGGCTGACAGCTCCCCTGACAAGTGGAGCCAACTGTTACAGTTAGTTTCAGCAAGATAAATTATAATTTGTCGCTTCTCATGCGACCTTTTAACAAGTAAATATCTCTATAATATAGTCGTAAGGTGAAAACCTTAGCGACTATATTAATTTTTCGGAGGTATTTTAAAATGGAAAAAGTAAAAAACAACATCACAGAAATGGTATTTATCCTTGACAGAAGCGGTTCAATGCACGGTCTTGAAAAAGACACAATCGGGGGCTTCAATTCAATGATCGACAAGCAAAAAGAGCTTGACGGTGAATGCTATGTTTCAACTGTTCTTTTTGATAGTGAAACAGAAGTTCTGCATGACAGAAGAAAGCTTTCTCACGTTAATAAAATAACAGATAAGGATTATTATGTCAGAGGAAGTACAGCACTTCTTGATGCAGTAGGCGGTGCAATTAAACACATCGGAAATATCCACAAGTATGCCCGCCGTGAGGATGTGCCCGGAAAGACGATTTTTGTCATAATCACAGACGGAATGGAAAACGCAAGCAGAAAATACAGCGGAAGCGATGTTAAAAGAATGATTGAAAGACAGAAGGAAAAATACGGTTGGGAATTTCTTTTCCTCGGCGCTAACATTGATGCAGGTTTTGAGGCTGAAAAAATTGGAATTGAGAGAAATCGTTCTGTAAATTATTCTGCTACTTGTGCAGGGACGTCAAAGCTTTACAGCGTTGTGAATGAAACTGTAAAGAATTACAGAGAACGTGCTTGCATTGACGAGAATTGGTCAGAAAGAATTAAATAAGTAACAAAACTGTAAAGAATGGTTGCGAAACTGTAACTGATGTTGACAAATATGAACGGTTTTGATATAATAAAGGAAATCTTAGTGCTTCGGGAATGCCAAGGGATTTAACAAACATATTAAAGCCGTTTTTGTAATCGGTTTGTACTTTTGTGTCCCTGTCATTTTGACAGGGATTTTTTTACGAGCAACAGGAGGAAAACAATGAACTTCGTTTTAAAAGATGCCAGAGTTTTTCGTAAAGGTAAGTTCATAAAAGGCGATATTCTTGTAAAAGACGGTCGCCTCAGTCATCTTTTCGGTTTTTCATCTGTTCCCAGCGATGCTATTGTTTATAATGCAGAAAATTGTATTGTTATTCCGGGTCTTATTGATGTACACGTGCATCTTAGAGAACCCGGTTTTTCTTTTAAAGAAACAATAAAAAGCGGAACAGAGGCAGCAGCACATGGTGGTTATACGCACATTTGCTCGATGCCAAACCTGAACCCTGTACCTGACAATATGAAAAACTTAAAACAACAACTTGATATAATCAAGTCTGATGCAGTTATTAAAGTTACACCTTACGGTTCAATTACAGTAGGGCAGATGGGTGATGACCTATCCGATATGGACGCAATGAAAGATTGTGTTGCAGGTTTTTCAGATGACGGAAAAGGTATTCAGGAAGCAGAAATGATGATAATGGCTATGGAGAATGCAAGAGCATGCGGTAAAATGATTGTTGCTCATTGCGAAGATAATTCTTTGCTTCACGGCGGCTATATTCACGACGGAGAATATGCGCGTATTCACGGCCACAGAGGTATCTGTTCTGAAAGCGAATATCTTCCCATAAAGAGAGATATTCCTCTTGCAAAACGTACAGGATGTGCTTATCACGTATGTCACATTTCAGCGAAAGAAAGCGTTGAAATTATAAGACAGGCAAAGAAAGACGGAGTAAATATTACCTGTGAAACTGCGCCTCATTACCTTGTTTTCAACGATATGGATTTAGAAGAAGACGCAAGATTCAAAATGAATCCTCCCATAAGAAGTGAGGAAGACAGACTTGCACTCATTGAAGGTATCAAAGATGGTACAATTGACATGATTGCAACTGATCATGCCCCTCACTCTCAGGAAGAAAAAAGCAGGGGACTTGAAAAAAGTCTTATGGGTGTTGTGGGTATTGAAACTGCATTCCCCGTTCTCTGGACAGAACTTGTTATGAAAAATGTTATTACGGCAGAACACCTCGTGAAAATTATGAGTACAAACCCTGCAAAGCGTTTTGGTTTTGAAAGTGCACTTGCAGATGGCGAGATTGCTGATTTTACTGTGTTTGACGTAAATGAAGAATATGAAATCAACCCTGAAGATTTCCTTTCGATGGGCAGAAGTACTCCTTTTGCGGGCAGAAAGGTACACGGCAAATGTCTTATGACAGTTTGTGACGGTAAGGTAGTTTTCAACGATATGGAAGGTAGGAAAGAGTAAATGAAACAGTCAATTTTTGAGATTGAATCAAATGAAAAAATTGCAAAAGATGTTTTCAGAATGATTCTTTCAGGTGACACATCAGACCTTAAAAATTCGGGTCAGTTTGTAAACATCAAGCTTGACGGGTTTTTCCTCAGACGCCCCATTTCTGTCTGTGACTATGATGACGGAACACTTACTCTAATTTACAAAGTAGTAGGTGAGGGTACAGAGGTTATGAGCAGAATGTGTAAAGGCGAAAAGCTTGACATCCTCACAGGTCTCGGCAACGGATTTGATACATCTGTAAGCGGTGAGAATCCCGTTGTTATCGGTGGCGGTGTAGGTGTACCTCCCATGTTCAACCTTGCAAGAAAACTTATTTCCGAGGGCAAAAATGTAACTGCGGTTCTCGGTTTCAATAAAGAAGAAGAAATTTTTTATAAAGACGAGTTTGAAAAACTTGGTGCAAAAGT
>JAZOAY010000057.1:0-16650 GCA_045595725.1 Acutalibacteraceae bacterium | reverse complement strand
GATTGTTTGTTGACTTTTGGACGATATAGTTTTATAATAAACTTGCAGAAAGCATGATGGGTGCATCGTTCTTACATAATGATGTGTCTAATTGTTTTTATTAAAAGGTTAAAAATGACTGAAGTTCCTGCTCCCTCGAGCCCCTGCGACGCAGAGGCGAGTAACAAGCGAAGCTTGTACGTAGAAATGATGGGACTTATCGGTGCAGGTAACAACCCCATGGTTGGTATGACAGTTGCTTGCGCAGTTGCAGTTCAGGAAGCAATGAGCAAATAATTAAAGTTTTATAAATCAACAAAAGCCTTGTTCTCGTAAAAAGAGAGCAAGGCTTTTAATCTTTTTATTGTTCGGTTGTGTAATTTTCTACTGCATATTTGAATCCGTTTATCAGAAATTCATCTGCCTCTTTTGCAGGTGTTGTAAATTTCAACAAATCAAATCCGTGGAAGCAACCCTCAAAGGTTCTGAAATGAACAGGAACTCCCGCAGCTTTCAGGTTTTCAACATATTGGATAGTTTCATCCGTGAACGGCTCAATTGTGCCTACGTAGGTGAGTGTAGGAGGGAGATTACTGTAATCTGTTTCGCGGGCAGGTGATGCATATTTTGACACATTGTCAGTTCCGTAATTTTCTCCGAGATACAATTTCCAACCAACCTCGTTTGACTTGGTGTTCCAGATGGGAGCGTCGTTGTTCTGAGAAGATTCGGTAATCATTCTATCATCTAACATCGGGTAAAGCGGCATCTGAAAAGCAATGTTTACATCTTTTGTATCTCGCGCTTTTAATACTACCGCAGCACAAAGACCTCCACCGGCACTATTGCCACCCACAAAAATCTGGTCCTCACGCATGCCGTATTCCTTACCGTTTTCCTTCAGCCACAAAAGAGAATTGTAGCAATCATCGAAAGCGGCAGGATAAGGTGCTGTTGTCGAATTTGTATAATCGGGAGCTACGATCACACAGCCCGAAGCATCAATAAAATTCTGTATAAACGCGAAATCCTGTTCGGGACAACCGAGCCCGTAACCGCCTCCGTGTATCCACAAAAGACCGGGTACATTTTCTTTTTTCTCTTTTGGTGAATACACGCAGATGCGAAGTTTACTTCCGTCCTCACGCTCAATATACTTTTCTTCATAATTTATGTCTTTTGTCAGATTGGGAAGACCTATATTATCAAGAAAAAGGTTAGCAATTTTAAAGAAACCTACAGTAAATTTCGGCATAATTATTCTTATGATGTTACCTATTGTACGAAGCTCAGGATGAATTTCGCTTGTTTTTACATTCCAGAAACTGTCAGATATACAGCTGATTGTCTTTTCTTTGTTTTCTTTGTTTTCTGTTGTAGCTGTTGCTAAAATGGGAGTGCAGAGTAAAATCAGTGAAAGTAAAATTGCGGTCAGCTTTTTCATACATATTCTCCTTATAATTTTTTTGTTAAAATATCATATTCTCAATAAATAAACCTGAAAAATATTTGTCAGAAGACAAATCAATGTATTCTGCTTTTTCAGTAAATGGCGACAGGTCATTTCCTTCAAAAACAAATTTTACAGTACCGAGGAGAGAAGAGTTGTTGATACTCTCGCACTTGTTTTTTAATTCCTCAGGAATAAGGCCTGTAATAACTGCGTTTGAAATATTGAGTTTTGCAGAAAATCCGCCTGAAATATACATTTTTTCAATATCGTCAAAAGAAATTTCCGCGTTTCTGATAAGTGAAAGAATGGCGGAATAAACTGCAGATTTGGCAAGCTGATACTGCCTTATATCGTTTTGGGTGATGTAAACATTTTCTGCAAGTTCATATTCTTCACATTCCATAAAACCTGTTTTGTCAATTATTCCGTCAGAAAGCAAAGTCGCAATAATGTCAACAAGTCCCGTACCGCAGATACCTTTAGCAGTTGTGTTTCCGATTGTTTCTATTTTTCCTTTTCTGTAAGCGGAAATTGCACCGTCCGTTGCACTCATTCCGCAGGAAATACTTGCACCCTCGAAACAAGGTCCTGCAGCAGCAGATGTGCAGAGAATTTTTTCGTCGGAATAAAGTATAATTTCTGCGTTTGTGCCAAGGTCAACAAGTAAATTGTATTTTCCTGTTGAGGGTTTATCTGCAATATTAAGTCCTGCTACTAAGTCTGCACCGACAAAGGCGGAAACAGACGGAAGAAGTATTGCTTCATTTATTGTATCTGTTTTTAAAATTATACTTTCGAGAAAAACGGGGGAATAGGGTGCAGTACCCATTGAAGACGGATTAACTCCCGCAAAAATATGGAGCATTGTCGTGTTACCCGAAACATACATTTTTTCTGCTTTGGTAAAACCGAAATCTTTAATCATATCAGTTACTTCATCAAGAAGAATTTTCTGAATTTCATTTACTTTATTTTTCCGGCAGTATTCAATTCTTGATATCACATCTGCACCAAAAACACGTTGAGGATTTGTTCGTGTTATGACTCTGATAATTTCATTTTCATCAAGTGACAACAAAGCCATTGCGAGTGTTGTTGTGCCGATGTCAAGGACAAAACACATGTTTTCAGTAGCAGTACCTGTTTCGTCAGCACCTGAAAAAGAAAGAATATCATTTTCTTCGGGGAGAATTACTTCAATGTCACTTGTAACTTTGTACTGACATGAAAGTTCATTTCTGCCGTTTACAATGACACAACATTTTTTGCATGTGCCTCTGCCACCGCAAGGGTGTGCCTGCTTTTTGTTGTTTTGTATTAAAATGTCAGAAAGTTTTTCGCCATTTTCCGCGAAAAGAATTTCATCGTCAATTTTAATTCTGTACATATAATTCATCCTTAGTTTGTTTGGAATAATTGTACCACAAGTAGAGATGAAAATAAATAGCAATTTATAATTTATCTGTATGTTTAAAACAATCGTTTGTAGGGCTCGGAATTCTTGACGAGCCGCTAGATTACATGTGTTTTTACTGACAGAGGATACCCGTTTCTACAACGTGCTAAAATCGGTGCAATGTAAAATTTAGCGTCGCAGACCCGACATTCTGCACTAAATTATAATTTTGACTCAGGGGATTTTTCGTTAAAATCAAATGTGGCTGATACACAAAATATCAGCCACATTGTCTGTTGTATTCTATTATTTAATTGGTGCTATTTCAAAACTGAATGAAAGTTTGTCATCACAAAGCACACGATATTTTTCGAGAGTGTAAGGACCGCATGAACCCGAACCGGTACCTGAAAGGAATCCGTCAAGGTTGAGATGTGAAGTTTCTGAACGGACAATTTCTTCCTGATGTGTAGCATCTTCAAGAGCCTGAACTGTGTAGTCATGAATGTTGAAACTGAAATTGCCCTGACAGTTTGCAAAAACAAGACCTGTACCGTCGTTATCTTTTACTTCAAGGAAACGGACTTCTGTGTGATATCCGTTTTCCTGAGGGAAGATGTAAGGCTCGTGAGTATCTTCAACTTTTGCTTCGTAAATTCCGAGAGTTGCCTGTGCTTTGAAGTCAGCAAGGTTTTCTTTTTCACCGAGACCGAAGTATCTGATGTTTTCCATGTCTTTAGGCATTTCAAAACTTACACCAAAGCGGGGAAGATCAGCCTCAACTTCATTATTGACTTTTTTCAGAGAAGCTGTAATTCCGATTTTACCTGATGAGAAAATTGTGTAAGTTATATTTGCGGTAAAGAGTTTAGTTTTTTCACTTGCAATTTCGTAGTCGACAGACACAATTGCTTTTTCAGAAGTGTTCACAATTGAAAAATCTGCAGTTTTGACGTCAGATTTTGAAAGTTCACCTTTTGTCCAGTAGTCTTCTTTCATCCATTTTTCGTTGTCGTGGTAAGCACGTTTGATGTTGGGAAGGAAGCCTTTCACGTTTCTTGCAGGTGACTGATTGATAAATTCTTTGCCGTCTGAAATAAGGCTTGTCATTTCACCTGTAGTTTTATTGAACTGAACTTTAACTGTTTCAGCTGTAATTTCAACTGAGTCAGTATTATCGTTTACTGCAATTTCTTTATCTGAGCAAGGAATTAAAGGCAGTTTCTTGTATGTTTCCTGAAGTGTGCATTGTTGTTTTGAAACTTGTTCACCGTCTTTTGTGCAGACAAATGTGATGTGATATTCTTCTGTTCTGTTCATCTTTGTTTTGATGGGAAGAATAACTCTCTTTTCGCTGTTGGGAGCGATATCAACAACTAAATCTCCGCTTTCGCAAACTTCACCATTTTCGAGAAGAAGCCATTTGAACGAGTAAACGTCTGCATTTGTAAAATAGTTTGTATTCTTAAAGAAGAATTCATTTGCTTCGTAGTGACGGATGCGGATAGGTCGGTACGCTTCTTTCATTTCCCATGCGCCTGTGTGAGGAGTTCTGTCGGGATAAATGAGACCGTCAACACAGAAGTTTGAGTCGTGAATTCTTTCGCCGTGGTCGCCACCGTATGTATATTTAAGGTTTTTGTTGTAAGTACATGCTGCATGGTCAACCCATTCCCAGATACAACCGCCCATGTATTTGTCACTTGAGTAGAATGCGTCCCAGTATTCTTCAAGTGAACCCGGGCCTATACCCATTGCGTGAGCATATTCGCAGAGGAAGTAAGGTTTATCAAGGTTTATAATGTCTTTTCTTACATATTTCGGAGTGAGGTTTTCTCCATAGAAAGAAGTGATTCTTTCGTACATGTTTGATGCAATGTCATAAGCTTTTCTGTCAGAAGCATTGCAGCTTTCATAGTGAACGGGGATGTCGGGGCATATTGCCTTTGCAACGCCGTATGCACCGTCATGACAGATGCCGTGACCTGTTTCATTACCAAGTGACCACATTGCAATACAGGGGTTGTTTCTGTCACGCATAACCATTCTCTTTACTCTGTCGCAGAAACGGGGAAGCCACTGAATATCGTCTGCAATAAAGTTCATGTATGGGAGGAAATCGCCGCATCCGTGAGCCTCGATATCAGCTTCGTCACACACATAAAGTCCGTAAACCGAACATGCAATAATAAAGAAGGGGTCAGGGGGATAATGAGATGTTCTGACTGTATTTACGTTTAAACTCTTCATAAGTCTGATATCTCTGATGATATCTTCGTGGCTCATTACATAACCTTTGTCAGGTGTTGAATCGTGATGGTTTACACCTTTCATCTTGATAGGCTGAGAGTTGAATTTGTAAATGTCTTTTTCAATTTCAATTGTTTTGAAACCGATAATTGTTCTGACAAACTGAATATTTTCACCACTCTTTGAAAGAGTTGCAACTGCAGTATATACTTTTGGATTTTCAGCGTTCCATTCTTTTACATCAAGGCAGGGGAAGAACGCGTAGAAAGTATCTTCATTTTCACCGATAATTTCTTTGTTATCTGTTGAAAGTGATGCTTTTGCAACTTCCTTGTCACCGTCAAAAACTGAAATTGAAAGGTCGTTTGAGTCAGCACCTTTAATCTGGGTCATAACGGTAAGAGAATATTTTTCTTCACCGATTTTTTTGGACTCATAGCTGATGTCATATATGTAACTGTTTTCACATTCTGTAAGAAGAACATCTCTGAAAATGCCGTTTTCTCTGAACATGTCCTGACATTCAAGGTATGTAGCATTTGACCATTTGTAAACAGCGGCAACAAGTTCATTTTCGCCTTTTATAAGGTAATCTGTAATATCAAATTCTGCAGAATTGTGTGCACCTTCGCTATATCCCACATATTTTCCGTTGATGTAAAGGTCGAGACTTGAAATTACACCGAGGAAAGTAAGGATATACTTTTTGTCTGCATTTTCGATGTTGAATTTCTTACGGTAAACACCGCATGAAGAATCGGGAACCGAGGGATAAATTGAATTATCAACGTTGTTGAAAGGAAAACGTGTATTGAGATAGCAGGGTGGTTCATAGCCTATTCTCTGCCAAGTGGAAGGAACAGTTATTTTGTCAAAGACAAGTTTATCTGTATCAAAATTTTCTTCAAGCTGAGTACAGTCGGCATAATATCTGAAATCCCATTCACCGCTGAGAACTGTTACGGCATCACTTGAATATCTTTCTGTTATAAAATCAGTTGAATTAAGTTTTTCCTTTGTTCTGAAAGGAATAAAATAAGCTCTTGCAGGAAGTTTGCCTATTTCAACAACGGAAAAATCTTTATAGTTTGATTTGTTCATTGAATAAATCATATTTTTGCCTCCTATTTTTTCTTGAAAATCTTTTTGATAACGGCACCTGCTGCAGTAGCTGCTGTAACAGCTGCTACACCTAAACCGATTTTTTTTGCTGTTTTCTTCTGCTCTTCAGTCATTACCTGATGGGGAAGAACGGCACTTTTGCTCTGAAGACCGAATGATGTGAAATAGAAATCTTTTGTTTCAAACTGAGGTAGATTATCTTCGTCAATGGTGATTAGTTTGACGCCTGTTTTAATGCCGTCTGAGTAACCGTTGAAGCCTGTACCTTTTACCTGAGCTAAAAGAACTCCGTCAAGTTCACCTTCAAAATCGTTTTTATGGTCATGACCGAAGAATGCACCTTTTACACCGTGACATTTCCAACTGTCAAACTGTCCGCTATTGTAGTCAGGAGGGCAAGGTGCTTCAAGGAGATTACCTTTTACGCCTTTTTTGAGAACAAAGAATTTGTTTGAGAATAATTCCTGACCTTTTATTGCACCGCTGACTTCAAGTCCCGAAACTTCTTCAAGAAGGTTGTAGATTTCAGTTACGGGCATGTGCTGGAATACAATGGCGGGAACATATTCACCACCGTTTTTGTCTTTAAATTCATTGCAGGTATTTTCAAACCATTCAATCTGGTCATCTTTTACCCAGTCATAGCCTGAAATTTCAGGGAAAGAACTTCTTGATTTTCCTGAGTCAATAAAGAAAAGAAGATATTTGGTTTTGTTTCCTTTACCTTTAATGCTGATGTAATGGTTGGCATACCCGGAAAGTCCTTTTTTATCTTCACGGACAAGTGAATTTTCATAGGAGGAAAAAATCTTAACGGGCAATTCGGGAGGAAGCTCCCTGTCGTCGTGTTCGTGGTTGCCGAGAACCATAGTGAAAGGAATGTTCATTTCACGGACAGTCTTTGTAATGGCATCAATTGTTTCTTTCAGGTCTTCCTCAGTTTTGCCGAAAGCATTGTCGCCGTTATAGACGACAAGATCCGGTGACAGGGATTTCACCGCAGTTTCCACAAGGAGAAGTGCATCTTCTGTTTTGTTACGGGTTTCTTTGTCGTCAGATTTAAATTCGTGAAGATCTGTTAAAACAAGAATTCTGAATTTGCCGTTATCATTGAATTTAAGAGTACGTTTTTTCATTTTCAGCACCTCAATCAATTTTTGCTTTAAGAAGACCTATTATCATTTTTGCTGCTTTATAAATATCTCCGCAACCAAGTGTGATTACAAGATCACCGCTTTCAGCGTTTGCTACAATATAGTCAGCGATTTCTTCAAAAGTATTGAACCATACACTGTCAGGGATTTTTTCTGAAAGTTGAGAAGTATAAATCCCGTAAGTGTTGATTTCACGTGAACCCATGATTTCGCTCATTACGCATCTGTCGGGTATCTGCAGAACACGTGCAAAATCGTCAAAGTGGTTTTTAGTTCTTGAATAGGTGAAAGGCTGGAATATTGCCCACACCTTCTTGTAACCCATTTTCATTGCAGAATCAAGAGTAACCTCAAGTTCAGTGGGATGGTGAGCGTAGTCGTCAGCCACGGTAATTCCCGCATATTTGCCGAGAATTTCAAATCTTCTGCCCGCACCTCTGAAACTTTCAATACCGAAAATACATTCATCAATTGTAACCCCGCTGTGAATAGCAGCAACAATTGCTGAAAGAGCATTTATTACGTTGTGCTTTCCGGGAATTGAAAGTTTGACTCTGCCTAAAATTTTACCGCTTTTACAAACATCAAAGCTATAGAAAGCACCCTCTGCAGTAATGTTGTCTGCGTAAAAAGTGTTTGTATTTCTGAAACCGAAAGAAATCATTTCTTTACCGTCAATTCCTTCAATGGCTTTGAGAGTATTTTCGTCATCACCGTTGAAGATAATTGATTTTGTTGCCTTGAGGGAGAATTTGTTGAATGATTTTATAATATTTTCAAGTGTGCCGAAATAATCAAGATGGTCGGCATCAATGTTGAGGATTACAGCGGTATCGGGGTAAAGGTCAAGGAAAGTATCTTTGAATTCACACGCTTCGCAAACCATGTGTTCGCTGTTTCCTGCAAGACCGTAACTGTCGGTAAGAGGAAGTTTTCCTCCGATTACGGCAGAGGGGTCTTTTTTTGATGCCACAAGGATTTGTGTGAGCATGGATGTAACCGTTGTTTTACCGTGAGTACCGCAGACACACATGCAGTTGTCGTACATGTGAGTAATTGCACCAAGAAGTTCTGAACGTTTGAAAGTAGGAATATCAGAATTCAGTGCCGCAATAAGCTCAGGGTTATCATCCATGATTGCCGCAGAATAGACAATCATTTCAGCTCCTTCAATGTTTTCGGCTTTCTGACCGAGAATAACTTTTATTCCCAGTTTTCTTATACGTTCAAGAATATCGCTTTCATTGTTATCAGAACCTGATAGTTCATATCCTTTTGTGTGAAGAATTTCAGCAAGGGGACACATACCTGAACCGCCGATGCCGATAAAGTGAATTTTTTTAACTTTACTTAAAAGTATTTCGATGTCCGACACAGAAAACACACCTTTCAGTAATTTTACTGTATTTTATTTATTATATTACATTTAAATAAAAAAATAAACACTTTTGAGCAAAAAAATAAGCATATTTTGGCAATGGTTTTCACAGAGCTTGAAGAAAACACATATTATGTTTTAAGAAAGCGGTGAAAACATTGAAACTTCTTATAATAAAAGCCGATAAAAGGCAGGAATATATGGCAGAGAGATTGAGAGAAAAAGGATTTCTTTGTGAATTTTATAAGCCTAATATGGCCGTAAATGATACGGAAAGACAGTTTGACGGTGTTGTTTTTGCTTTGCCGGGGATAAAGTTTTCAAGAGTAAACTGTGAATACGACACAAGGCTTGAAAATATTCTTTCGCTTGTAAAAAAAGGCGGTTGTGTTTTCAGTTCAATGGCGGATGAAAATTTTCTTGATGCCGTAAACGAATCAGAACTGAGAAATTTTGATTACTACAGCCGTGAAGAACTTGCTGTTCTCAATGCGTATCTTACGGCAGAGGGAGTGCTTGAACTTGTCCTTGTAAACAGTAATGTTACATTGAGAAAACTGAATATTCTTGTAACGGGCTATGGCAGAACAGGTGAGGCAATTGCAGATATTCTTTCAAGAAATTTTGTATCTGTTACTGTTGCAGCGAGAAAAGAAAAAGACAGAGCACGCGCAAATTCACGCAACATGAAAGCAATTCCTTTTACGCAAATCAGAGAACAGGCAGGAAATTTTGATTTTGTTGTGAATACTGTTCCCGAAACTGTAATAGGCGCAAATCTTCTCGGAAAATTCAGAACAGACTGTGTTTTTTTAGAGGTTGCATCAAAGCCTTACGGAATAGATATCACAGGTGCAGAATTACAGAAAAGAAAAGTAATAATCGCATCATCTCTACCGGGAAAATATGTGGCAAGTTCTGCAGGTGTTTTCATCGCAGATACAATATGTAACATTGTAAAGGAGGAAGGCTTAAATGACTGAAACTAAAGCAGGCTTTGCAATGTGCGGCTCCTTCTGTACATTTTCGAAGGTAATACCTCAGATGAAAAGCCTGAAAGAAAAGGGTGTGGAAATATACCCTATAATGAGTGAAATTGCATATTCTACAGATACACGTTTCGGAAAAAGTGAAGATTTTGTAAGAGAAATTGAAGATATTTGCTCAAGGAAAATTATAGCAACAATCAAAGATGCAGAGCCGATAGGCCCGAAGAAAGTCTTAGACATTCTTATCATTGCGCCGTGTACGGGAAATACTCTTGCAAAACTTTCAAGCGGTATTGCGGATACGTCCGTAACGCTCGGCGCGAAAGCACATCTGAGGAACGGACGTCCTGTGCTTATCGGGGTATCAACAAATGATGCTTTAGGCAATGCAGCAAAAAATATCGGTAACCTGATGAATTATAAAAACATATATTTTGTTCCTATGAGACAGGATGACCCATATGATAAACCCAATTCAATAGTGGCTGATTTTACGCAGATTTACCCTGCAATGATAAAAGCACTTGAAAATAAGCAACTTCAGCCTGTGCTGACAACTCTCTCTTGACATCAGAAATATAAAAATGTAAAATATTTCTGATGAAAAACAGAGAGGTGCTAACAATGAATAAAATACTTTTCCGCATAACTCTTGTGTTGCTGACAGTATTCAATTTTATTTTTTCTTCATCACTCAATATCGGTTATGATATGCTTCCTGTTAAATTTGAAATTGAAAGTGTAAGTGATATTTATGTGCCTGAAGATGAAAGCAAAGGTACAGTATGCGAATATCCGACAATCATAAAATTGTGTCATCAGGAAAAGGAAGAAAATAACGGAATACTTCTTGCGACTTTTGAAAAATGGGGAGACACTTATCCTGTTTACAGAAGCTTTGATGACGGTAAAACGTGGCAGTATGTCAGCACTGTAAAAGACAATTTAAACGAGGGTTACTGGAATGAATGGATGCCTTTTTTGTATGAGCTTCCCTGTGATATGGGAGATTTTGAAAAAGGTACTGTAATCCTTGCAGCGACATCAATACTCGGCTCCGGAGAGAATGTTTCAAAAAGTACAATAACACTTTATTCAAGTGCTGACCTTGGTGAAACTTTCAATGCGTTCTGCAATGTTGACCAAGCGGGCGGTAACAGTTGGGGAGTATGGGAACCGTATTTTGTTTTTGAGGAGGAAACAGGCAGACTTTTTTGTTTTTACTCCGATGATTCTGACCCTGAACATTCACAGAAGCTTGTTTATAAATACTCAACAGACCTTGTAAACTGGAGTGAAAAATTTGAGTGTGTAGCATGTGAGGATCCTTCACTCAGACCGGGAATGGTATCTGTTGTAAAATTAGGTAACGGTGAATATTACATGGTGTATGAAATGGTGGGCATTACAGGAAATCCTATTTATTGTAAGAGAACAAGAACACTTGATGACTGGGGAGATGTGGCAGATTACGGAAAAATTATATCTGCAGGAGGAAAAACACTCGGTTCGTCTCCCTATGTTGCATGGACCTCCGCAGGAGGGGAAATGGGAACTCTGGTACTTGTTGCACATCATCCTGTAAAAGGTAAAAGCAAAACAGGAACGGATATGTTTCTCAGCTTTGATTACGGCAAAACATTTGCCCCTGTTGACAATCCGTTACCCTATTATCTTGAACCTTATGAGAGATGCTCATACAGCCCGTCTCTTTTCTTCTCACCTGACGGAAATATCCTCTATTATGTAAATAACCAACCGTGTTTTGACAGCACATACAAAGTTACCTTGGCAAAAATCAGAATAGACGAATTATTATAAAAGAACGGTTTTCTTAGGCGGCACTTCAAAAAGATGTGTCGCCCAAGGGAACCGTTTATTTACATATTCCCAAGATAAGAACCGATGTTTTTGATTGCTTTTTCTGCACTTTTTTTCATGCTTGTCATTGTGGGGTTATTTGACATCATTGCACTGCCGATAAGTGCTGCACCGCTGCCTATTGCCATAGCAATACCTACGCCCGTCATTACGTTTTTAGTGTTTGCTCTTTTCAAAAATTTCTCCTCCTTTTATTTGTTTGTCTTGCGACAGAAATAGTTTTTGAATTTGATTGATAAAAATGTGAAGAAAATATTGAAAAGAGATAAGTAAAAATGTTATAATAATTGAATTGAAAGGATGATTGGAAATGCCATCTCTGAACATTGTACTTGTAGAGCCTGAAATTCCTCAGAATACAGGCAATATTGCAAGAACCTGTGCCGCAACAGGTGCAAGACTTCATATAATCGAACCTATGGGTTTTAAAATTGATGATAAAAAATTAAAGAGAGCAGGTCTTGATTACTGGCATCTGCTTGACATAACTTACTATAAGAATATTGAAGACTTTTATGCTAAAAATAACGGTGAATATTTTTATTTTTCAACAAAAGCTCAGCATATTTATTCTGACATAAAATATCCTGAAAATACATATCTGTTTTTTGGCAAAGAAACAAAAGGTCTGCCTGAAGAACTTCTTCTCAGAAATGGTGACAGATGCGTCAGAATGCCCATGATAAATTCGTCTCATGCACGTAGTTTAAACCTTTCAAACTGTGTATGCGTAGGTGCTTTTGAAGTTCTCAGACAATGGGGATTTCCTGAACTTCTATGTGAAGGAAAACTGACAAAATTTGACTGGTAAAAGGAGGATGCTTTGTGAATTGGCTCTGGCACGGCAGCGGTGACGTTGTTTTTAAAACTGACAGCGAACATAAAAAAGATAAACTGAAAAAAAGCATTCTTTTGTTCTTGGGCACAGGTGTTATAGTGGTGCTTATTGCCGCATTTTTCCTTATGCTTTCTTACGATTTTGACATGACAAATGTTATCGGTTCAGGAACAGGGGAAGTAATCGGAGAAGAAAATGAATATGTTATAAAAAAGGTTTCCGGTGAAGAAAATATTTTCATGTACTGCACAGATGATGACGAAAAAAATGTTACGTTTATGTGTGCGGTTAAATTTGATATGGGCAGAAAAGAGATAAAGGTTCTTCCTCTTTCCGTAAGCGAAAAAGTCTATAGTTATAATGCGAAAAAAACAACTGCAAGTGCATGTTTCCGTGGTGCGGGTGTTTTGCAACTTGTTAAATCGGTTGAAGAATACACAGGCATTGATTTTGATAAATTTGTCGGTTGTAAAGAAGGCAGTGTTGAAGGCATTACTGCCAATTTTCCTCACCTTTCAATTGAATTTGAAAAAAATATGTCATTCAAACGCGACGGTGATATCGTAACTTTTGAAGAGGGAACTCATGAAATTCCCGATGATGCTGTTGTGAAACTTCTTACTTATTCATCATCTGTTGATAATCTGAATGAATTCAGAAGCGAAGTTCTTCTTCAGATGTTCAGACAGTATTTCAATGAAACATCTCTTGAAAACAGAAATATAATTTATTCAAATATAATCAGCCAGACAGACAGTGATATTTCTGTCGTTGATTTTGCAGAATACAAGGATTATATTGTTGTTCTGTCAAGTGACAGCGTGAAAAAGAAGTATACTGTTTCAGATAATCTTACAGATTTCAGATAATCTTCGGGAGTGAAAATAATTTGCTTAAAAAGTTTTTTGGAGGAGCATTAACGCTTTTCGTTATCGTAGCGGTTATTTTTCTTCTGTGGCTTTCTGCTTTTGACGGTCTGGATGTAATTGAGGAAAAAAACTCCATTCCGGAAGAACCGCAGGGAACGTTCACCGGGTTTTATTATGAAAATCTTGAAGATACTGAAAAAATCGCCTATGAATTAATTGTCAGAAAAATTGAACAAATGCCTTATAGAATACGTATTCCATACCTTGATGATGAAGGCCTTTCGGATGTGTTTGAGGCACTTATTTACGAAAATCCGGAATATATTTTTCTGTCTGATAAATGTAAGGCGGAAACTACGGTTTTCGGGAAATCCTATTTTGTACCTCAGTACATTATGACAGTTTCTGAATACAGGCAGAAATTACAGGAACTTGATAAAATAAAGGAAATAGTTGATATAAAAACTCATGGTGTTTCTGACGCCTTTGAAAAAGAACAGATAATTCATGATTACATTATTGAAAAATGTGAGTATGTGGAAAAAACAGGAGGGAGTTATTCTTCTGTTTACGGTTGTCTTGTGAATGGCTCTGCTTCATGTGAAGGATATGCAAAGGCTATGAAATATCTCCTTGATGAAGCGGAAGTTGAAAATTACATTATTACAGGTAATACAGATTCAGAGGACGGAACATTTCAGGGACATGCATGGAATATAGTTGAACTTGATAATGAATACTATCATGTTGACGTTACATGGGATGACCCTGTGAAAGATTCCGTTGATAATAAATACGCGTACTTTAACATTACTGATGAAGAAATTTCAGTAACCCATGAAATTGAAGAAAGATTTCTCGGCAGATGTACAAGTACAGAACATAATTATTATGTGAACAATGGTATTTATTTTACATCTTTTGATAACACCACACGTGATGCTGTAGTTTCAGAGTTAGTAAGGCAGACAAACCAAAAGAATAATATACTTTCTTTCAGAATGTCTGATAAAGTATTGCTTGAAAAAGCGGAGAAAGAGTTGTTTGAAATGAATGGCATTTATGAG
Organism: Acutalibacteraceae bacterium; assembly: GCA_045595725.1. Classification (GTDB taxonomy): domain Bacteria; phylum Bacillota; class Clostridia; order Oscillospirales; family Acutalibacteraceae; genus SIG575. The sequence continues at coordinate 2,274 of JAZOAY010000057.1, read as the reverse complement.
GTTCTTTCCTCTGCAAATATACTGTCAAATGAAAATCTGTCAACGGATAAAGTAACGTACGCTGTTGATGAAAAGCATAACATAATAGTAATAACAGATTTTTTATGTTGATTTAATCCGACAAATATGATATTATTGCTTTGTAAGAAACAATTGCAGACAGGAGGGGTTATATGTCACCGATTTATACAGACACTCTTTTGAGAGCAAATTGCCCTGAAGAAGTAGGGGTGGATACCTTTGTTTTGCGTGATTTTTTTGATGAGTTGAAGAAAACGGGATACCGTTTTAAGAATATAATGATTTTACGAAAGGGTAAGGTTGTTGCAGAATGCACTAAATATCCTTTTGTTGCAGAAATGCCTCATACCATGTTCTCTTTTTCCAAGGCAATAACTGCAATTGCAATAGGCTTTGCAATTCATGAAGGACTTCTGAGACTTGATACAACATTAGAGGACCTTTTTGCAGATACATATGATGAAAAGCTTATGGCAAAGAACAAGGGCATTACTGTTCGTCATCTGCTTACCATGACGGCAGGTAAATCAGTAAGCCTTTTTGAAAACAAGGAAAAAGGTAAATGGCTTGATAATTTTGTCAAATCACGTTCTTATGCAAAACCCGGCGAAAAGTTCAGGTATATCAGCGAAAACACTTATGTTCTCGGCAGAATGCTTGCAAAAGTTTCAGGTCTTACAATAAGTGAATATCTGAAACCACGTCTTTTTGAACCTCTCAAAATGGACATACCCTTCTGGGAAAAAGACGAGCTTGGTTTTGATGCAGGCGGTTGGGGAATTTTCATGAACATTGAAGATATGGCAAAGTTGGGTCAATGTTTTTTGCAGAATGGTGTATGGAACGGTGTTCAGGTGATTCCCGATGGTTGGGTTGAGGCTATGACAACTCCATATATCCGCGGTCTTTACGGGCTTGATGCAAAAGAACTTGGTTTTGGTTACAACACTTGGTGCGGAAGAAGTGACGGTTATTATCGTTTTGAAGGACTTTATTCACAGTTTGCATTTTTCTATCCGAGAGAAGAAGCGTGTGTGGTAATTAATTGCAGTGATATTAACCATAAAAAGCTTTTTGACCTTGTGGATAAATATTTCCCAAAGGCTTTCAAAGATGATTTACAGGTGATTTCTGAGGATATTACAGAGGAGTTCAGAGCCGGTCTCAATACTTTCTCTTACGATATTCTTCCTGTGTCGCCACGTAACTATGCAACAGAAAAAGGTCTTAATGACAAGATTTATAAAATAAAAAAAGTGGCAGCAGCAACAATGCTTCCTCTTTCTTCAACTTACATGCTCGCATCAAAACCCGGTTGCATAAACAACATAAAATTCAGATTTGCTGAAGAATATGCTGAGATGACATGGGATGAGAAAAATGCAGGTAAAAATGTTATCTGTATTAACTTTGACGGTAAGAGAAGAATAAGCAACGTTCATTTCGGAGACATGCATGTTCATGTTCTTGCTTACGGTGCATGGAGAGAGGACGGAAAACTTCAGATTCAGTTCTATACAATGGAAATTCCCGAGGTGAGAACATGGGTTATTGAGTTTGACGGTAAAAAAATTAAAATAAAAAACACCCTCAGCCCGAACCTTTATGAAACACTCGATAATAAATATCGTTTCGAGGGAATGAAAACAAACTTTATCCTTGATACTGTGGCAAAAATTTCCAACTTTGCAGGAAATCTTATTTTCGTAGGTACACATCTCAGCGGTAAACAGAAGAAATAAAATAACTCCCTGTTCATCATCTTTGAGCGTAAGCGAAGGATCTGAACAGGGAGTTTTAAATGCAAAACGCAAAGTGCAAAATTTCGGGTCTGCGACGGTGATTATATTACTATGTAACTGATGGCAACAAAATGCTCCCCTTGTGAAAATACAAGGGGAGTGATCGTTTTTATAAAAGTGACTGAGGGGATTTTTTCGTTAAAAATCAAACTTTAAGAGTCCAGTTAAACTTGTCTTCTTTTTCGCCCCACTGAATTCCTGTAAGTTCATCATAGAGGTGCTGTGTAAGAGTACCGATTTCGCCGTTGTTGATGACGTAATCTGTTCCTTCGTAAGAAAGAAGACCAATAGGAAAGTCGGATCGTAGCCATGTCGTTCTGTGAGCCAAGGAGTTGGCACAATAATTTGTCTTCCTAAGACCGCTTGGCCTCCGACTTGCTGTGTAAGAGTACCGATTTCGCCGTTGTTGATGACGTAATCTGTTCCTTCGTAAGAAAGAAGACCAATAGGA
>JAZOAY010000056.1:0-16774 GCA_045595725.1 Acutalibacteraceae bacterium | reverse complement strand
TGGGGTTTCTGCCGTTAACAATTACAGAATAGTCACGTCTTTTATAGAACATACCAAGGTCAACGCCAAGAACAGTCGAATAATAAATACATCTGCCCATACCGCCTTCGTCAGGTGAGATAACCATAAGGTGGTCTTTGTCAAAGTTGATATCAGGAACATTTTTTACAATTGCTTTGATCATCTGATAAGTAGGCTGAACGTTTTCAAAACCATTGAGGGGAATAGCATTCTGAACTCTGGGGTCGTGAGCATCGAATGTTATAATATTGTCAACACCCATGTATGCACAAAGTTCCTGAAGAGCAATAGCACAGTCAAGGGATTCTCTCGAAGAACGCTTATGCTGTCTTCCTTCATAAAGCATAGGCATAATGACTGTAATTCTTCTTGCTTTACCTGCAATTGCACTGATTGCTCTCTTAAGGTTTGCATAATGGTCATCAGGGCTCATGTAATGAGTTTTGCCATACATTTTATAACTAAGACCGTGGTTGAACATGTCGCAGACAATGAAAATATCAAAACCTCTTACGGTTCCGCTGAGACTTGCTTTACCTTCACCTGTACCGAAACGTGGAAAATGCATGTTGAGAAGATATGAATCTCTCTGATATCCTGCGAAAGCGATGGTTGACTTGTGTTCGCTGTCACGCTCTTGTCTCCATCTGACAAGATATTTGTCAATTTTCTCTGCAAGTTCTTCACAACCGGGTAATGCAATGATACCAAGCTGACCTACAGGTATAGTTTCAAATTTTTCGTTCGAATTCGGCATTTTTAACTTCCTCCACACTATTTAGTCGAATCTTAGATAAACTCGTATATATATTGTACTATTCTTTTTACATTTTGAAAAGGGGGTAAACAAAATTAGTCGAAAAAAATAATAGAAAAAAGTAGTCATCTTTTGTCGTTTTATACAAAAGATGACTATTAATTATTTTGTAATGCCTGAATAATCCCTGTCAACTGTTATCACACAATTATATTCAGGTTTAATTTCTCTGACTTTTCTGGAAATTAATTGTTTAATTTCATTTTCATTCATTTTGTTGCTGTACGGCAAAACCACATCAAAAATAAGATTTGTGTGAGTAGGACCGCTTACAAGACGGAAATCATGAATTGTAAGCTTTTTGTCGATGCTATTAATTATATCAATAATAAATTTCTTATTTTCACTGACGACTTCATTATCTGTTTCAATCGGGTCAGTATGTGCTACTATTTCAACACTGTATTTCTTCTTGATTTCCAATTCAATATTATCCATGATTTCATGAACAACAAGCACGTTTTCATTTGCAGGTACTTCAACATGAATGCTGCCGAATGTTTTAGTTGAGCCGTAATTGTGGAGAACGAGGTCATGAATTCCTACAACTTTGTCAAATGAAAGAACGGTTTCAGCAATGTTGTCAACGAGGTCTTTGTCGGGGGCCTGACCAAGAAGGGGATTGAGTGTATCTTTTATTATATTAATACCTGCAATGATAATAATTATTGCAACTATCACACCGAGAATGCCGTCAATGTTTATTTTTGCAAAATGAGCAAGGAGCATTGAAACAATTGTAACCGCAGTAGCACCGCTATCGCTGATACAATCTGTAAAAACAGCGGTCATTGCAGTTGAGTTGATTGCTTTACCAAGTTTTCTGTTAAATAATCCAAGCCAGATTTTTCCGGCAATTGACAGAACAAGAACAACTATTGCCCACAAGCTGTATGTAATTTCCGTTGGATTTATAATTCTGTCTACAGAAGATTTCATCAGTTCGACACCGAAAATCAAAACAATAAACGCAACAATAAAGCCTGAAATATATTCTATTCTTCCGTGGCCGTAAGGATGGTCTTCATCTGCGGGCTTGTTTGCCATTTTAAAACCGATTAGAGTAATAATTGAGGAGCCTGCATCAGAAAAATTGTTTACTGCATCTGCTGTAATTGAAATGCTTCCTGAAACACTACCGATGATCAGTTTGGCAGCAGCAATAATCATATTAACAACAATTCCGACCAGTCCGCCAAGCGTACCGTATTTTTCACGCACATTGTTGTCGTTTGTTTTTTCATGATCTTTAACAAATAATTTCAAAAGAAGCGATGTCATATTACCGAACACTCCTACTATTGATATTTTGTTAAATTTTACCACTATTGCTGCAATTAGTCAACATTTTTGAGTGTTAAGTTATGTTGACACGAGTTGCTGATTATAGTAAAATATTATGTTGAAAATATAGTTTAGGAGTATTGAAATGTTAAGTACATCAAATATCGGTCTTCAGTATGGAGGAAGAACACTTTTTGAACATGTATCACTTAATTTCTCACAGGGTAACTGTTATGGAATTATCGGCGCTAACGGTGCAGGTAAATCAACTTTCCTTAAAATTCTCTCAGGTGAGATTGAACCGAATAAAGGTGAAGTTATTATAACTCCCGGCGAAAGAATGTCTGTGCTTAAACAGGACCACTTTGAATTTGACGAATGTGATGTAATAAGAACGGTTCTTCTTGGTAATAAAAAACTTTGTGATATTATGGATGCAAAGGAAGAACTTTATTCTAAAGAAGATTTTACAGAGGAAGACGGCATCAGAATCAGCGAACTTGAGGAAGAATTTGCTGAAATGGACGGTTGGAGCGCAGAAAGCAACGCTGAAATCCTCCTAAACGGTCTTGGAGTTACAAATGAATATCACTATATGAAAATGGGTGAACTTGACAATGATATCAAAGTTAAAGTTCTTCTTGCACAGGCACTTTTCGGAAATCCTGATATTCTTCTTATGGACGAACCGACTAACCATCTTGATATTGACGCTATCCGTTGGCTCGAAGATTTCCTCATGGAACTTGAAAGTGTAGTTATTGTTGTCAGCCATGACAGACATTTCCTTAACAAAATATGTACTCATACCGTTGATGTTGACTACGGTAAAATTACAATGTATGTCGGTAACTACGATTTCTGGTATGATTATACTCAGCTCGCACAGCGTCAGATGAGAGAACAGAATAAGAAAACAGAAGCAAAAATGAAAGAATTGCAGGAATTTGTTGCTCGATTCAGTGCTAATGCATCAAAATCTAAACAGGCAACAAGTCGTAAAAAACTTCTTGAAAACCTTGTCCTTGAAGAAATTCCTGTTTCTTCAAGACGTTTTCCGTACGTTGCATTCAAACCTGACCGCGAAATCGGTAATGAAGTTCTTACAGTTTCAAATTTATCAAAAACTGTCGGAGACAGAAAGGTGCTTGATAACGTAAGTTTTGTTATTACACCTAATGAAAAAGTTGCTTTTATTGGTACAGATGCAGTTGCCAAAACAACACTTTTTAAAATTCTTGCAGGTGAATTAGAACCTGATGAAGGTACATTCAAATGGGGTGTTACGACTTCACAGTCTTATTTCCCAAGCGATAACTCTGAATATTTTGACGGATGTGAAGATAATCTTCTTGATTGGATCAGAAGATATTCCGACCTTGTTTTTGAAACTGATGTCAGAGGTTGGCTTGGCAGAATGATGTTCTCAGGCGAAGAAGCAACAAAGAAAGCAAGTGTTCTTTCCGGTGGTGAAAGAGTCCGTTGTATGCTTTGCAAAATGATGCTTTCAGGTGCCAACGTTCTAATTCTTGATGAGCCTACAAACCACCTTGACCTTGAATCAATTGCAGCACTTAATGATGGTCTTGCAAAATTTTCCGGAGCTTTATTGTTTACATCTCATGACCATCAGCTTGTTCAGACAGTTGCTGACAGAATTATCAAAATTGATGAAGACGGTTTCTATGATAAGAAACAGACTTATGATGAATATCTTGAAGAAAAAGCAAACATGTAATACGAGGTATTTTTATGATTAAAGCAGTTGTTTTTGATATGGATGGGCTGATGTTTGACACTGAAAAAATCGGTATAAGAACATGGAAGACTTTATCTGCAGAACTCGGATATCCAAAACTTGACGGTCTGATTTATACTTGTTTCGGTACAAATGATAACTTCAAAAGAAAGTATTTTGCTGAAGTTTTAGGCGAGGATTTTCCTTATGACCATTTTCGCAAAAGAGAAATGGAAGTCACAGGTCAGACTCTTGAGGAAGAAGGTGTTCCTCATAAACCGGGACTTATCCAACTTCTTGAATATCTGAAAGAAAATGATATCAGACGTGCTGTTGCAACGTCTACGCCTAATACACCCGCTTTAAATCACATAAAAAAAGCAGGAATTTATGATTACTTTGATGTGATTATAACAGGTGATATGACTGAAAACGGCAAACCTGCACCTGATATTTATTTGAAGGCATGTAGCGAACTCGGAGTTAATCCGGCGGATGCAATGGGTCTTGAAGATAGTTACAATGGTGTCAGAGCAATATACTCTGCCGGAATGAAAGCTGTTATGATACCTGACATGGTTAAGCCTGATGATGAAATGCGTGATAAAACTTATGCTATCAGAGAAAACTTGTCTCAAGTCATTAATCTGATTGAAGAAATCAACAAAAAATAAGCATAAAGTCTGTATATTACGCTGATAAGTAAAATGGTATAAATTGTTGATTATAATCACTTTTTATGCTATCATTAAAAGGATGTGAAAGAATGAACGAAGATAGTGTTTTGCTGTCCTATGCAGAAGACAGAAGATTTAAGTGCAGCAACGACTTTGTAGTGACTTCCACATCCTTTCTTGATGTTCGCCAACAGTCTATTCTGAACAGAATTTTATCAGATTCAGATGGCGTCAACTCAGTCTTTTACGGCGGATTTGAAACAGCTGAAAGAAATATTCTTGTGTTTTCACCTGATTTTCTCGGAATGTCAGATTTTGACTTAACAGAAAATTATTTCAAGGAAAACCCTGGTGATAATCCGTTGACAGTTTTGAGATTGAAGAAAGACAGTTTTTCTTCAGTTTCTCACAGAGATTTTCTTGGTGCACTTATGGGACTTGGTATAAAAAGAGAAATGATAGGTGACATTATTGTTAACGACAATGGTGCTGATGTTATAGTTTGTAAAACTATATCTTCCTACATAAAAAATGAATTGAAATCTGTAGGCAGAGCATCTGTGTCAGTAAAAGAAATTGAGTTTTACGAACTGTCAAATAATATCAATAATATACGCGAAGATGTCATTAACGTGTCTTCAATGAGAATCGATAATGTTATATCTGCATGCTTCAGACTGTCGCGTTCTGAAAGTGCAAGCGCTATTGCTTCAGGTAATATTTATGTAAATTCTGCGCAGATTCTGAAATCTGACAAAAAAGTAAATATCGGTGATAAGATTGTTTACCGAACCAAAGGTAAGATAGTTTTGAAAGAAATTTCAGGTGTTTCAAAAAAAGGAAGAAATTTTTTGAAAATTGACGTTTATCAGTGAATTATGACTTGACAAAAGCATGCTTTTGGGTATATAATTATACGATTTAAATTATAAGAATGGGTGTCAGTAATGGAGCAGATTTTTAACTGTGTTTTACACACAACTGAACAGTCTCAAAAAAATTGCTTTATAAGCAACACTTTTTCATTCTTATCTTTTAGTTTTGAGCAGTATCATTATCTCAAATAGGCTGTAATTTTTACAATTTATAGCCAATAATTTCGTTAAAGTATTGGCTGATTTTCATATCAGCCATTTATTATGCAAAAATTCTATGAATGGGAAGTATGTCTATGAAAAAGGTTTACATCGTCCTCGAAGACGGACACATCTTTGAAGGCAAGGCATTCGGTGCGGAAGGTGAAGTATTGGGTGAGCTTGTTTTTACAACGAGAGTTGTAGGTTATGTTGCTACTCTTACCGATCCGAGATATTACGGTCAGATAATTTTGCAGACTTTTCCGCTTATTGGTAACTATGGATTTATCAGTGCACAGCAGGAAAGTGATAAAGTTTGGGCTAAAGGTTATATTGTCAGAGAATGGTGTGAAAACCCCTCAAACTTCAGATGTGAAGAAACAATTGATGAATACCTTAAAAAGCAGGGCGTTGTTGGTGTTTATGATGTTGACACGCGTGAAATTACTCAGCTTATCCGTGAAAACGGTGTAATGAATGCTAAGATTGTTACAAGTCTTGATGATGTTGATTATGATGAAATCAAGAGTTACAGGATTGTAAATGCTGTTAAATCTGTTTCTGACGGTAAAACAGAGACTTTAGAAAGCGGAAATGATGGCGTGAATGTTACCGTTGTTGACTTCGGTTACAAAAAGAATGTTGTTTCAGCTTTGCTTGAAAAAGGTTGCAAAGTAACAACAGTTCCCGCAACGGCAAATGCTGATGAAATTCTTGCAGCAAATCCTGACGGAGTTGTTCTTTCTGATGGTCCCGGTAATCCCGAAGATAATACAGAGGCTATTAAGGTTGTTTCAGAAATTATAGGAAAGGTTCCCGTTTTTGCTGAAGGACTCGGTCATCAGATTCTTGCTCTTGCCAACGGTGCAGAAATATTTAAACTTAAATTTGGTCACAGAGGCGGCAATCAGCCGGTAAAAAGCCTTAAAACAGGTAAGACATATATCACAAGCCAGAACAACGGCTATGCTGTAGACTCTGAAAGTATAGAAAAATGCGGTGGCAAAGTTACTTATATTAACGTAAACGACGGCACATGTGAAGGTATAGATTATGAGGATAAAAAAGCTTTCTCAGTTCAGTTCCATCCCGAATCAGGTCTGAATGACAGAGATGCTGATAAAATTTTTGACCATGTAGTAGAATTGATGGGAGGTAAAAACTGATGCCGCTTAATAAAGATATCAAAAAAGTACTCGTTATCGGTTCCGGTCCCATTGTTATCGGACAGGCTGCTGAGTTTGACTATGCAGGTGCTCAGGCCTGCCGTGTACTTAAAGATGCAGGGCTTGATGTTGTTCTTGTTAACTCAAACCCCGCTACTATCATGACAGATAAAGCACTTGCTGATGAAATTTATCTTGAACCTCTTAATGCTGAAACTATTAAGAGAATTATTGAAAAAGAACGTCCTGACAGTCTTCTTGCTGGTCTCGGCGGACAGACAGGTCTTACAATTGCAATGCAGCTTAATAAAGAGGGTTACCTCGAAAAGATGGGTGTCAAACTTATCGGTACAAACGCTGAAGCAATTGATAAAGCTGAAGACCGTGAACTTTTCCGTGACACAATGCTTAAAATCGGTCAGCCTTGTATTCCTTCTGATATTACGACAACTATGGAAGGTGCAAGAAAAATCGCTGCTGAAATCGGTTATCCCGTAATTATCAGACCTGCTTTCACACTTGGTGGTGCAGGTGGCGGTGTGTGCTATACACCTGAAGATCTTGAAGTTATTGCACATACTGGTATTACAATGTCACCAATTTCTCAGATTCTTGTTGAAAAATACATATATGGATGGAAAGAAATTGAATTTGAAAGAATGCGTGACGGTGCAGGTAACTGTATTGCAGTCTGCAGTATGGAAAATGTTGACCCTGTTGGTGTTCATACAGGTGACAGTATAGTTGTTGCTCCTGCGGTAACTCTTTCAAGCAAAGAATATGATATGCTCAGAAAAGCATCACTTGATATTATTACAGAACTTGGTATAGAAGGCGGTTGTAACTGTCAGTTTGCACTTGACCCCGAGTCATTCCAGTATGCAGTTATCGAGGTTAACCCCAGAGTTTCACGTTCTTCTGCTCTTGCAAGTAAGGCTACAGGTTATCCCATTGCAAAAGTTACAACAAAAATTGCTCTTGGTTATACACTTGATGAAATTCAGAACGATATCACCAAGAAAACATGTGCCTGCTTTGAACCTACAGTTGACTACCTTGTAGTTAAATTCCCAAAATGGCCTTTCGATAAATTTGTTAACTCAAGCAGAACACTCGGTACTCAGATGAAAGCAACCGGTGAAGTTATGTCAATCGGTACTTCATTCGAAATGGCTATTATGAAAGCTGTCCGTGGTGCAGAAATTTCAATGGATACTCTCAATACGAAACGTCTTGATGATGTAACTGATATTGAAGCAAAACTTCATGACATGGACGATATGAGAATGTTCACAATTTTCAAAGCACTCAAGAACGGCTTCAGCGTTGACAAAATCCATGAAATCACAAGAATTGATGAATGGTTCCTTTATAAACTTAAAAATCTTGCCGATTATGAACTTATGCTCGAAAGCGGTGAACTTACCGACGATTACTATGAGAAAGGTAAGAAGCTTGGTTATACAGATGCTGCTATTGAACGCATTTCAGGTGTCAACATAATGGAAAGTAAAAAGTCAGTTTACAAGATGGTTGATACTTGTGCTGCTGAATTCAAAGCTGAAACACCCTATTTCTACTCAACATTTGATAATCATTGCGAAAGCCGTGCATTCAAGAGAAGTGGTAAAGATGTAATAATGGTTCTCGGTTCTGGTCCTATCAGAATTGGTCAGGGTATCGAGTTTGACTATTCATCAGTTCACTGTGTATGGTCACTCAAAGAACTCGGTTACGAAGTTGTTATTATCAATAACAACCCTGAAACAGTTTCAACGGACTTTGATACGGCTGACAGACTTTACTTTGAACCCCTTACCGAAGAAGATGTAATGAACGTTATTGAGGTTGAAAAGCCCATTGGTGTTGTTGTTGCATTCGGCGGTCAGACTGCAATTAAACTTACAAAATTCCTTGACGAACAGGGAATTCAGATTCTCGGCACATCTGCACAGGGTATTGATATTGCAGAAGACAGAGAAAAATTTGATGCTCTTCTTGAAAAATTCGGCATCAGACGTCCTCAGGGAAGAACAATTATGAACACAGATGACGCGCTCAAAGCAGCAGATGAACTTGAATATCCTGTTCTTCTCAGACCTTCTTACGTTATCGGTGGTCAGAATATGCAGATTTGCTATACTCCTGATGACATCAGACAGTACATGCAGATTATTCTTGAACAGAAAATTGAAAACCCTGTTCTTGTTGATAAATACATGATGGGTGCTGAACTTGAAGTTGACGTTATTTCTGACGGCAAAGATGTTCTTATTCCCGGTGTTATGCAGCACATTGAACGTGCAGGTGTTCACAGCGGTGACTCAATTGCTGTTTATCCTCCGTATAATCTTAATGATAAGATGCTGGAGACACTTATAGATTGTTCAGAAAAGCTTACTCTTGAACTTGGTACAAAAGGTCTTGTTAACATTCAGTACCTTATTTACAGAAATGAGCTTTATGTTATTGAGGTTAATCCCAGAGCATCAAGAACTATTCCTTACATCAGCAAAGTTACAGGTGTTCCCATGGTTGAGCTTGCAACAAAAATCATGGTAGGTCAGTCACTTAAATCTCTCGGTTACGGCACAGGTCTTTATAAGACTCCTCCGTATTTTGCGGTTAAAGCACCTGTTTTCTCATTTGAAAAACTTTCAGATGTTAACTCATCTCTCGGACCTGAAATGAAGTCTACAGGTGAAGTTCTCGGTCTTGGTGAAAACCTTGAGGAAGCACTTTACAAAGCACTTACAAGTGCAGGATTCAGACTTCACGATTACAGCAAAAAGAGTGGCGGCGTACTTCTTTCAGTCAGCGATAATGATAAACCCGAGGTTCAGGAACTTGCAAGAAAATTCAATGACTTTGGTGTTAAGATTTACGCTACAAAATCAACTGCTGAACTTATTGAACAGCTTGGCATTAAAGTGCATGTTGTAAAGAAACTTCATGATGATGAAAATGATGAAGTAATGCAGTTACTTGAAGACGGAAAACTTGACTATATAATTTACACAGGTGTAGGCAAGAAAAATACAATTGAAGATTATATCCGTATTAACCGCAGAGCAATTCAGCTTTCTGTTACATGTATTACTTCAATGGATACAGCAAATGCTCTTGTTGATACAATCGCAAGCCGTTATAACCTTTATAATACCGAACTTGTTGATATCAACAATATGCGTCTTGAAAAAGAGCCTTTAGATTTCTATAAGATGCAAGGTTGCGGTAATGACTTTATCATTCTCAATAATTTCAAGAACGATATTTCATGTCCGGAATCTCTTACAATCAGCCTTGTAGACAGAAACTACGGTATTGGTGCGAATGGTCTTGTTCTTGTTGAAAGATCTTCAAAAGCAGATGCTAAAATGAGAGTTTTTGGTTCTAACGGTAAAGAATCTGACCTTTACGGTAACTGTATACATTGTGTTGCAAAATATCTTTATGACAGAGGCATGATTAAAAAATCATCCTTTAAAATTGAAACTTCACAGGATGTCAGAAAGGTTAATGTTCACATTCTTAACGATGAAGTTCGTTCTGTAACAGTAAATATGGGTAAACCTGATTGGACACCTGAAACAATTCCTGCTGAAAGTTCCGAAATTCTTAAAGATTATTCTATCAGTTGTGCAGGAAAAGATCTTAAAATTAACTGTTTCTCACTTAACAGTCCTCATTGCGTGGTATTCTGCGATAATGTTGATGTATTTGATCTTGAAAAGGTTGGTTATGCGCTTGATAATAACGAGTTATTCCCCAAAGGAATCAACACTGAACTTGTTCAGTTTGTAAATAAACGTGAACTTAAACTCAAAGTGTGGAAAGCAGACTATGGTTTGACTCTTTCAAGTGGTACAGGTGCATGTGCAGCAGTTGCAGCAGCTGTTGAAAATGGTCTTTGCGGAAAGAATGAAGATATTACTGTTAAAACTAAGGGTGGCGAACTAATCGTTAACTATACTGATGACGGAATTCTTCTTTCAGGTAATGTTTCAATGATATTCAACGGTACTATTAAATATTAATCTCCGAAAGGTGTGTGAATATGGAAGGTAACGTTATTTTTAAAACTTCAACACGAGGTTTTAATAAAAAAGAAGTTATGGAATATATTGCATCGCTTTGTGAAATCAATGCTGCTAATGTGGAAACTTTAAAGAAAGCAAAAGCAGATGTTCAGAAGTTACTTGATGAAAATGAAGCATTGCGTGCTGTTAATACTAAACTTTCTGAAGATAATACAAATCTTACAAACTCACTTTCAGATGCAAATCAGAAAATTGAAGAACTCAACAATGAGTTGTCTGAACTTAATGAAAAAGCATCAAAAGTTGATGATATTGAAGGTGCTGAAGAAAAAGCAAACAAACTTATGATGGATTCGCTACGTTATTCTGAGTCTTGTATTAAGAATGCACGCAAAGTTACAGCATCAATCAATATCTCAACTAAGAAAAAAATTAACAAAGCTAAAGATTGCCTTGATACAGTTTCGGGTGATTTTAAGAGTCTTACAGACCAGATTGAACTTTCAATTTCCGAAATTTCAGAACGTCTTGCTAATTTATCAAACGGACTCGAAGATATGTAATTTTTTAAATAACCTTGGTTTTGCCAAGGTTATTTTTTTTATCGGGACTTGCAACGGACAAATCCGTACTGAATATAATATCCCAAAGGTTTGAAAGAGGGATTAATATGTTTACGGAGTTATTGAATTCATTATTAAGCAATTTGTTATTTGTTACATTACATTTGAATGTTACAAGTTCTTTTCCGCCTCCACTGTCTGCAGCAGATGAAAGAGAATGTCTTAAAAACATGAAAAAAGGTGATGAAAAAGCAAAGCAGAAATTAATTGAACATAACTTACGTCTTGTTGCTCACATTATTAAAAAGTATTATTCAAATTACTGCGACCAGGAAGATTTAATTTCAATTGGTACAATTGGTTTGATAAAAGGTATAAATTCTTTTGACGCTGATAAGGGTGTTAGGCTTGCTACGTACGCAGCACGTTGTGTTGAAAATGAAATTTTAATGTATTTCAGAGCTTCAAAGAAAACTTCACAGGAAATTTTCATGTCTGAGCCTATTGAATCTGACAGTGATGGTGATGCACTTACACTTATGGATGTAATTTGCAGTGAAGATAACCTTTTTGATGATATTGATTTGAAAATAAAATGCGAAAAGTTATATAAGTATCTTAATGAAATGGAAAAGGGCAGGGAATATGATATTCTTATGATGAGATATGGCCTGAATGGCGAAACACCGCTTACACAACGTGAAATTGCAAAGAAATTAAAAATTTCCCGTTCTTACGTATCTCGAATAGAGAAGAAAGGGATAGATTATCTGAAAAGTAAATTCAATGTGACTAATAATGATTTACAGGAGTGATTTAATGGCAACAATTTATCTCAGTCCGTCAACACAGGAGTTCAATCAGTATTTTTCCGGCGGTAACGAAGAAGAATATATGAATTTGCTTGCTGATGTAGTGCAACGTGAACTTGAAAGAGATGGTATTTCTGTTGTAAGAAATGACCCGAACGCACCTCTTGCAGATGCAATTGAAGAATCAAATCTGGGAGATTTTGATTTGCACCTTGCACTTCATTCAAATGCTTCGCCAATACAACTTGCAGGTCGCTTACAAGGTACGGATGTTTATTACTATCCTAATAGTATAAAAGCAAGAGAATTTGCCGATATTCTTGCAGAAAACATGCGGAAAATTTATCCAAATCCAAGACTTGTTAATGCAAGAAGCACTACAGAATTAGGAGAACTGCAGTTTACAAAAGCACCTGCAGTACTTATAGAAACAGCGTACCATGACAATCCGAGTGATGAATTGTGGTTAAAAGAAAACTTAGAGGAAATAGGTAATACAATTGCAGATGCAGTAAAGGAATATCTGAATAAATAATAGATTTACACAGACAAAGAGTAAATTCATAATTTTATATTATGTTTGTCATAACTTTCCGACTTTTTTCATATTCATTATAAAGAATTCATAAAAGGAGTTGGAATTATGGAACTGAAACTTAAAAAAAATATTTTCAGAATTTCCGAACTTATGTTTGAAAATACTTCAGAACAGTCTGTTGACGGAGATATTACTTTGCCTGACTATTGTCCCGATATTAAACGTATTTTAAAATGTATGGTGACACCTTGCATAATTTCGGAACAATGTGTTGGTGATAGGGTAACAATTGATGCAAATGCACTTGTTCAGGTTGTTTATGTTGATGACAGTAATAATATTTTTTGCTATGACAAAACTTTTCCTTTTTCTAAAAATATTGAAACAGGAAAGCAATTTGACAATCCAGTACTTGAAGTGCGGATGAAAACTGCATATGCTAACACTCGTGCAGTCTCACAAAGAAGAATTGATATTCACGCATCTGTGGCAGTTTCAGTTTCCGTGACTGTAAAAAAAGAAATTGAAGTAATGACAGATGCAGAAAACTGCGGTATTCAGTTGTTAAAAAACTTTAATTCTGCCTCTGATTTTATCGGTCACACAGTTAAAACATTTACTCTGAATGAAGTCATGGAGATTTCAAAATCAAAATCTCCGATCAGACAGATTATTAGACAAAAAGCGGTTCCGATTATTACGGAAGTAAAAGTCATTGCCAATAAACTTCTCTTGAAAGGTGAAGTTTCTGTATCTGTTCTATATTGTGTTGATACTAAAGAAGGCGGTTATGAATTTTTTGAAAATTCGTTGCCCGTCAGTCAGATAATTGAGCTTGATGGTATTGATGAAAATTCAGACTACTCAGTCAGAACATCAGTATCCTCTGTGAACATTTTACCGAAATCAAATTCGTCAGGTGAAAAAAAACTTCTTGATGTTAATGTCAATATCTGTGCTGTTATCAAAGCCGATAAAAAAGTTGACGTACCGCTTCCTTCTGATTGCTATTCGACACTCTATAATGTTAACAGCGAAAAGAAACTAATTACTTTTGATAAAATTTTCAATAAAACCGATGATCTGATAATGGTGAAGAAGACAGAAGAATTTTCAAATACATCAATCAGTGAAGTTATAAATGTATGGTGTGATGATGTTGTTACAACATATTCCTGTGTTGGAGATGAATTAAAAATAATTGGCAGCACAAATGTCTCGATTCTCGGAAAAGATGATTCCGGTCAGCCGTTTTATGCAGAAAGAACGATTACCTTTGAAAAGAGCAAAAATATCGAAGGTAGTTGTAAAGATATAATCTGCAATTCTGACGGAGTAGTTAGTGCAATAGGTTTTGTTCTTGCTGATATGAATAAAATTGACCTGCGTGTCGAAGTAAGACTTAATACTATTATTTCAAAAAGAAATACAGCAGAAATAATTACCGATATTTCCTGTGACAAAAAAATGAAAGAAAAGAAGTGTTCGGCTCTCACCGTATATTTTACAGAGGATGGTGAAATATTATGGAATATTGCACGTAAATACAACACAACTGTTGATGCAATTATTTCCGAAAACGATATAAGAGATAATAATATATCAGAAAAATGTATGTTGCTTATTCCCCGTGCGTAAAATACTGATAAACAGTTTGTGAAAATATTATGAAATTCTTGACTTTTATTCAAAAATTTGGTATTATATTTTTTGTTATAGGGGAGTAGCTTTGAAAATTCACTGTCAACAATCGCTGTGTATCAGCTGGCAGATGAACCTATCTCAGGAAGCAAGACCTTTAACAGAGCACTCACTCTGTTAAAGGTCTTTTTTAATATCATATTTTATGACATCTGAAATATGAAAGGAAGGTCAAAAAATGAAGTATTATCTTCAGGAAATCGGTGAAGTATTCAAAAATATTTCATCATCAGAAAACGGTCTTTCTACTACAGAAGCAGAAAAAAGACTGGAAACAAACGGTAAGAACAAGTTAAAAGAAGGCAAGAAAAAGACCATGTTACAGCGTGTTCTTGAACAGCTTTCTGACCCCATGATTATCATTCTTATTGTTGCTGCTGTGATTTCAGCAATTACAGAATGGGTTGAACATGGTTTTGGTTTCCCTACAGATACCGTTATTATTCTCGTGGTTGTTGTAATTAACACAGTTCTTGGTGTTATTCAGGAAAGTAAAGCTGAAGCTGCTATTGAGGCACTTCAGGAAATGTCTGCCGCGACATCCAAAGTTCTTCGTGATGGCAAAATTGTATCAGTAAGAAGTGAAGACCTTGTTGTTGGTGACGTTGTTCTTCTTGAAGCAGGGGACGCAGTTCCTGCTGACTGCAGAATTTTTGAATCTGCAAGTATGAAAATTGAAGAAGCGGCACTTACAGGTGAATCAGTTCCTGTTGGTAAAATCATTGATACACTTATGGGTGGAGATAACAACGAAGTTCCTCTCGGTGACAGAAAGAACATGGCTTACATGGGTTCAACTGTAGTTTACGGCAGAGGTAAAGCTGTAGTTGTTGCAACAGGTATGGATACTGAAATGGGTAAAATTGCCGATGCGATTGCTCAGGCAGAAGAAAGCCAGACTCCCTTGCAGATTAAACTTGCACAGCTTTCAAAAATCCTCACATACCTTGTTCTCGGTATTTGCGTATTCCTTTTCATTTTCCAGATGGTTACAGCATATTTCAAAGGTAATCTCGGATTTGATATTGTTCTTGACAGCTTCATGGTTGCGGTTTCACTTGCAGTTGCTGCTATTCCTGAAGGTCTTGCAGCAGTTGTTACAATTGTTCTTTCAATCGGCGTTACAAACATGTCAAAGAAGAATGCTATCATCAGAAAACTTACTGCTGTTGAAACACTTGGCTGTGCGCAGATTATCTGCTCTGACAAGACAGGTACACTTACACAGAATAAAATGACAGTTGTTGACCACTACGGCGACAATGAAGAACTTCTTTCAAAAGCAATGGCACTTTGCTGTGACGCATCAATTGATGAAGATGGCATTGTAACAGGTGAACCTACTGAAGCAGCACTTGTTAACTATGCAAATGCACTTGGTTTCAACAAAAATGACCTTGTGAAAGTTGCTCCAAGAATTGGCGAAGCTCCTTTTGATTCAGGCAGAAAGATGATGTCAACCGTTCATAATATTAACGGTGAAATCATTCAGTACACAAAGGGTGCTCCTGACGTTATTCTCGGCAAATGTAAGTTTGCGGAAGTTAACGGTAAAGTTGTTGAGTTCACAGATGAACTCAAAGCAAAGGCACTTGCTGATAACAAACGTATGGCTGACAAGGCACTCCGTGTTCTTGCATGCTCATACAAAAAATATGACTCAGCTCCTGCATCGTTTGAACCCGCAGACCTTGAAAATGACCTCGTATTCATAGGTCTTACCGGTATGATTGACCCTGCCCGTCCTGAAGTTAAGGCAGCTATTGAAGAATGTCGTTCAGCAGGTATCACACCTATCATGATTACAGGTGACCATAAAGATACTGCTGTTGCTATTGCAATTCAGCTTGGTATTATCGAAGATGACTCTGCTGCTATTACAGGTGCTCAGCTTGACGAAATCAGCGATGAAGATTTTGCTGAGAGAGTTACAGAATTCAGAGTTTATGCACGTGTTCAGCCTGAACACAAAACAAGAATCGTCAATGCATGGCGTGCAAAAGGCATGATTACTGCAATGACAGGTGACGGTGTTAATGATGCTCCCTCAATCAAGAGTGCTGACATCGGTGTTGGTATGGGTATTACAGGTACTGACGTTACAAAGAACGTTGCCGACATGGTTCTTGCTGACGATAACTTTGCAACAATCGTTTCTGCAGTTTCAGAAGGCAGAAGAATTTATGATAACATCAGAAAAGCAATTCAGTTCCTTCTCGGTTCAAACCTTTCAGAGGTTCTCTCAATCTTTACCGCAACAATTATGGGCTTCACAATCCTTAAGCCTGTTCACCTTCTTTTCATCAACCTTGTAACAGACAGTATTCCCGCTCTTGCTCTC
>JAZOAY010000055.1:0-10846 GCA_045595725.1 Acutalibacteraceae bacterium | reverse complement strand
ATTTTCTGTATTCATCTGCGGTAAATTTTTCGCTGTCTTTGTCACCAAGCCATATTCTTATTGATTGTGCACCCATAATCTGAGCGTTTTTGCAAAGTTGTTCCCATGAGTCTGTGCTATGTAAACCTACTCTGAAATAACTGCCGTAAGAACTGATTTTTATATTGTTTTTATCACATAATTCACGGGCTTTTTTTGCGTCTTCTTCTGTTCTGACATGAACGTCAGAACCCCATTCAATATATGTAACTCCTGCTTTCTTTGCAATTTCGATTATTTCAGAAACTGTTTTATTTCTGAAAGTAACACTTGCAACACCAATTTTAAAACTGTTCATTATGACCTCTCGAAATTTTATTTTATTCTTATGATTACATCTGTTATGTCAGTTGCCGAGATATTTTTCAAATGCTTCGTTTACTTCAGGAACGGGTTTAGCTTTTTCAAAACTGATTTCTCCGTCTGCAGTAACGGTGAGATACTGCCTGTAAGAAATATTTTCTGCTGTTACTGTATCGTTTTCCATGAATACAGCACCGCCTCTGCTTCCCGTAAGTGACATTTCACCAATGATAGTTTCAAGAAGTGCTTTTGCACTTATCAGCATATCTATATCGTAGAAATATTCGCTCAGACTGCGGTGTCTTGGGGGATAGTTCTCAATAAGCACTCTGATTTCATCAAGTAAAATAATACATTCTTCTTTCTTTCTGAGAAATGCGGCACAATTGCTCATACGTGTTCTTATATACGAATAATCAACTGATGTGTCAATAATGAAATTTTCTTTCAGCTTTTCATATTTTTGGGGAAGTTCAAAAGAAATTTTATCATTGATTGTTTCTTTGTTTTTTATGTGGCGTGCACACAGCAGACCGCTTACCTGAGTATCGTTGAGTGCAGTTCCTCCCGGACGTGAAAGACCGAACGTACCTGCTGCTTCTCCGATGACGTAAAGACCTTTTATATGGGTTTCGCAGTTGTTATCGGTGTAAACACCACCGTTGTTGTGCTGAGCGCAGACTGCAATACGGAGTTTTTCTGCGCGGATATCAATGTTTTGTCTTGAATAAACTTCAATTGCTTTTGGATTTAATTTTCGGAGTCGTTCAATAGGCGTTGAAGCAACGGCATCATTGTGTGACAGATAATCTCGTGCTTCATTGCTTAATTTTTCAAAAGAAAAACCTGTGGGGTTTTTGGTATAATCAAGGTAAACTTTTCTTCCCTTTTCAGTTTCGTTATGTACTGCAATGTCAACTTTTGAAGATTTTTTCGCACGCTCATAACTAAAAGGCCATTGATAACCTTTGAGAAAAATATTGTTGCACATATCTTCAATTGAGGGAAAGTATTCTCTTAAGAATTCATATTCATTTCCGTTTTCATCAACGCTTACAAAACGAGGGATTACCTGCATGAAGCTTCCCGAAACATTCCAACGGAAGTCAACAGATGCCATGCCGTACTGCCATTGAGAAAAGTTGCAGAGTTTTACTCCCGCACAAGTGAGTACACCCGTCATTCCGTGTTGAGAATGGGGGAAAACAGAACTTTCGTAAATGCAGGCAGGTGCACCCGTCGCGCAGATAATATTTTTTCCGTAAAAAACTTCAAATTCATCTGTGTCCATGTTGAAAGTGACAATTCCCGTTGCTTTATTATCTTCTTTTATTATTTCAACTGTCTGCCTTTTATCGAAAAGAGGTGTTTTATTCTTTTCGATAACCTGATATTCAAGTTTTTCGGTCATTACTTTGGAAGTGAATGGTCCGATGGAAGTTGCTCTGACGGTATTGTCATGGTCGGTTTTGTAACCGGGAAAACCACCGTAAATATCTGTAGGAAAGTCAACTCCGTAATTACATAATCTGAAAAAACAACGAAGACTGTTTGCGGCCTGAAGATACATTTTTTCTCCATCGCAACATCCTGTTTTATAAATATCGTTTGCCATTCTGTAAGGGCTGTCCTGACAAAAACCGTCAAGAGACAATTTATAATAGGTTTGTTTATCACTGCCTGTATTACGTGAAGTACCGCTTAATCTGTTTTCTGTAATTATCGCAATGTTGTCAATACCTTCTTTGTAAAGCCAGTCAGCAACGCTGTATGCCGCAGCACCGCTTCCGATAATAATAGCATCATATATGTTCATCATAAGCATCTCACATTAAATCCGCCGTCGCAGTCAATGACAGTACCTGTGCAGAAATCAAAACTTCCGTCAGCAATGGCTGCAACACACTTCCCGATATCTTCAGGTTGTCCCATTCTCTTTATGGGTGTAATGCCGTTTTCAATAAGTTTTTCATATTTTTCTTTAACTTTTGCGGTCATATCTGTTTCTATAATTCCGGGTCTTATTTCAAGCACACTTATGCCGTATTCAGCAAGACGTGCGGCAAAAAGTTTTGTTGTCATTGAAATTCCTGCTTTTGAAATGCAATATTCACCTCTGTTTACAGATGCGGTGTAAGCTGACATGGAAGAAATATTTACAATTCTTCCTCCGCCGTTTTCTATGAGAAGGGGAGAAAATTGCTGTGTAACAAAGAAAGTACCTTTCATGTTAATATCGGTCACAAAGTCAAAATCTTCAGGGGTAATTTCAAGAATATCTTTTCTTTCCTTTGGGGCTACACCGGCATTGTTTACAAGCAAGTCAATTGTTCCAAACATTTTTCTAACTGTTGAAACGAGATTTTCAATGTCTTCAATTTTTGAAATGTCACATGATATAAAATGAACTTTTTCAGGATAACTTTCTATCAGTTTTTCAACTTCATCACTTTTACTTCTTGAAGAGAGAACAACAGTGCAGTATTTTTTCAGTAATTCTTTTGCGATTCCGAGACCGATACCACGGCTTCCTCCCGTTATAACTGCTACCATTTTCAGTCCTCCTTTTTCAAAACAAATTTCTGATAATACGGCATGTAAATTTCGCTGTCTCTGATGGGACAGCCTGCAACCGTACCTGCTCTCATGAGGAGCGAACATTTGCTGCATTTCAGGCAAAGTTTATTTTTTTCAAGCTTTCCGTATTTAAGATAATCCTTGTAAAAATCAGGATATGCGAAAGTAAGTCTGCCGAAACCGGCAAAAGAGCACACCTTTTCATCAATAATTTTTTCTGCATATTCCATTGCTTTTTCTCCGGGGAAAGTCAGTCCCGATGCAATGAAATGAATGTCGGTGAATGTGTTGCTCAATTCTTTTGTTATATCGTAAATTCTTTTGACACCTTTGTCACCGTCTTCAGGTGCATTCATGCACGGACGGTTGATATGAGGGATAAGATAAGGATTTCCCAGAGTGAGATTTATAAGTCTTATACCTTTGTTAAAAAGAGATTTTATAATGCGTTTTGTTTCACTAAGGTCAATGTTGTTGTTTTCATCGACACCATACCCGTAAGGATAGGGGAAACAGTCACAGGCGTTAAGTCTTGTTGTGACAAAAACATCTGAACTTACCGCATCTTTAACGGAGTCAATACATTCAAAATAAAGTCTTGTTCTGTTTTCAAAACTTCCGCCGTAAATACCGTCTCTCTCTTTTGCACTGAGAAATTCATTTAAAAGATATCCGTGACAGCATTTAACGTCAATTCCGTCAAAACCCACTTCCTCAGCAAGTTTTGCCGCGACAGAATATTTTTCGGGGATTGTTTTGCAGTAATCGTCCGTAGCAATAACATAGGGTTGGTTTTCTTTGCCGATTTCCCAATGTGAATTTCTGTATGCAACAATCGGTTCAGGAGTGCCGTTTGGTTTACTGAATCTTCCGCTGTGAGTCAACTGAACAATAATAACAGGTTCGAATCCGTTTTCTTTCAAAGAAACTTCCTTTATTTCACTTATCAGGGAAGCGAAAGAAGATTTCGTGTTTTCGTTAAGAAACAATTGTCTCGGATTTGCTCTGCCTTCAGAACAGACGGCGGTTGCTTCAAACCAGATTATACCTGCACCGCTTTTGGCAAACCGAAGATATCTTCGCCTTGTAAGAGTATCAACTGCACCGTCTTTTGTTCCGTCACAGCCTTCCATGGGGTGAAAAACTATGCGGTTCGGAATAATTTTGCCGTGTATTTGAATTGGATTTTCAAGAATTGTTTTCATATATTCCACTCCGAAAAACTTTTAAAGTTTTAATGTTTCTGCAAACCTTACTGTTTCCATAGCGTCTTTTGCGTATTTATCAGCACCTATCATTTCAGCGTATTCTTCTGTCAGTACAGCACCGCCAACAACGGTTTTACAATATGGGAGTTCATTTCTGAGTAGAGTAATGGTTTCTTTCATTGCCGGCACGGTTGTTGTCATCAAGGCACTTAAACCTACAAGATTTACGTTTTCCTTTTTTGCCGTATCAACAATTAACTGAGGTTCAACATCCTTGCCAAGATCAATAACATCGTAACCGTAGTTTTCAAGAATAACTTTAACAATGTTTTTGCCGATATCGTGAATGTCACCTTTGACCGTTGCGAGAATAATTTTGCCTTTTGATGTTTGTTTTTCTCCTGACATTACGGATTTGATAACATCAAAAGCATTTTTTGCTGCGTTTGCACTCATGAGAAGCTGAGGCAGAAAAAGAGTTTTCTTTTCAAATTTTTCTCCCACAGAGTCAAGTGCAGGGACTATTTCTTCATTTATAATTTCAAGGGCAGATTTTTCTTTTATAAGGTCAGCAGCCAAAAGTTTTGCTTTTTCTTCAAGACCTTTTTCAATTGCAGTTTTGAGACGGGTGATTTCGTGTGCGGAAACTTTCTTTTCTTCCGTAAATGATGAAGCAAAGTCAATGTACTTTTCTGTTCCGTTTTCGCAGTTTGAAAGAGCAAGGAAACTATAATAACTTTCCATCATCTTATCGGAATAGGGATTTATAATTGCACTTGAAAGGCCTTTCTGCAGAGCCATTGTGAAGAAAGCAGAGTTGATGTTTTCACGGCAGGGGAGTCCGAAAGAAATGTTTGAAACACCAAGGATTGTATTGCCTGAGAAATCATCTCTGATACATCTTACTGCTTCAAGGGTTACATTTGCGGAATTTCTGTCAGATGATATTGTGAGTGCAAGAGGGTCAATTACAATATCTTTCTTCTGGATACCGTATTTTTCAGCAGTTTTGTAAATTTTTTCTGCAATTGCAATTCTGCCCTCTGCAGTTTCAGGAATACCGTGTTCATCAAGAGTCAGACCTACAACAACACCGCCGTATTTTTTTACAAGAGGGAAAACTTTTTCCATAACTTCTTCTTTACCGTTGACAGAGTTAATCATAGGTTTTCCGTTGTAGATTCTCATTGCCTTTTCCATTGCTTCAAAATCTGAAGTGTCAATCTGCAAAGGTAAATCAGTAATTGCCTGAATTGATGTTACTGCATCATACATCATTTTAACTTCATCAATTTCAGGAAGACCCACATTGACGTCAAGAATATGTACATTTTTTTCTTTCTGACCCGTAGCCTCATTGAGAAGGTACGCGATATCGTTATCTCTCAGAGCTTGTTTGAATTTGGGCTTACCTGTAGGATTTATTCTTTCACCGATAAGTACAGGTGTTTGACCGAAATATACATTTTTGGCATAAGATGAAACCACCGTGTAATTCTTTTTAATGATGGGTAGGGGATTGAAAATCTTTTTGATTTCTGAAAGTTTTTTGATAAATTCAGGTGTTGTGCCGCAGCATCCGCCGATACCGTGAACACCCATCTGTACAAATTTCTTTACAACTTCTGCAAATTCGTCTGCACCTACATCAAAAACTGTTTTTCCGTTTTCTTCTCTGGGAAGTCCTGCATTGGGACAAACAAATATGGGTAAAGAAGAATATTTACAGAGCTTTTCTGCGATTGGAAGCATCTGTACAGGACCGAGACTGCAGTTAATTCCTATTGCATCAACTCCCAGACCTTCAAGCATTGCCACCATGCCTTCTGCATCGGTACCGCTTAAAAGTCTTTCCGATATGTCGTAAGCGTTTGAAACAAAAACAGGTAAGTGTGAGTTTTCCTTTGCGGCAATAACGGCTGCTTTTGTTTCAAGTGAGTCAGTCATGGTTTCAATTAAAATCAGGTCTGCTCCCGCATTTGTTCCGCAAGTGACAATTTCTTTAAAAACGTCAACCGCTTCTTCAAAATCAAGGTTCCCTGCAGGTTTAAGCAGCTTGCCGAGAGAACCGATGTCGAGTGTTATAAAACATTCCTTTTCTGATTCTTTTACAGCTTGTTTTGCATTTTCAACTGCGGCTAAAATAATTTCTTCTGTTCTCTCACCAAAATTAAATCTGTTGGCACCGAAAGTATTGGCGTTGATAACATCAGCACCTGCATTTATGTAGCTTTTATGTACATCAATTATTTCGCTTTTGTGGGTAATATTCCATTCTTCAGGGTGTTCGCCGGGCATGAGACCTCTTTTCTGAAGTTCAGTACCGAATGCACCGTCAAAAACTACTATTTCATTTAAGATTTTTTCTCTGATATCCATTGTTATCACTTACCTATAATATCTGAAAGATTTGTCTGAATTTTTTCTGCAATGTCAGGTTTGTTCATTGAATAAACGTGAATATGTTTCACTCCGTTTGCAATAAGGTCAACAATCTGCTCTGTAGCGTAGGCAATACCTGCCTGTTTCATGGCATCGTTGTCATAGCCGAATTTGTCAACAATGTTTTTGAACTTGGAAGGAAGATAAGTTCCTGAAAGAGAGCATATACGTGAAATCTGTTTTGCGTTTGTAACGGGCATGATACCTGCAACAACAGGAACAGCAATCCCTTCTTCACGGAGTTTATATATGTATTTATAAAGAATGTTGTTATCGAAAAACATCTGGGTTGTGAGAAAATCACATCCTGCATCAACCTTGTATTTCAGATTTCTGATGTCTTGTTCAAGAGTCTCGCTTTCAGGATGACATTCGGGATAGCATGCACCGCCGATACAGAATCTGTCACCGCAAAGGTTTTTTATGTCGGAAATCAATTCCGATGCATAACGGTAGTCATCACAGTCGTTATCTGTTCTGTCGCCTCTGAGAGCCATGATGTTTTCAATGCCGTGTTCTTCAAGGAGTTTGAGCTGTCTATGAACTTTTTCCTTTTTTGATGAAACACAAGTCAGATGAGCCAGAGTAGGAACACCGTGCATTTGCTGAATGTTGTCTGCAATACTTACGGTGTACTCACTTGTGCCGCCCCCTGCACCGTATGTAACGCTCATAAAATCAGGTTTTAACGATGCAATTTCCATTGCCTGAGTTTCCACGCTTTTGTAGGTATCACTTGTTTTGGGCGGAAAAACCTCAAAGGAGAGAGTAGCTTTGTTCTGGTTGAAAATTTCAGATATTTTCATAATAATTCTTCTTTCATATTATATTACCTTTTATAATATCATAAAAATATGTTTTTTGCAATGTAAAGTTGACAATATAATTGTAATGTGATAACATGAACTGACATAAATTTTGGAGATGAAAAAATGAGCAAAGCAAATTTGAAATTTGGTAAAGACGGTAAGTTTAAAATTATTCAGGTATCAGACTTTCAGGACGGACCCACTCAGCGTTATCTTACAATGGATAATGTGCTTAAATGTGTGGATGAATATAAGCCTGACCTTATTGTTATAACAGGTGATAACAAGTTCTCAAGCACAGGCAGAGAAAAACTGAAATTCATGGGCAAATATTTTATAGGCAAAACTTATGTGTCATTTATGAAATACTTCGAAGAACTTGGTATTCCTGTTGCTATAGTTTTCGGAAACCATGACCTTGACGGTAAAGTTTCAAGACGTGAACAGTTTGAAATATTCAATAAATATTCAGTCTGTGTTTCAGAAGCGGGTGAAGAACACCTTGACGGATGTTGCAACTTCAATCTTCCTGTAATGTCATCAGACGGAAAGAGAGTTGCTTACAATCTTTGGTGTTTTGACTCAAATGACGGTGTTCTTGACGATAAACTTGAATGGTACACAAGAACGGCAAATAAACTCAAAGAAGAAAACGGTGGAGAAAACGTACCTGCAATGGTATTTCAGCATCATCCGCCCTTACAGGCGATTGATGCGGTAGCACAAGCAGGGGAGAATCTTAACGGATTCTGTCATGAGCCTGTAACTCCCGACCCTGCTGATAAAGGCAAGCAGTTTGACAAAATGGTTGAACAGGGAGACGTAAAAGCAATTTTCTACGGTCATGACCATATAAATACATACTGTGTTCCTTACAAAGGTATAGACCTTGCGTGTGCACCTACATCAGGTTTCGGTTATTATGGGGATTTTGATACCAGAGGACTTCGCTATATTACTCTTGACGAAGACGGCACTTACGAAACCGAAATGGTTTATTATTATGAAAAATTCTGTAAAGATAAATTAAGTAAAGCTCGTTTTACAATGTGTTCAACAGAACTCCCCATGGAAGATAGAATAAAAGCATCTGAAGAGTATATTGCTGAGTGTAAAAAGAACGGCACATATTCATCAAAAATCAAAAAAGAGTGTAAAATTGCACTTGACTGATAGATACGGCTGTCCCTGAATGATAGGGCGGCCGTTTTTTAATACATAAAATATTAATATTTTAACAACGAAAATGCACATGCAACCACAAAATTATTGAATAAATATACAGATTTTTCAAAAATGCCAATTATTGTAAAAAATTAAAAATTATTGTCAAAATTTTTTAAATAATTAAAGATTATTTTGTCAAAGTTCTTGCAAAACATTAAAACATATGATATACTTTTCATGTATACTAAGCTAAGGAGGTATATCTATATGAAAATGTCAAAAAGAATTTTAAGCTCCATCCTTGCAATTCTTATGGTTGTCTCTGTTTGTAGCGTCGGCTTCACAGTAAGTGCTGCTGATGAACCTTCAGGTGCAATCCTTGAAGAAATTGTTCTGGAGCCCATCCCTCGTCCCGAAGTTGAGTTTTTCTGCACAGAGGTAACAAGAGTTGCTGCAGCTGTTAACTCAGTAGAACCCGGTGACACAATTGTTAAATCAACACCCTCAGGTGTGCCTGAACTTTCAGGTTCTTATGTTTCTCAGGCTTACGCAGGTGAAACTCCCGTAGCAACAACAGTTACATTTGTTTCTCCCACAGTAGGTATCCAGGTTAACGGTATCTCATGTAACAATGAAAATGTTGTTCTTTCAGATATCCAGTATTCAAACGGTAAATACGTTGTTGAAGTTCTCAGCGGTACAGCTGCTAAGAATGAAGACGGCTCTTATGCTCCTATTGTATTTACAGTTGACTACACATGGACTGACGGTAACCAGTATCAGGAAAAATGCGTATCTTACGTTGAAGGTATTGCAACAGGTGGTTCTTATGTAGAAGCACAGTCTGAAATTCAGGCTCTTTCAGGTACAGGTTCTTATTATCGTCTTTGGGCATCTGCTTCAACACGTCTTCTCGGTAAAGGTGTTTATTATGAAATGCCCGCAGAAATCACAACAAGTACAAGTGATCCTTACAAAGCATACGGTGTTTACAACGTAGCTACAGGTACTAAGATTGAAAACGTTTCATCAGGCTATAACACATTGCTTTTTGCTGATGATAAAACAGATAAACCTGCAGGTAAACACAACCAGGCAAATGAACTTTCAGTTCCCGGTGCAACACTTGCTCATGTTTATGTTGACGCATCAGCAGCTACAACACTTGCTGACCAGAACATCAGACTTGATGCTAACGTAGGTCAGCTTTCAGACAGAAACAATGACAACCCCTACACAGCTCTTGCTGATGCATGGGTTTCAGCAGGTTCTAACACAGATAGCCTTGTTACAACAAACGATGCAACTGCACAGGCTGCTATCGGTCTCGATATTCCTGCAAAACAGGATTACGGTGTAACACAGTTTGAACAGAACGCTTCAATGACAACATTGACCCCCGGTGTTGGTCAGTACGGCAACATTTTCACACAGATTCTTACAGGTAATGTTGCAAACCTTGTAGATGGTTCATCTTACACAATTACAACAAAGTACTACTCATACATGTGGGTTAAGAAAGGTGTTCTCCAGCATTATAACATGACATCTTCAGCAACAGTTCCCACTTCAATGACATTCCACATCGTTGATAAGGGTGCTCTTCGCGAAATGATTGACTATGTTATGAATACTGACCCTGACACTCCTCTTGTTCGTACACCTAAGAAGGGCGTTAATCCTCAGGCATGGTATTATGCTTCAGGTTTCTCAGCATTCCAGACAGCATACACAGATGCTCTTAATGTACTTAACAACCCCAAAGCTACACAGTCTGAAATTGATGCTAAGACTAAGTCTCTTCAGAATTCTTACACCAGCCTTGGTCTTAAAGGTGCAGACTACACACAAGTAAACTCACTTAAAACTCAGGCTAATGCAATCAAAAAGAATAAGGATATGTACACAGAAGATTCAATTGCTCTTATTGAACAGGCACTTGCAGGTGTAAAGTCAGGTTACAGTATCCTTTATCAGGGTGCAGTTGATACAATGGCAAGAAACCTTGATACAGCAATCAAGAGTGCTCAGCTTAAACCTGCTGATTACTCAAAAATCAATACTGCTCGTGCCCAGTTCGATCTTCTCGCAGAAGAAGACTATGTTCCCTCAACATGGAAAGCAGTTGAAGATGCATTTGCAGTAGTTGTTGAAGGTAAGTATGCAGACGAACAGGAAACAGTTGATGCATGGGCAAATGCGATTGTTACAGCAATGAACGGACTTGTTAAGGTTGCTGAGCTTGCAAATTGGGAAGACCTTGATGCAGCAATTGAAGAAGCAAACGCAATTCTCGACCTT
>JAZOAY010000054.1:0-11187 GCA_045595725.1 Acutalibacteraceae bacterium | reverse complement strand
AACAACATCAGATGCCTGCCTTCAAGAATCGCTCTACCAATGAAGCAAAGGGAAATTATTTACCAGAAACAGATGAATACATACAAGAAACACTGAAATACTTACTACAATGTTAAAATTTGCACACGAGTAAATCTATGTATGTGGCACGGACTTTATGGTCTTTTAAAATATGCTTCATCTAGTATTTTACGGAATAAATCTATATTTTGACAAAAATTTTAATTATATGTTTTGCGGAAAAGTAATGACATTTTTTGATTTCTATGTTATAATAAATATAATTATGTCCACGGAGGAAGAAAAATTGGAACTGATCAGTCGTCTTGCACCAAAAGTAAAGGACAATTTTACATACGAAATCACAGAAAAAACCACAGAACAGGATTTTTACGGTTACAAGGAGAAAGACGGTAAAATCCACCTTTTCGGCACAGATAAAGTCTGTGTTGCAAAGGCTTTCGGTAAATACCTTGAAAACTGTCTCGGCAAAAAAATAACTCCTTGCACAAGCGACAGACTTAATATTGACACAACTCCCCTTCCTTCTGAGGAGTTTTCTGCCTACATTCCTCAGAAGCTGAGGGTTTTCGGTGATTACACTCTTTATTCCAACGATGCATGGCGTTGGTCATTTGAAGACTGGGAATATTTTCTTGATACTCTTGCAGTTAACGGTATCAACATGGCTGTAAACCTTGTGGGCAATGAAGGTGTTTGTTTCTACACACTTATAAAAATGGATTTCCCTCAGGATTTTGCACTTGAATTTATTTCAGGACCCGCTTTTTACGCTTGGCAGATGTCAAACAGATTTTATAATTACGTTCCCAGTAAATCTTTTGAACATATTGAAAGAAACCTTGAAATGGGCAAAAAAGTTGTTGAACGTATGAAAGAGCTGGGCATAACACCTATCCTTTCAACTTTCTCAGGACTTGTCCCCGATATCACAACAAAGCTTTTCAACGGAAAAGATGTTGCCATTACAGAAAAATGGGCTGCGTTCCCGAAAACATACAAATTCAGAATTGATACAATAAATTTCAGAAGATTCTTCCTGAAATATCTTGAAGTACAGGAAGAATATATAGGCAGTTCTGACTACTATCTCTGTAATCAGCTTTGTGCTTCAACTGTCGGCATGAAGAAAAAGGAAATTGCACACCTCGAAAACTGTGCAAAAGAACTTGACAGAGCTGCCGATTTCTTTAACGAAAATGCAACTCTTGTTTTTTCAAGCGAGGGTTACAGGAAAGAATTTGTCACAAAAATAAAAAGATGTAACACCCTTGTACTTGACATTGACTCAACAATGCACGAAGTGACAAACGGTTTTGACGGATGTGATTTTGTACTCGGCAATTCTCAACATAACAATGCTCACAACAGTATGCAGGGTGACATTGAAGAAGTTGCCGGTAATCCGTTCCTCAGTTGCAAAGAAAAATACAAAAACCTTGTAGGTGCAGGGCTTTTCCCTGAAAATCTTAAACAAAACCCAATGTTTTTCAGTCTCTCTTTTGACATTCTTACCGAAGATAAGAAAATTGATCTCAACTCATGGTACAAAAAATATGAAATAGCAAGATACGGCAAGACTGATGACTTTTCAGACAAAAGAATTGATCTCTACCGAAAGACCTGTTATTCAAAAGAGAACAGTGCCGTACCTGTTGGCTCTGCAATCTGTACAAGGCCTGCCCTCAACCTCAGACACACAGGACTTTATGACCGGGTACAGTCGCTGTACGAAAACAAAGACTTACTGAAAATCTTCCGTTCTCTTGAAAATCTCGGTTGTGACACCGACGGTTACAGATACGACCTTGTCAATATAACAAAACAGTTGCTTGATAATGAGTCCTTCCCTCTTCATACAGAAATTGCCAAAGTTTACCGAGACAGGCAGATGGAGCCATTTGAAGAAAACTCAAAGAAGTTCCTTGAAATCATTGACGATACCAATTCGGTTCTTGTTTGCCACAGACTTTTCAACGCTTCCTGTTACCTTGATGAACTGAAGAAAATTTCTGTTAACGATGAAGAACTGACTTACTTTATAATAAACTTCATAGCATCAATTGGTCTCTGGGGACCTATGATTGAAGATAATCAGAGATATGACTACGGTTGGCAGATGCTCGGTAATTTCTTGCCCTGTTATCAGAAAATAAGATGGGAAAAATTCTTCGAACATCTTTCAACACAGTTTAAATTTCTCGGTTTTCAGGAAAAAGCAAGAAAGCAGTATTTTGACAGAGATGCTTTCACCTCAACACCTTTCTATGCCGACATGGCAAGGTTTGAGCAAGGTGTTATCCTTACATTCAATCCACCTGAATTCGAGGAAAAAGACACAGTACAGATATGTAAAGATACAGTAAATAAATATTTCGCTGAAATATAAGGAGTGTAAAACATGACAACAGAACAATACATTGAGGAAATCCTTGCATCTTACGAGTTTGAAGGCAATTATACAGGATACAGACATATTACTGCAGGTCACATCAACACAACTTTTGCTCTGCAGTTTGATGTAAACGGCAAGAACAAACAGTTCATTGCACAAAAAATCAATACAAACGTATTCAAAACTCCGGAAAAACTTATGGAAAACATGGTGAGTGTAACTAATCATCTTGCTGAAAAAATCAAAAAAGCCGGCGGTGATGCAGAGCGAGAAACTCTCCATGCAATTTTCGCCCGTGACGGAAAGCCCTATCATATCATGGCTGACGGCACATTCTGGAGATGTGTGAATTTCATTACAGATGCTTACTCCTGTGACACAATCGAAAATCCTCAGGTCTTCTTCAACGCAGGTGCTGCTTTTGGTGATTTCATGAGCAAGCTTGCAGATTTCCCCGGTGAAACACTCCATGAAACAATCCCGGATTTTCACAATACCAAGCAGCGTTTTCAGAATTTTCTTGTTGCCCTTGAAAACAACAAATCCGGCAGAAAAGACAATGTAAAAGAAGAAATTGACTTTATTCTTCAGAGAAAAGAAGATTCTGAAAAACTTGTAAACCTTATTGCAGAAGGCAAACTCCCCATAAGAGTTACGCATAATGACACAAAAATCAACAACATTATGTTTGACAATCAGTCAAATCTTGGTCTTTGTATTCTTGACCTTGATACAGTTATGCCGGGACTTTCCCTCTATGATTTCGGTGATGCTATCCGTTCAGGTGCAGGTACTGCTGCCGAAGATGAAAAAGATGCATCAAAAATGAAACTCAATGTTGAACTTTATAAAGCTTACACAGACGGATATCTTTCAACTGCCGGAAAAAGTCTTACTCCTGCAGAGGCAGAAAATCTTGCTTTTTCCGCAATGCTCCTTACTTTTGAATGCGGCATGAGATTCCTTACAGACTACCTTGACGGAGACGTATATTTCCACACAGATTATGATGACCATAACCTTGTCCGTGCAAGAACTCAGTTTGCTCTTGTTGCTGACATTGAAAAACACATGGACGAGCTGAACGAAATTACCGCTGAACTTTACGGGAGGTACAGCAATTGAAAAAATTAAATAAAAAACATATTATCTATGCTGTGTGTGCAGTTGCGGTCATTGCAATTCTGGCTTCATTTACAGCATTGATTGCCGTTCCGTCTGTTAAAAGAACCGCCATAAAAGTTGCAAAAAACAACCTTTTTGAAGAATATTATTCTTTCCCCGAAGGCGGAATTATCACCACAGAAAACGGATTTGCAGACAATGAAAAAAATTCACTCCTTTACGTCAAAGCCGCATTTCAGAATGATGCCGACTGCATTGAGGTTGACCTGTGTTTTGATAAAGACGGAAAACCTTTTATAGCAGCAAACAGTGATGAAATCGGCACAAACACAATGCCTTTTGAATACCTGATAAGTTTTGTAAGTGAAGATATTAACACTTCTTCCCAACGAAAAAGAAGCATCAACATTCACCTCGAAGATGCGTCAGGGATAAAAGGCGTTTCAGAAATCATCACTCGCTACAAAATGGAGGAATACTGTTTTTTTACAGGTGTAAATATTAATCAGGCATCATTTGTCAGAAAAAACACTACTATCCCCTTCTATCTTGACTACGAAATAGACAAGTCAAAAGCAAAAAATGCTGAATATGCCGCACATGTGGTAAACGAGGTTTCAGGCTCAGGTGCTGTGGGTATAAACTGTGAGGCTGACGGATTCAGCAAAATACTAACGAGCATGTTCAAAGAAAACTGGCTGAAAATTTCTTTCTATGGTGTTGAAACAGAGTTTGAAATAATAAATGCACTTGAGTTTTCTCCAAATCAGATTATTACAAGCGACCCTCAGCTTGTCCGTTCAATACTGACCGAATGGAACGCAAATGCCCCCTCAAGCGATATCATTTACTCATAATTTTCTTACAAAGGCAGAGATGTAAAAATGCAATCACTCAGAGAACTCTATAAAATCGGCAAAGGCCCCTCAAGTTCACACACAATGGCACCTTTCAAAGCATCAAAACTTTTCAGGGAAGAAAACCCCGACGCTGATTCTTTCAAAGCCATTCTTTACGGTTCACTTGCCAAAACAGGCAAAGGACATCACACAGATGAAGCAATTTTAGAAGGTTTCGGCGGAATTAAAACGGAACTTGTTTTCGACGTCACAACAGAAGACCTTCCTCACGAAAACACAGTTGATTTCTTTGCTTACAAGAACGGTGAAGAAATTGCAAAAATGCGTGTTATGAGTATCGGCGGCGGTGATTTTGCCATTGAAGGCAGACCTCATGTAGTCCCCGAAGAAGTTTATAAAGAAAACACATTTGCAGAAATTGCAAAGTACTGTAAAAAACACAAAATACGTATCAGCGATTATGTTTATCAGAATGAAGGGGAAGAAATCAAAGAATTTCTTGCTGACGTGTGGGCAGCAATGAAAGACTGCATTAATGAAGGACTTCTCACAGACGGTATACTTGACGGCGGTCTGAAGGTCGAAAGAAAAGCACGATTCCTTCTTGACCAGCAACACATTGACGAAAGCGAAATCACTTACGAAAACAGAATGGTCTGTGCCTATGCTTTTGCAGTCGGCGAACAGAATGCAGGCGGCGGTATTGTAGTTACTGCCCCCACTTGCGGTGCAAGCAGTGTTCTTCCCGCAGTTCTCAAATACATGCAGGAAAAGAAACGTTTTTCTGACAGGAAAATCATTGATGCTCTTGCAGTTGCAGGTATTATCGGCATTCTTGTTAAAACAAACGCATCTGTCAGCGGTGCTGAATGCGGCTGTCAGGCTGAAATGGGAACGGCATGTTCAATGGCAGCAGCTGCCCTTGCAGAAATTTTCGGAATGAGAATTGAGCAGATTGAATATGCTGCAGAAGTTGCAATGGAACATCATTTAGGTCTTACATGCGACCCGATTGCAGGACTTGTTCAGATTCCATGTATTGAACGCGGTGCTATTGCTGCGATGAGAGCGATAAACGCCCTTAACCTTGCAAACTTTCTCAGTTCTACAAGAAAGATTTCATTTGACCTTGTTGTTGAAACTATGTATGAAACAGGTAAAGACCTTAAATTCCACTACCGTGAAACATCGGAAGGCGGACTTGCAAAGCTTTATCTGAAGAGAAGAAAATAAAACTGATAAATTAACAAAAGGGCGTCGGAACGCCCTTTTGTTTTTGTTCGGTTTCAGAAACAAATAATAATTTAGTGCACTTTGCATTCTGCACTTCGCAGACCCGAACTTCTTACCGATTACTTCAAATATATATTCCACGGGTAAACATTCTCAGGTTCTGCTGAAAATGTAAGGATTTCTTTTGAGTCTATTTTCCTGAAAGTGACACTTCTACAAAAAAGTCCCATGTTTTTGCAGTTATCTTTTGCACCGTATTTTCCGTCGCCTACAAGAGGCATTTTACGTGATGCAAACTGTACTCTTATCTGGTGTGTTCTGCCTGTATGAAGTCTGATTTTAACAATTGAAATTTCTTCATCAGAACATAAAACTTCGTATTCAAGGCTCGCTTTTTTTACGCCTTTTCTTTCTTTTTTTACAACAAATGATTTGTTTTTTCTCGAATCTTTAAAGAGCAAATCTTCAAAAACGCCTTGATTTTCCTCAGGTTTTCCTCTGACTGCGGCAATATATTCCTTTTTAAAAACATTTTCCTGCATCTGCCTTGTCAGCTCTGCGGCTGCCTTGGAATTTTTGCCGAAAACCATCACTCCGCCTACATTTCTGTCAAGACGGCTCACAACAAAAATTTCACTTTTTGTCTGCTCTCTGAGGATTGTGACGGCATTTTCTTCCGTTTCGGAAAACTGAGAGAGAATTTCGGGCGGTTTTACTGCAACCACAACATCTTTATCTTCATACAGAATTTTCATGCTTTTGCCTTCTCATATTCACTCTGAAGCCACTTCTGTGCTTCGCTTGTTCCCTCAGGAGAAAATTCAAAATCCTTTGACACGATTTTATCTTTTTCCACTTCGCATATAGCCTTGTATGTAAGAGCATATTCTGCTCTTACAACGTTATCTTCATCCTGTTTTGCGATTCTCACACAGTAACGGAAACTGTCGTCAGTTATTCCCGCATTCATTTTAAGTGGTGCTGAGCCGTAAAAGGGGTTCACTCCCCCTCCGATATCCATTGCACCTTTCAGATAATCAAAACGCTGAACTATAATTTCACTCATAATTAAAATTCCTTTGTTTTTTATTAAATAAATTATAACTTATACTTTAAAAAATGTCAATTTTATGTTATAATATAATGATTTTGTTTTGGGAGGTTTTCTCATGATACTCTTGACCATTGACGGCAATAGTTTGCTCAACCGTGCTTTTTACGGAATTAAACTTTTAAGCAACAAGAAAGGTCAATTCACCAATGCAATTTACGGATTTATGAAAATGCTGATAAACCTACGAGATGAAGTAAATCCTGACGGAGTTGTTGTCGCCTTTGACAGAAAAGCTCCCACTTTCAGACACGAAATGTATTCTGAATATAAAGCAGGCAGAAAGCCTATGCCGGAAGAACTTTTTTCTCAGATGCCTATTGTAAAAGAACTTATAACCCTTTTAGGGTACAGGATTATCGAACTTGACGGTTGGGAAGCGGACGATATTCTCGGTACGCTTGCTGCATCGGCAACTGACTCTGATTTCTGTTATATTGCAACAGGCGACCGTGACAGTTTACAGTTAATTGACAAAAACGTAAACGTACTTCTTGCTACAACAAAAATGGGTAATGTACGTTATGATACAAATGCTCTTATGGAGGAATACGGCGTTAGCCCCTCTCAGATGATTGAAATTAAAGCTTTACAGGGCGACACATCCGACAACATCCCAGGTGTTGCAGGCATCGGCCCTAAAACAGCAGGAGATTTAATCCAGAAATACGGCTCTGTTGACGGAGTTTATGAGGCTCTGCCCGAAATGAAAATCACTCCGAAAATGCGTGAAAAACTTGAAAACGGCAGAGAAAGTGCTTATCTCAGCCGTAAATTAGGCACAATCAGCCGTGACGTACCGATTTCAAAAAATTATGCCGATTATCTACCCGGAGAGGCAAAAAAGGGCGAAGCAGCAAAACTTCTTAATCACCTTGAAATATTCTCTCTTAACGAAAAATTAGGTATTGAAGATGCTGAATTCATTCCCGATGAAGACTCATCTGAAATTGAAATCACTTCAAAAGACAGCAATATTGATGAAGTTAAAAATCTGATTGAGAAAAACACAGACATTTATTTCCTTGCTGAATTTTCAGGAATAAATGTTGCTGAAATATATTTCTCATTTGACAACACAGTCTACTGTCTTTCTTCTCTGCAGTTAGGATTTGACGATTTTCTCCTCACATTTCTCTGTGACGAGAGTAAAAAGAAATTTACTACAGACACAAAACTTCTCCATTCCTATGCCATGTCAAACGGATTTTCCTTTAAAAATGTCGGTTTTGATATTTCTCTTGCAGGATATATTCTCAACCCCTCTTCAAACGACTACACCGTTTCACGTCTTGCAAAGGAATATTCCGTTCAGGTAAAATCAGACAGCGAAAATGAATTCATTCTGTCATCAGGTGCATTGAAATCTCTTACAGAAAAAATGTCATCGGAAATAGAGAAGAATTCACAGACACATCTTATGTCCGACATTGAAATACCTCTCAGCGAAGTTCTCGCTTCAATGGAACTTGAAGGATTCAACGTAGACAAAGACGGCATTATAAATTTCGGTCATAAGCTTGAAGAAGATATAAGAAAACTTCAGGAAAACATCTATGAAGAAGTGGGATATGAATTCAACATCAACTCCCCGAAACAATTGGGTGTTGCACTTTTTGAAGATTTAGGTTTGCCTGCTAAGAAAAAGACAAAAAGCGGTTATTCAACAAACGCTGATGTGCTTGAGGATTTGAAATATGCGCATCCCGTAATACAGATGATTCTCGACTACAGAACTTTTGCGAAGCTTAAATCTACTTACTGTGACGGTCTTGTAAAAGTTATCGGTGATGACGGAAGGATTCATTCAACTCTTAACCAGACCGAAACCCGAACAGGCAGAATTTCTTCTGCTGAGCCTAATTTACAGAACATCCCCGTCCGTTCTCCTCTCGGCAGAGAAATGAGAAAATTTTTCTCTGCAGGCAGCGGAAAACTCCTTGTAGACGCTGACTATTCTCAGATTGAACTTCGTGTTCTTGCTGATATTTCAAACGACAAAACAATGATTGACTCTTTCAACTCTGGCAGAGATATTCATACCGAAACCGCATCTCAGGTTTTCAATATGCCTGAAAACATGGTAACTCCTCTCATGAGAAGCCGTGCAAAGGCTGTAAACTTCGGTATTGTCTACGGCATCGGTGCATTCTCCCTTGCAAAAGACATCGGTGTTACAAGAAAAGAAGCCGACAGTTATATAAAGGGATATCTTAATCATTACAGCGGTGTTGACAGATACATGAAAGAAGTAATTTCAGAGGCAAAAGAACGTGGTTACGCTGAAACACTTTTTTCAAGAAGACGTTATCTTCCGGAGCTTTCTGCATCAAACGCAATCACAAGAGGTTTTGGCGAAAGAGTTGCAAGAAACATGCCTATTCAGGGTACTGCCGCAGATATTATCAAAATTGCCATGATAAAGGTTTATAACCGATTGAAAGAAGAAAAACTTTCTTCAAAACTCATTCTTCAGGTGCACGACGAACTTATCGTTGAAGCCAACGAAAATGAGGCCGATACCGTAATGAAAATTCTCTCAGAAGAAATGGAAAATGCTTGCACAATGAAAGTCAGACTGAAAGCTGACGTTCAGTGCGGAAAGACATGGTTTGATTGCAAATGATTATTACATTTATTTGTACGGGAAATACCTGCAGAAGTCCTTTAGCAGAAGGTTTGTTCAAAAAAATAAACCTTGATTATGAAGTTTACAGTGCAGGTCTTAATACTGTTTTCGGCATGGAAGTAAGTGAAAATTCCGTTATTGCAGCGCGTGATTACGGAGTTGACATTTCAGGACATGTATCACGTCCACTTTCAAAAGAACTTCTTATGGCAACCGATTTATTCGTGTGTCTCAGTCAGTCTCATGCAATGCAGTTAATTCCCATTGTGGGAAAAGGCAGAGTTTATGTTCTCGGGAACGGTGTTTCCGACCCTTACGGAGGAAGTCTTGAAGTTTACAAGAATTGTGCAAAAGAAATTTACGAAGGACTTCTGAAACTGAATGACGACCTGAAAACACTTCCTGTTATAACACCTATGACAGAAAACGATATCAAAGGTGTTGCAGAAGTTGAAAAAGAGTGTTTTGCCTCTCCCTGGAGTGAAAAATCACTTTCCGAAGAACTTGAAAACGGCAATGCTTACTTTTTTGTTGCTGTTATAAACGGTGAAATCGCAGGATATATAGGCACAATTTCCGTTTTCGGTGAATGTTCAATAACAAACGTTGCCGTAAAAGAAAAATACAGAAACAAGGGCATTGCCTCCTCTCTTTTACAAAGAGCAATACTTAATTCAATTTACCTTGATGATGAGTTCATTACCCTTGAAGTGAGAAAAAGCAACATTTCCGCAATTTCTCTTTATGAAAAATTCGGTTTCCGTAAAATGGGCGAAAGAAAAAATTTTTACCGCTCACCTACGGAAGATGCTTTTATATATAACAAATATCTCAAAGGAGAAGAAAAATGAAAATTCTCGCAATAGAATCCTCATGTGACGAAACAGCGGCATCGGTTGTTGAAGACGGAAGACATGTCCTTTCAAACATCGTTGCTTCACAGGTAAAAGAACATATTGTTTTCGGCGGTGTTGTGCCGGAAATCGCGTCCCGAATGCATGCAGAAGCAATTTCAACTGTCGTTGAAGATGCATTAAAAGAAGCATCCTGCACGATAAAGGATATTGATGCACTTGCAGTAACTTATGCCCCCGGTCTTATCGGTGCATTGCTTGTTGGTGTGAATTTCGCAAAAGGGCTTTCCCTTTCATCGGGTCTTCCCCTTATTCCCGTTCATCACCTTCGTTCACATATTGCCGCAAATTACCTTACTTTTCCTCAGCTTGAACCGCCGTTTTTCTGCCTTGTTGTATCGGGCGGTCACACTCACATGATAAACGTAAAAAGTTATACAGACTTTGAAATTGTGGGCAGAACACGTGATGATGCTGCCGGTGAAGCGCTTGACAAAGCAGCAAGAACAATGGGACTAAACTACCCGGGCGGTCTTAATCTTGATAAGATTGCTAAAGACGGTGACAGATTTGCCTATAAATTCCCCCGTCCCCGTGTTGAGGGAAGTGAACTCGACTTCAGTTTTTCAGGTTTAAAAACATCAGTCATCAACCTTATTCACAATTCAAAGCAAAAGGGTGAAGAACTGCCTCTCCCCGACCTTGGTGCAAGTTTCCTGAATGCAGTTGTAACGTGCCTTACAGATAATACAGAAAAAGCTGTAAAGCAGCTTGGTCACAAAAAAGTTGTACTTGCCGGCGGTGTGAGTGCAAACTCAATGCTGAGAAAAGATATGGAAGAACTTTGCAAGAAAAACAATTGGGAACTTTACTGTCCGGAGCTTAAATATTGCGGTGATAATGCCGCCATGGTAGGCTCTCAGGCTTTTTATGAGGCACAGAATAATATTTTTGCCGAC
>JAZOAY010000053.1:0-1877 GCA_045595725.1 Acutalibacteraceae bacterium | reverse complement strand
TAATGGAGAAGAATTGAAATGTTAAGATTTGAATTGTCATTACCCTGTTCAAAAGACTCGTCAATTGCCTCAATTGCCTTTTCTTTCTCACCCTGAAGAGCATAAATAATTGCTTCTTCCATGGGAACTGCATAGTGAAGTGCGCTGTGTCCTTCTTGAC
The DNA here is from genome assembly GCA_045595725.1 of Acutalibacteraceae bacterium. Lineage (GTDB taxonomy): Bacteria > Bacillota > Clostridia > Oscillospirales > Acutalibacteraceae > SIG575. Next base: position 1,717 of record JAZOAY010000053.1, on the reverse strand, counting down.
CGGTGTAAATTGTTTCTGCAAGTTTTCTTGCTTCTTCACCAAGTTTCAAAGCACCTTCAAAATCTCCCTGCCTTCTCTTTGAAATCATAAGATACTGATAAACACCGATGTTTTCGGGTGAAGCTTCAAGGGAATCATAACATTCTTTTTCAGCCTTTTCATATTCACCTTTTTCAAGGTAATTCATGCAAAGTTCAATTGCATAAATAAACTCGTAAGTTCTTCCGCCTGATTTAATCTCTTCAAGGTATTTAATACCTTCATCAAGAGAGTTGTCAGTAACTGAGCAGAAAAGATACTGGAAATAAGCAACCATGTAGGGGTCATACTTTTCTTTCTTTTTAAGTTCTTCAAGTTCTGAAAGATATTTTTCAGCCTCACTTACGTCTGCTTTTTCTTTCTTTGCGAAAAATTCGTTAAGATTTTCAGAATAAGCAGTCTGGAGTTCAGTATAAGTATCCATCATCTTGTTGTAAATTTCATTATACTCATTTGCTGTACTGTATTTCGCTTGTTCAAATACACCTGCACTTTCAAGTGCTGAGTAATATTTCTGAGCATAAGTAATTGAACCCATATCAGCGTAAGCCTTGATAAGTTTCTGGTAAGTTTTGTTACCTACATCAAAAAATGCAACACCTGTGCCTGAACCGGTCTGTGAGTTGAAAGAATCAATCATTGCAACTGCTTCCTCGTAAGAAGTAATCGCAGAAGCAAATTTTTTCTGTGACATATATCTGTCACCCTTGAAAACGGGAACGGCTGTTCCGACTGAAAATGCAAAAAATACAACACACACAAAAATGCTGATTGCAGTAAGAATAAAGGTAATAACACCCCATGCATTCAAGCGTGTTTTCTTCATACTCTCACGGCATGCTTTACAGTAAGGATAGTCCTCATCAAGTTCCGTGTAACGTTCTCTTTTTCCGCACTTTTCACAAAGGTTTTCTTCGGGGATTTCTGCGTCTTTCTCAGTTTCGTCTTCTTCATCAGTCTCTGCATTATCATCGTCAATGATAGAGTCTGTGTCACCAACCTGAGCAAGACCGTCCCAGTCTGTTACAACCTGAGTTTCTTCTGTGTTTTTAAGTTTTTCGAGAATTTCTTCTACTTCTTCTTTTTCTTCAGAAGTAAGTTCTTCTGCTTTTTCTGCAGTTTCTTCAACGTTTTCTTCTGAAGCAAGTTCTTTTTCTTTGTTCTCGTCCAAGATTACTCCTCCTAAACTTTTTAAAATACATTATATTATACAACATTTAAAAATCTTAATCAACAGAAAAAGCAATATTCACGTTGAATAGATTTAAAAAATTTATGAATTTTAAGCAAGAAAAGATGACACATTTTCCTTGATAAATTTTACCGCATTTTCCTTTGCTTCCGGAATAAAATCAAGACTCAGAATTTTTTCATCAAGAGCATTGATTTTTTCAGGAATTACAGATGATGTTTCGTTATCTTCATCATAGCAGTTGTATAATTCTCTTACCGGAACCAAAACTTCCTTTTTCACAAACTTTTCACAAGCAGAAAGTGCAATTGGTGTGAGAGGTTTTGTAAATTCTCTGAAAAAGTCAGACGGTTTTTCTTTTGCTTCTTCAAGGAAAAAGTGAAAAGCATAGACTGTTTTTTCTTCATCTGTGAGTTTTTCAAAAGACAGGTTCATATCCTCTGTTTTTTCAAGACGGACCTGAATGTTATCTGCAATTCCCTCAAT
>JAZOAY010000052.1:0-10140 GCA_045595725.1 Acutalibacteraceae bacterium | reverse complement strand
CACAGACAAATTATAATTTAACTGTAATTCTTGTTTCACCGTTGGAAACAATTCTGAGCGTCAGCGTGCCTGTATTTGCATCAAATTCTGTTTTCATTTTTGCACCGTTTGAGCCTGTTGCCGCAACAACAGGTTCTTTTTCATAACCGGAAAGAACAATTACTGATTCTCTGAAATTTTTCGGGTCACTTCTCTTACCGCCCTGAGCGTAAGAAAGCATAAATTCATGTTCACCCTCACGACCTGCACACACATCGTCTGTATCCAGTCTCAGATTACACAAATCAATACTCAGCTTTTCCCCGTCTTCTTTGAAAATTCCGTAAGTATGTGCCACAAATGTTGTATCAAGTTTTATTCCGCTTTCAGGCAAAGTATAGGACACGCTCTGTGCTGAGTCAATTGTTTTGTTTTCGTTGCTGTTAAAAATATAAATATAATCGTTTATATCAAACAACACACCGTCGCCTTGGTAGGTTTCCTCATAATGTTCATTGAAAAATTTTTCTTTCAGAGGGTTTATGAAAAGGAAATTAAAGAAATATTTCAGGTCATTGAGAATGTAGCTGTCGGGCATAACTTCCTCAGGGTCAGAATAAATCGGAAGAATGGGAACTACGAAATATCTTCCCGTTGAGGGTACCCATGTTTTTGTACAGTCAAAATAAATGTTCTCAAACTTTTCCTGAAAGAAAGTGAACGAATCACAGTAGAGTCCCTGGAGGAAATGTGCATCGTTTCCGCGCAAAGGATAAGACACGGGATTTGTCATTTTATAGGCAACTTTAACCTTTTCTTTCACCTGGTCTTTTGACGGTACTGCACCGTCAAGAACCATTCTGTAAAACGGATAAAGCACATCATAGAATGTGGGCGTCATTACAACATTACCGTTTACCCAATAATATAATCCTCCTCTTGAAAAAGTGCCTTCAATTGCATAAACTGTTGCACCGCCTACAAGGTCCGCTATCATATCAATTCCGTAAAGTGCCGGAGGATATTTTGAAGTGTATGCAAAACCAGGTTCATTGGGTTTCAAGCCAAGGTCATCATACTCCGTAAAGCCTTCTTCGTACCAGAGGAAATTTTCAAGGTTTACGCCCCAGTTACCGCAAACATCATCAAGCCAGCATCCCATAATATTGGACTGTGACGCAAAATGTCTGCCATGGCCGTTATGCTTGTCCATGATAATTACATTTTCAGTATTTGCTTTGAGCAAATCATAAAGTTCTCTGTCTTTAAGAATATGGTTGACATAATTGTTCTTTTTCCAATAAATATATTCCATATCCTGCCAGATAAAAAGACCGCCGTTTTCTGCACAGGCTTTAATACATGATTTCAGTCTTGCAAGGATATTTTTATTAACGCCCATATCGTTTGTTATTACGTCCGTTGCCAGATGTTCGTTTGTAACACCGTTTGTTGAAAGTTCAACCTGAACAAAGCCCATCATTGACTCATGCGCTTTGAACACACCTGAAAGTTCTTCCTGCGTGAAAGGTTCTCTTTCCTTATTGGTACAGAAACATTCAGACTGCAAAACAACAGGAACATTATATTCGTCAGTATAATTCAGGAATTCATCCCAGAAAGCAAGTTGCTCTGCGGGATTGAGATATGTAGGACCTTCGTCAATGTAAATTACGGCAAAAGGCTTTATGTCTTCAGGAAGTGCCCAGAAAGTAAGTACTGCTTCAAAAGCAATATCATAAGGTGTGGGATTGGGAAGAAAACGAGGGCAGTTTCTTATCATGAAAAGAGGATTTTCCTCATCAACATACATCCTCAGTCCGTCAACCTTTTTCCTTTCTCTTATTTCCGTACTCTGCAGTACATTTTCAGATAAGGTAACAAAATCGTCTTCTGCGTCGGAAACATCTGCCGCAAGGATTTCAACAGGCATCATTACCAACATAATCAAAGTTAAAATCAGACACACAAACCTTTTCATAAAAATCCTCCATAGGATATAAATGTATTTTAAATAATTTTAGCACAAACATAAATCAATTTCAATAATAAAACCGCGGTGTTTTATTATTGAAGCAATGGTTCTGCAACCGCAAAATCTGTTGTTTACATATAAGAAAAAACTTTTTGTCAGTAAAAAAATTAAAATTGTGCATTATGTAGAAAATTATGACAATGGTTGCTTTTGTGTTGACAAAACCGGTTATGTATGTTAATCTTCTATACGTGCAGAAAATTATACACTTTTGAAAATCTGTTAATATATTTTAATAAATTTTAATATTTTTTCTAACAGAACAGATCTTCGATTACTGTATAGGAGGATAAAATAATGGAATACCGTGCAGGTATTGACGTTGGTTCTACAACTGTAAAACTTGCCGTTATAGACAAAAATAATAATATCGTTTTCGGTGTATACCGTCGTCATATGGCTAAGTGCCGCGAAACACTTGCAGAGCTTCTTAAAGAAGCGGCTGAAAAAACAGGAATCAGAAAACTTAAAATAAATATTACGGGATCGGGTTCGATAAATCTTTCAAAGTCACTCGATATCCCCTTCGTTCAGGAGGTAGTTGCTGTTGCAACTGCCTTAAAGTGTTATGCACCGCAAACTGATGTTGCAATCGAACTCGGCGGTGAAGATGCGAAAATTATTTATTTCAATGGCGGTCTTGATGAAAGAATGAACGGTGTCTGTGCAGGCGGTACCGGTTCGTTCATTGATCAGATGGCATCTCTGCTTCAGACAGATGCTGCAGGTCTCAATGAGGCAGCAAAGGATTACAAACAGATTTATCCCATTGCAGCAAGATGCGGTGTTTTTGCAAAAACCGATATTCAGCCCCTTATTAATGAAGGTGCGACAAAAGCTGACCTTGCAGCTTCAATTTTCCAGGCTGTTGTTAATCAGACTATTTCAGGTCTTGCCTGCGGTAAACCAATCAGGGGCCGTATTGCTTTTCTTGGCGGACCGTTGCATTTTATGCCCGAACTGAAAAAAGCTTTTATCAGAACTCTTAAACTGACTGAAGAATCAATCCCTGATACTGAAAATTCACATCTCTTTGCAGCTGCAGGTGCTGCTATGACTGATGGCGGAAACGAAATTGAACTTGACGATTTAATTGAACGCTTCAATAACGGTGTTGAGGTTTCTTTTGAAATGCCCCGTCTTCCTGCTCTTTTTGAGAGCGAAAACGAATATAAGGATTTCGTGGAAAGGCATAGCAAGGCAGTTGTTCCGAAAGCTGATATCTCAACTTACAGCGGGGACTGCTTCCTCGGAATTGATGCAGGTTCAACAACAACTAAAATTGTCCTTATCAGCGAAGACGGAAAGCTTCTTTACTCATTCTATTCAAGCAACGAGGGTAATCCCGTTGAAACAGCCAAAAAGGCTATTGCAGAAATTTACGAACAACTCCCCGAAACCGCACGTATTGCAAGAAGCTGTTCAACAGGCTACGGCGAAGGACTTCTGAAAACAGCTTTCAACCTTGACGAAGGCGAAGTTGAAACTATTGCTCATTGCACGGCTGCATCATTTTTTGATAAGGACGTTGACTGCGTTCTTGATATCGGCGGTCAGGATATGAAGTGTATCAAACTCCGTCACGGTGCAGTTGATACTATTATGCTCAATGAGGCTTGTTCCTCAGGCTGCGGTTCTTTCATCGAAAACTTTGCAAACTCTCTGGGATATACAGCCGAAGATTTCAGCAAAGAGGCTCTTTTTGCCAAAAACCCCGTTGACCTTGGTACACGTTGTACCGTTTTTATGAATTCAAACGTCAAGCAGGCTCAGAAAGAGGGTGCGGGACTGCCCGATATCTCCTCAGGTCTTGCTTACTCTGTTATAAAAAATGCACTTTATAAAGTTATCAAGCTTGCCGACAGCAAAGACCTTGGTGAACACATTGTTGTTCAGGGCGGTACTTTCCACAATCAGGCAGTTCTCAGAGCCTTTGAACTGATCTCAGGTGTCAATGCAATCTGTCCTGATATTTCAGGTGTTATGGGTGCTTTTGGTGCAGCGCTCATTGCAAAAGACCGATATCGCGGTCAACAGACATCTATGACAGAGCTTGAGAGCATACTCTCTCTTACATACGAGAGTACAACAACCCGCTGCAAAGGTTGTTCCAACAACTGTATGCTTACAATAAATAAATTCCCCGACGGTCGCCGACATATTACAGGTAACCGTTGCGAAAAAGGTGCAGGCGAGAAAAACAACTCAAAAGCACCTAACATGGTTGAATATAAACTCAGGAGAATTTTCGATTATCCCAATCCGGATAATACTCCCCGCGGAACAATCGGTATTCCGAGAGTTCTCAACATTTATGAAAACTTCCCGTTCTGGGCAACATTCTTTCACAAGCTGGGATTCAATGTAGAATTATCTCCCCTCTCAGACAGAAAAATTTACGAGCTTGGAATGGAAACCATCCCCTCTGAGTCTGAATGTTATCCGGCAAAGCTTTCACACGGTCATGTACAATGGCTTATCAACAAGGGTATCAAAACAATTTTCCATCCCTGTATTTATTACGAACGTCAGGAAACGCCTGATGCTCAGAACCATTATAACTGCCCGATCGTTGTTTCTTATGCTGAAAATCTTAAGAACAACGTGGAAGCCGTAACTGAAGGTGACGTCAGATATCTGCGTCCTTTTATGGCTTTTACAAGTGAACAGATACTTGCAGACCGTCTTGTTAAATTGTGCCGTAAAGAGTGGGCAATTGACGAAAAAGAAACCCGTGCAGCGGTAAATGCAGCCTGGAATGAACAGCTTAAAGCAAAGAACGACATCAGAGAAGAAGGCCGCAGAGTTCTTGAAGAAATGGAAAAGAACAACGGCTACGGTATTGTCCTTGCAGGCAGACCATATCATATAGACCCTGAAATCAATCATGGTATACCCGAAATGATTGCTTCCTACGGGCTGTCCGTTCTTACGGAAGACAGCATTCCCGTTGACTTCAATCCCGAAAGACCAATGCGTGTTAATGATCAGTGGGTTTACCATTCAAGACTTTACACCGCGGCAGAGTTTATTTCTAAACGCGATGATCTTGAGCTTATTCAGCTTAACTCTTTCGGTTGCGGTCTGGATGCTGTTACAACCGATCAGGTGTTTGAAATTCTTGATAACTGCAATAAACTCTATACGGTTCTTAAAATCGACGAGGTTAACAATCTTGGTGCCGCAAGAATCAGACTCCGCAGTCTTCTTGCAGCTATGAAGCAGAGACACGAAAGAAAAGTAAAGCCTGATCCGAAACCGCTCAATTACCTCAGAACAGAATATACTCAGGCAATGAGAGATGATAAATACACAATTATTGTTCCTCAGTTCAGTCCTATTCATCTTGATATTATTGAGCCTGTTTTCCGTAAACACGGTTTCAATGTTGAGGTTTTGCGTAATGATAACCGTCAGGCAATTGATGTGGGGCTTAAATTTGTAAATAACGATGCCTGCTTCCCGTCAATTACAGTTGTAGGTCAGATTATGGAAGCCATACTTTCAGGCAGGTATAATACGGATAAACTTGCCGTAATTATGACACAGACCGGCGGATGTTGCCGTGCAAGTAACTATGTGGGCTTTATCCGCAGAGCACTCAGCAGCGTAGGACTTTCTCACATTCCCGTAATTTCTCTCAATGCAAACGGCATGGAGAAAAACGAAGGTTTCAAAATTCCGCCCAAAATGCTTCTTGATGCAATTCAGGCAGTTGTTTACGGAGACTTGTTTATGCGTTGCCTTTACCGTGTCCGTCCTTATGAAATCACTAAAGGCTCCGCAAATAAATTACACGCAGAATTACGTCAGATTTGTATTGACACATTGACAGGCAAGGATAAAAGATATACGTACAGTAAACTTTGCAAGAAAATAGTTGAAGACTTCGATGCTCTCCCGATACACGAAGATATCAGAAAACACAGAGTCGGTGTTGTAGGTGAAATTCTTGTAAAATACATGCCTCTTGCAAATAACCATATTGTTGAACTTCTGGAAAAAGAAGGCGCAGAGGCAGTTGTACCCGACCTTATGGATTTTGCTAACTATTATCTTTATAAAAATGATTACAAGCATAAATATCTGGGTTCAAGGTGGATTGCTTCCCTTATTGCTAAGGTTGGTGTAAAAGCTGTAAGACTTTTCAAGCGTCCCGCAATCAAGGCACTTGAAAAGAGCAAACATTTTGAAGCACCAATGAAAATTGAACACGTCGCAGAACTTGCAAAACCGTTCCTTTCCCTGGGTAACCAGTACGGTGAAGGTTGGTTCCTTGCAGGAGAAATGGCAGAACTGATCACAACCGGAACTCCTAATGTTGTCTGCATACAGCCTTTTGCCTGTCTGCCCAACCATGTTGTGGGCAAAGGTGTTATCAAAGCAATGAAAAATACTTATCCACAGGCTAATATCGCTGCAATCGACTATGACCCGGGTGCATCTGAAGTTAATCAGGTCAACAGAATAAAACTTCTTCTTTCTGCAGCTGATGAAATGACAAAGAATTAAAATTTAGGAGTGCAAAATGAACACTTTTGAAAAACTTATTTCCAACTATACTTTTGTTTCGATTGTTTTGGCGTGGTTTGTTGCACAATTTACAAAAGGTATACGGGGAATATTTAAAGAAAAATCAATAAAGGGTTTCCGACGTATTATTGCAAACGGCGGAATGCCCAGTTCACACGCTTCATGTGTATGTGCTTTGTGTACCACATGCATTATATTGTACGGAGTATCTTCTTTTCAATTTGCTTTTTCTTTCCTTCTGGCACTGATAGTCATGAATGATGCTTTAGGTGTCCGCTATGAAACAGGAAAACACTCCAAAGTTCTGAAAAAACTTATTAAAGAAGACGATATAGATTTGGATGTAAAACTCAAAGTGGCAATCGGTCACACTCCGCTCCAAGTTGTACTCGGCGCAGTTCTGGGTATAACAATTTCCATACTGCTCCATTTCTTTGTCTATAACTAAAAATAGAATAAGCAAACGATAAAAGTGGCTGATATGTTGAATATCAGCCACTTTTAACATATATCAGGAATTATTTGGTAGCAAGCCGGAAGCAACATCCCATAAATGCGATTAGTTTTTTATTATTTTCTTTATATCATCTTTCCTTTTAGTCCTGCGGATATCTGACACCTGTCATTTTTCTGATGTTATCCATCTGTTCCGTAATATAAAGTGTCTGTTCAGGAGTAATCACGTAACTTTTCGTGAGACCTTTTTCAACGCACTCACATACATGAGAAATCTGTTCTTCAAAACCATTACCTTTGTAAGGAACAGATATAGTCTCTGTTTTTCCGTCATTGAAACAGAGTTTTATTTCCTGAGGTGCATAAAATCTCTGAAGATATGCATAACCTTTACTTCCGTAAACAAAACCTTCGTTTGGTTTCCTGAGCAGAGTTGCACTTGAAATATCTGCAATTGAACCGTTTTTATACTTCATCAGAACTGCCATATGACTGTCTGTGCCGTTATAGAAAGAACATTGGGCATTTATTTTTTCAACATCTTTCCCGAGATACCAGCTTGCAAAGTTAAGACCGTAAACACCGACATCAAGGAGTGAACCACCTCCGTTTTCAGGTTTAAAAACATGATGGTCCATTTCATCCTCGTCCATTGTGTAACAGAATTTACCCTCAACTGCAAGTATTTCACCAAGAACACCGTCTTTCACAAGTTCAAGCATTTTAAGCGTTCCGGGAACAAGCCTTGCCCACATTGCCTCCATAAGAAAAACATTGTTTTCTTCCGCGCACTTGAACATTTCCTCTGCTTCTCTTTTATTTACCGCCATGGGCTTTTCGCAGAGAACATGCTTTTTGTTATTCATCATAAGACATGAGCACTTTATATGACCTGAATGAGGAACGGCAATATATGCCGCGTCAATCACATCTGACTGAGCCATTTTTTCATAACTGTCAAATCTTACCGGAATACCGAATTCATCACCAAAATTTTCTGCATTTTCTTTTGTCCTTGATGCAACGGCAACAAGCTCTGCTTCAGGTACGTTCTTTATTGCATTTGCAAATCTGTGAGCAATTACTCCTGTACCCACAATACCAAAACGAAGTTTTTTCATTAAATCACCTCTTTTCAATTATACTGTCCTTTTATGAATTTGTAAACAACAATTCCAACATTCTGAACAAAATTTCTCTTTTACATTGACTATTTTTGAAAATTGTGCTAATATATTTCCGTGAAATTTGTCCCCGAGGAGGAATATATTATGAAATTCAAAAAAGTTCTTGCAGTGCTGATGAGCGTTCTCATGCTCTTTGCAATTGCTCCCATGACAATGGCTGCAGACGCTGACACAGACTACAAAATTGACAACCCTTACAAAAATGTAAACTTTGAAACAGACGGTGTTTACAAAGCAGACCTTCATTCACACACAACTTACAGTGACGGTAACAACACTCTCCCTGAAATGGCAGAAAGACATTATGAGCTTGGTTTTGATATTTATGCAGTTACAGACCACAGTTCTACTTTCTATAGTTTCACACAGCCTGACCACGTTGATGTTATGAAACTTTTCAGCCTTGTGAAAAACGGCTTTGTTGTAAGTGAAGCACTTTATGAAAACGGTGTAGCTGCAAACGGCAAAAAGTATACAGTTACTGAAAACGAAGCAGGCGACCAGTTCTATACACAGGCTGAAGGCAAACCCATGATGGGTGTCCCCTTCGGAAATGAACAGAACGGTACTTCTTTCAACAACGCTCACATCAACACATGGTTCGTTGACTACGGTCACGGCAGACTTGGCGGTACAAGCTACTACGAAGATGTTATCAAAGCGATTGATGAATTAGGCGGCCTGAGTGTTATCAACCATCCCGGTGAATACACAAACGCAAGAGACGAAATTTATACTGCTGATGCTTATGATAAAAATGATATAATGTATAATTACAAAATAAGAAAATTTGAGCATCTTCTCCTTAACTATGATACATGTATCGGTATTGACATCAACAGTAAAGGTGACTCAAGAACACGTTTTGACAGAAAACTCTGGGACATCATGCTCCAGGACCTTCTTCCTTTCGGCAGAAACATTTTCGCAATTGCAACTTCTGACGCTCATAACCTTGATATCGTTGATTCAGGTTACACAATGCACTACATGCCCGAACTTACTTCTGCAGCACTTAAGAAAAATATGACTGAAGGCGGTTTCTTTGCTGCAAGTAAATACGTAGGTAACTACGATGAACTTGCAACTCTCAGAGATGAACTCAAAGCTATCGGCACAGCAGAAGCTCTCGCTTTCCATGAGACACTTGACGCACTCGTTAAGAGCAGTGCAGAAGAAATGGCAAACGGTGGCGACGGTCATAAATATGAAGCTCCCGAAGGAACTGCACGTCCCCTCTTCACAAATGTTGTTGTAAACGAAGAAGAAGACACAATCACTCTTGAAGCTGAAAACGCTCTTGTAGTTCATTGGATTGCTGACGGCAAAGTAATTCATGTAGGCAATACAATTGACCTTGATGATTACTCAGACGAAATCAGAAACTACGTAAGAGCAGAAGCTTACGGCACAGGCGGTGTTATGTACACTCAGCCCTTCGCTCTTGATTACAAAGGTGTTCCCACAAACAACGACTTCGGTTCATACTTTGACTGGGGCATTATTGCATCTGCAATCTGTGACAACCTTGTAAGAGGTCTTGCATTTATTCTTCCCATCGACCTTATTGTAAACATTTTTGCATAAAAGAATTTTATCTAAAATAAACAAAAACACCTGTGGTTTTTCTACAGGTGTTTTTTTGTGATTATTGCTTTTTAGCAAAATCCATTGTATAATTTTAACAGTACATAAATTAAAAAGTATTAAATTTTCAAAAAAGGAGATTAAACAAATGAAAGCAATCTTTATGAAAATCCTGACTGCTCTTTCAGCATTCCTTATGCTGTTCTTAAGCCCCGGCGGTCACATCGGTCAGCCTGCAGCAGCCAAAAAATGCCCTGCATTTTACGGACAGGCAGCAGTAGCTAACCCCCTTGAGGATGAAGGCAATCTTCCCCTTCCTCAGCATCCTTTCCTTGCACCCGAAGGCACAAACGGTATGCATGG
>JAZOAY010000051.1:0-22266 GCA_045595725.1 Acutalibacteraceae bacterium | reverse complement strand
GTTGAGCGAGAGTGGCGGAATCGGCAGACGCGCACGTTTGAGGGGCGTGTGGTAATCCCGTACGGGTTCAAGTCCCGTCTCTCGCACCAAAACCGTTGAAACTTAGGTTTCAGCGGTTTTTTTTATTAAACATTTTGCGACCTGCCCCCTCGTCGGTGAAGCCTAATTTAATAACTGCTGTTGGTGTCAGGAATTATCAGATAGGTTAATACAATCTGATTTTATCACTCAACTTTATTCTTGATTTCAGCACATTTTCGTGATAGAATTAAATTAAGGGGTGATATTTATGAGTGATAAAAAAACGATGAAAATTTACACAGTTTTATGCAGTTCAATTGCTTTTGTATACGGCTTATGGATGTCCGTATTTATGCGTTGGGACCAATATCCATATATTATCCCAACAGAAGCAGATAGTCTCTTACCCGCCGCTGACTTTGTTGCAAAATTTGACGGGATGCTCCATGAACCTTTATATGCTAACGCGACAGTATATTGGTTATGGGTAGTTTTTTCAACCGCTATTCTGTTTTCCTATGCCTTCTTTATTAAAAAAATTCTTTTTGCAGAAAAGATTACAAAAGGCACAACTATTTTTTGTATGGTAAATCTTATTACAGGATTTGCTTTTATCACATGGTACGGTTTTTTAAGTTTCCCTGAACAATTCGGCAATATCCTTACTGACGTTACGGCAAGTATGCTAGGACTCCGTTATCCGTGGTATTTTAAAATTTGGGGTATTCTTGCATCACTTTCGATTTTCACAAACACGCTTTACATGTACCGTAAAAACAACTACAAAGGCAAAACCGGTGTTATTGTTACATCATTGGGATGTGCATCAATTTTCGTAACAATCAATGTACCGTCAGCAGGTCTTGAACTTGTTATGACAGCTCGCTGTCTGTCACATTGGGCAACCGCCCTTATTTTTGCATTTTTAGGTGCTGCAGGTGTGATTATATTCCTTTTCCACAAATCCGCACAGAAAGAAAAAAAATATATATTTGCAACCGTGTTTTTCGTTTCCGTGCTAATACTTATGCTTATTCTTCTCGCAACGGTGGGAAAAAGTGCGTTTATTGAAAATCTGCCGATGTGGGTTGCATATGCCTTATTATTCATAATTAATTTCACATCACTTTTGGATGAAAAAGACATCAATAAAAATATAACAGTTAAAGAAAAAACTCCTGTTGGTGGCTGATAATTCAAAAGTCAGTTTTTGTAGCTCATTTTAGTTTTTGAAATTATTTTTTCTAAATATCCAGTAAAATATGTTCATCAGAAAAAACAGAATATACATTGCGAACTTACATAAAATAATCAGAGCCGGGTACAGTCTAAACTGCCCCGGCTCTGTCTTGTTTTCAGAGACATTTCATAATGTCTCCTCGTTATTAATTTTCTTTAAAAATAACAATGGGTTTTTCGCCCTTTTCAACACATTCTTTTGTAATCTGCACGCTCTCCACATTTTCATCTGAGGGGATATCGTACATTATTGGAAGAAGTATGTTTTCCGTAATCGAGCGAAGTCCTCGTGCGCCTGTTTCCTTTTCAAGAGTTTTCTTTGCAATTGCACAAAGCGCATCATCATCAAAGATAAGTTCAACTTCGTCCATGGAGAACAGTTTTTTATACTGCTTTACAAGTGCATTTTTAGGCTCACTCATAATTCTCACAAGAGCATTTTCATCAAGTTCCTGAAGAACAGTCACAATAGGAAGTCTGCCCACAATTTCAGGAATAAGTCCGAATTTCACAAGGTCCTGATGGATGACTTTGTTTCTGATATTATCAGCTTTCTTTTCTTTTTTGCCCTTTACATCTGCACCGAATCCGAGAACACCGTTGTTACCTGTTCTTTTTTCGATAATCTTTTCAATACCGTCAAAAGCACCGCCACAGATGAAAAGAATATTTGTTGTGTCAATCTGAATGAATTCCTGCTGAGGATGTTTTCTTCCGCCCTGAGGAGGAACATTCGCAACAGTTCCCTCAAGAATTTTAAGTAACGCCTGCTGAACACCTTCACCGCTGACATCACGGGTAATTGAGGGGTTTTCGGATTTTCTTGCGATTTTGTCAATTTCGTCAACGTAGATAATACCTCGTTGTGCCTTTTCAACATCAAAATCTGCTGCCTGAATAAGTCTGAGAAGAATGTTTTCAACGTCTTCGCCTACATATCCTGCTTCAGTAAGTGTTGTTGCATCTGCAATAGCAAAAGGAACATCAAGAATACGAGCCAGAGTCTGTGCAAGCATTGTTTTACCAACACCTGTTGAACCAAGCATGATGACATTACTTTTCTGAATATCCACATCGCCGTCGTCAATTGAATTGATACGCTTGTAATGGTTATACACAGCCACACTGAGAACGATTTTTGCATCATCCTGACCGATTACGTATTCATCAAGCTTTTCCTTGATTTCACGGGGCTTGGGAAGCTGAGGTTTAACCTCCGGTTCACTTTTACGTACATGCCTTCTGTTCATTCCCATCTCTTCTTCAATAATGGAACGGCAGAGGTCAACGCACTCGTTACAAATGTAAACACCGTGACCGGCTATCATTTTACGCACCTGAGCCTGACTTTTGCCACAGAAAGAGCAAAAGACAGAACTTTTTGTGCCATCATTTTTAGGCATAATACTTTACTCCAATTATCTCTTGTAAATAACCTTATCAATAAGGCCGTATTCCATTGCTTCCTGTGCACTCATGAAATTGTCACGGTCAGTATCTCTTGCAATGACGTCAATGGGTTTGCCTGTATTTTCAGCAAGAATTCTGTTAAGGTTTTCCTTAGTTTTGAGAATGTGTCTTGCAGCAATTTCAATTTCAGTTGCCTGACCTTTTGCACCACCGAGAGGCTGATGAATCATAATTTCACTGTTGGGAAGAGCAAATCTTTTGCCCTTTGCACCTGAAGACAGGAGAAACGCGCCCATTGAAGCAGCCATACCCATACAGATTGTTGAAACATCGCATTTGATGTACTGCATTGTGTCATAAATTGCAAGACCTGCAGTTACTGAACCGCCGGGACTGTTGATATAAAGGCTGATATCCTTATCTGCATCCTGACCTTCAAGGAAAAGAAGCTGTGCTACAACAATACTTGCAGTTGCATCGTTTACTTCATCTGAAAGAACGATAATTCTGTCGCTGAGAAGACGTGAAAAAATATCATAAGAACGTTCTCCTCTGTTTGTCTGTTATACTACGTACGGTACTAAACTCATAAGTACGCCTCCTTCGTAAGTTAAGTACAGACACTTATTTTTCCGTCCGTAATGAAGAAATTTAAGTGTCTGTAATAATTATAATTAGATTTTAGGAAGAAATTGCCTTAATTATTCAGCAGCTTCTTCTTTTTTCTTTGTTGTTTTCTTTGCAGCGGGTTTCTTAGCGGGTTTTTCTTCACCGTCAGCTGCTTTTTTTGTTGTTGTTTTCTTTGTTGTAGTTTTCTTTGCGGCAGGTTTTTCTTCACCGTCTGCAGCTGCTTTCTTTGTTGTTTTCTTTGCAGCGGGCTTGCCTACTTTTGCATTTTCAACAATGAAATCTACTGCCTTACCGATTGCAAGGTCTTTTTTGAGTTCTTCGGGGTTGATAAACTTCTTGAGAGTTTCAACATCCATCTTGTACATTTCAGCATATTTTGCAAATTCTGCATCAACGTCAGCATCTGTTGCTTCAATTGCTTCAACTTCAACAATCTTTTCAAGTGCAAGACGAGTCTTAACCTGAATTTCAGCCTGTGCTTTAAGGTCTTCCATGTATTTTTCCATAGAAAGTCCCATGTACTGAAGATACATTTCAAGCTGAAGACCCTGCTGAGCCATCTGCTGTTCTGTCTGCTGTTTCATTTCGTTAGCTTTATCATCGATCATAACCTGAGGAATTTCTGCTTTTACGCCTTCGCAAACCTGTTTGAGAAGTGCTGATTCAAAAGCGTCCTTAGATCTCTGTTCTTTGCTTTCGCCAATTTTTGCTTTGATGTCTGCTTTAAGTTCGTCAAGTGTATCGAATTCGCTTACGTCTTTTGCAAATTCATCATCAAGTTCGGGATATTCCTTAGCCTTGATTTCATTAACTTTAACTTTGAATGTAGCATCTTTGCCTGCAAGTTCGGGAGTATACTCTGTGGGGAATGTAACGTTAACGTCAAATTCTTCACCTGAATTTTTGCCGATAATCTGATCTTCAAAGCCGGGGATAAACTGACCTGAACCGATTTCAAGGTCGAAGTTTTCGCCTTTACCGCCGTCGAAAGCCACGCCGTCAACAAAACCTTCAAAGTTAATGTCTGTGATGTCGCCCTTTTCAACTGCTCTGTCTTCGATTGTTACAAGACGTGAGTTTCTTTCAAGAAGATTTTTGATTTCTGCGTCAACTTCTTCATCTGTTACAGCTGTTTCTTCTTTTTCTGCTTTAAGTCCTTTGTAAGCACCAAGTTCAACCTCAGGTTTTACAATAACTTTAAGTGTAAGAGCAGCGCCTTCTTCGTCAAGTTTTGTGATCTCTACATCATAGGGAGCAGCAACGATTTCAAGTTTTGCTTCGTCAATTGCAGCACCTACAACTTCGGGATAGAGAATGTCAAGTGCATCCTCATAGAAGAAGTTTTTGCCGTAGAGTTTCTCGATCATTGCTTTGGGAGCTTTACCTTTACGGAAGCCGGGAATAGCAATTTTCTTTTTGTTCTGGTTGTAAGCTTTTACAGTAGCTTCTTTGAGCTGTTCAGCAGAAATTTCAACCTCAACTGAATAAACGTTTGTTTCAACTTTGTTAGCTGATTTTAAACTCATTTTTTAGTCCTCCATATCCTTTTACAAGTAAATATTAACTGATTTATTTTACCAAATAATTTCCATAATTTCAACCTTTTGTTAACATATCGTCATTTCGTCACAAAAAGTTAATATTTTTCAACGAGTTTTGGGCAAAAGTTAAGGAAATCCCCCGAAATTAAAGAGAATTTGATGCCGGCACGCTCTCCTGTGAAAGCAAAATTCTGAGACGCACCGTGAAGATGTGCATAATAACACCGCTTTATGCCCTCTTCAATGAGCACATTGTAAATTTCCTCACACACCTTTTCCTGATTAAGTGGCGGATAGTGAAGAAACACAACAGGCTCTCCCCCAAGTTTTTTTGCCTCAGCAATTGACATTCTCAGTCTGCCCGCTTCGCGAAGTAAAACTTTCTTGTCCTTTTCTCCGTCGTAGAACCAACCTCTCGTTCCGCAGACAGAAATATCCCCAAAACGATAAGCGTTATTGAAAAGAATATCAAGTGTAGAAAAACCGTTTTGTTCAAAAAAAGTATCGGCTTTTCTCTTTGTGCTCCACCAATAATCGTGATTACCTTTCATGATAAGTTTTCTGCCATTTAATTTATCAAGAAATCTGAAATCCTCTTTCGCACCCTCAATATTCATCGCCCATGAAATATCTCCCGCCACAACAACGGTGTCATCGTCAGTCACAAGACTGTTCCAGTTTTTTTTAAGTCTTTCTTCAAAATTCTGCCAACCGCGGAAAATATCCATTGGTTTGTCAGAACCAAAAGACAGATGCGTGTCACCGATTGCGTATAAGGACATAAGCCGTTTCCTTTCTGAATAAATTATTCAAAATTGCAAACAATAGAAGTGCTTTGAAAAAAGCAATTTTAAAACGGAGGCGAAATAAAATGGAAAAAGATGTTATCAAAGAGATTTCTTGTAATGCAAAAAACTGCGTTTACAACGAAGACGGTCAGAAATGTGTTGCAGGTCACATTAATGTAGGTACAAGCACTGCTTGCTCATCAAGCGAAACATGCTGTTCAACATTCAAAAACTGTGAATCCTGCAAATAAAACAGTTCTTTAAATTCCTAACATTTTAAAGACGACCTCAGTCATCTCGGGTTTCTTGCAGATGTCTGTAAATCTTGGTTCTTTGCCTTTAAGATTTGCCAACTGCTCAGGGCATTTAACGCCTGAAACCCGAGCAAGTTCACTGACAGTTTCAAATTCATCACTACATACATAATCTTTTTCGATTGATGAAAGAACTGCTTTTGAGAATTTGTAGGGGTTTGCAGTTGCTGCAATTACAGTTACTGTGTCGTCACCCGTTCTCTCTACATAATCTTCATAAACTTTTATCGCAACAGATGTGTGAGTATCAGGGAGATAATCTTTCTCTTTGAAACTCTTTTCGATTGTGAGAGAAACTTCATCATCTGAACAGCAACCTGCTTCAAAGTCAGCCTGAAGGGCCTGAAGCACTTTTTCGCTTACTGTGTATTTACCTTCATTTGAAAGTTTATTCATCATATCAGCAACTGCTGTATCGTCACAGTCTGTAAGATGATAGAGAAGTCTTTCAAGGTTTGATGAAATAAGAATATCCATTGACGGTGAAGTTGTTGTGAAGAACTCACGGTTCTTGTTGTATTCACCTGTCTTGATAAAATCGGTAAGAACATTGTTAGAGTTTGATGCGCAGATGAATTTATTCACGGGAAGTCCCATCTGCTTTGCATAGTAAGCCGCAAGAATGTTACCGAAGTTACCTGTAGGAACAACGATATTGATTTTTTCTCCTGCAACAATTCTGCCGTCTGCAACAAGGTCGCAATAAGCAGAAATGTAATATACAACCTGAGGAACAAGTCTGCCCCAGTTGATTGAGTTTGCGGAAGAGAACTGCATGTTATTTTCTGCCAGAATTTTACCGATTTCCTTATCTGTAAAAATCTTTTTAACGCCACTCTGTGCATCATCAAAGTTACCTTCAATAGCACAAACAGAAACGTTGTTGCCTTCCTGAGTTGTCATCTGCAATTTCTGCATGGGGCTTACGCCGTCTGAAGGATAGAAAACAAGGATTGATGTGTTTTCAACATCCTTAAAGCCTTCAAGTGCTGCTTTACCTGTGTCACCTGAGGTTGCAACGAGAATTACGATTTTTTTGCCGTCAGCAGTTTTCTTTGCAGAAACTGTAAGAAGATAAGGAAGAAGCTGAAGTGCCATATCCTTGAAAGCACATGTAGGACCTCTGAAAAGTTCAAGGATATAGGAAACATCTGTGAAAGGTACAACAGGTGCAACTTTACTGCTGTCAAATTTACCTTCTGCATAAGCACCGTTTACACAGCTGTCAATTTCTTCAGCTGAGAAATCTGTAAGGTAAAGTGACAGAACTTCCTTTGCTCTTTCAATGTAAGACATTTCAGACATCTTTTTGATGTCATCAAGTGAAATCTGAGGAAATGACATGGGCACGAAAAGTCCGCCGTCTTCAGAAATTCCCTGAGAAATCGCTTTTGCAGCGTCAACTGACACTGCTTTGTTTCTTGTACTTGTGTACTTCATTAAACATCCCTCTTTTTGGATATATTCGTTATATTGTAACATAAATTATCTGTTAAGTAAATATGAATTTGCGTTTTCATAAAAGATTTTATCGGCGAGTTTTACTCCGAAATGATTTATGAAAGTAAGATAAAGGTTCTCCATTTTTTCAATGCCTTTCAGCTCCTCGTCAATTGAGCAACCGTCAAAGTCACTACCCATACAAAGAACATCTTCACCGCCCAGATTTAATATATAATCTGCATGTTTCATCAGCATTTCTATGGCGTTTCCCTCACCTAAAAATTTGTTATAGAAATTAAGACCGATAAGACCTTTCCTCTCTACAATAATTTTAATCTGTTCATCTTTCAGATTTCTCACGTGAGGATTTATACTGAACGAGTCGGAATGACTTGCAATAAAGGGAAAATCAGTTTCTTCGCACAAATCGTAAAAAGATTTTTCACCAAGATGAGAAATATCAGGAATGATTTTTCTTTTTGTTATTTCCTTTACTACTTCCCTGCCGAAAGAAGTAAGACCTTTATCTTCTTCTGAAAAACATCCGCTTGCAATTTCGTTATCGCCGTTCCATGTAAGGGTGACAATTTTCACACCGTCATAATGTAACTTTTCTATATTTTCAAGTTTTCCGTTTAATACTGCTCCGCCCTCAACTGCAAGAATGGGATTTACATTTTCTGCATTTTGGGTTTCTTGTCTGTATTTTGCAAGGACATTTTCATAATAAATTTCTGATTCATTTCCTCTGATTTCATCGGGAAGCCATATTGCAAAAACCTGAGTCCATTTTTCAAAAAAACTTCCTTTTTCAAGAGAAATATCAAGGTCGTTATTTTTGAGAGATTTATTCCGATTATAACACTCGGTTATTGTATCGCAATGCAAATCAAAAAATTTCATTATTCCACCTCAAATGCATTTTCAATGTGGTTAATGTGAATTTTCATTTTATCCTTTTTAACTTCAACCACATCAAAACGCGGTTGTTTTTCCGTGGGATTTTCAGAAAGATAAATTTCCGCAGTTCTGATAATTTTCCTCTGCTTTTTTATGTCTACAAATTCTCTCGGCTCAGCAATGGAATTTTCACTTCTCGTCTTTACTTCCACGAAAACAATATATTCTTTATTTTCTGCAATAATATCAATTTCACCGAAACGTGTCTGAAAATTTTTCGTGATTACATTATAGCTTTGCTTTTTAAGATATTTTGCAGCTCTTTCTTCACCCTCAAGCCCCAACAAACCTAAGTTCATTACTTTTCACCTGTGATTTTCTTAAGAAAACTTCTTCTGTGAACGGGGGAAATGCCGTGTTCCATGATTTTTTCGTAGTGGAGTTTTGTGCCGTAACCCTTGTGTTTGGGAAATTCATACTGAGGATATTCTTCTGCAATTTCAGTCATCAGTCTGTCCCTTGTTACCTTTGCAAGAATTGAAGCCGCAGCAATAGATGGGCTTTTCGCATCACCTTTAACGAGCGTTCTTGCCTGAATATCAAGGTTCGGTTTCTGATTACCGTCAATCAAAGCCAGGTCAGGTTTTAAGCTAAGACTTTCAACTGCCCTTTTCATTGCAAGGAATGTTGCCTGAAGAATATTCATTTCTTCAATTTCTTCAACACTTGCAAATGCAATACCATAGGCAATTGCCTCTTTGCAAATAACATCGTAAAGCACATCACGCTTTTTTTCTGTCAGTTTTTTACTGTCATCAAGTCCCTCTATTACAAGTCCGTCAGGCAATATTACTGCCGCTGCACAGACGGGTCCTGCCAAAGGGCCTCTGCCTGCTTCATCAACACCACAGACAACATTGAAACCTTGTTCATGTGCCTGATGTTCAAATGTGTAGTCCATAAAAACCTCCTGATAAATAATCCGAAAGGGAACCCCCGGCGAGGGTTCCCTACGAAAAACAGTCACACAGGACTGTTTTTCTACCCTCCTGCGCTTTTGTGTGCATAAAGATTTCGCACTCTGCAGAGTGCGACAAGGGCTTTGCCCCTTGACCCCACGAACTTTTGAAAAAGTTCGATCAAAACTTTATATGTGTCCTTTATTTTTCAGGCACACTGTCAAGTGTGATTTTGCCAAGCTTTCCTCCACGATATTCGTCAAGGATTGTTGTTGCTGCTCGTTCTGTGTTAATTTCTCCTCCTGAAATGAGCATGCCTCTTTTTCTGCCTATCATTTCAAGAATTTCATAAGGTTCTTTATCTTCAAAGCCTGTAATTTTGTAACGTTCTGTCAGTCTTTCAGGATAATCCTTTTTCATAACTTCAAGAAATCTGACAGCAAGACTTTCAACGTCGAGAATATCGTCTTTTACAGAACCGATAAATGCAAGTTTATCGCCAACTGCAGGATCTTCAAATTTTGGCCAGAGAACTCCCGGAGTGTCAAGAAGTTCAATTCCGTCACCGATCACAAACCACTGATTATGTCTTGTCACACCCGGTCTGTCAGCAACCTCCGCCCTCTTTTTTCCTGCCATACGGTTGATGAAGGAGCTTTTTCCCGTATTGGGAATTCCCACCACCATAACACGTAAAGCTCTGCCCTGCATGTTCTTTTCTTCGTAAGATTTAATTTTATCTGCAAGCACTTCTTTAATCAAGGGTCGGTAAAGATTAAGACCTTTTCCGCTTTTACAGTCTGCTGCAATTGCAGCAACACCCTGACTTTTGAAATACTGTATCCATTTTTTTGTTACGTTTTCGTCTGCAACGTCGCATTTATTAAGAATTACTATTCGGGGTTTGCCCGAAATAATATCTGAAATTTCAGGATTGTGACTGCTTACAGGAACACGTGCATCAACAATTTCCGTAACAGCATCAACAAGAGGTAAACTCTCTTTGATTTTACGGCGTGTTTTAGCCATGTGCCCCGGAAACCATTGCACAACCTGATTCTGAAAATCACTTGCCATTTTGTCTACCTCAATTTACATTCCAGTTACCGGGAGGTGAAAGTCTTCCCACAACTGTTCCGTAAACGTATCTTTCGTCAATAAGTCCAACCATTTCTGAACGGCTGTCAGTTGAGTCATTTCTGTTATCTCCCATCACAAAAAGGTATCCTTCCGGAACAGTAACAGGACCTTTGAAATCTTCTCTCTCATAAGTGGGTGCATTGAGAGTATAAGTAACTTTTTCAGGCTGACCGTCAATGTAGACAATACCATTATTAAAGTCAATGTCAACTGTCTGGCCACCTGTTGCCACAATTCTCTTGATAATCGGTTCATTAAAAGCATTGGGCTGAGTGATAACAACTATGTCCCCTGCTTCATGAGTGTTGTCAAAAGCGGTTACCATAAGCATATCACCGTTTGACAACGTAGGGAGCATTGACCTTCCGCTTACAGTTGCAGTTCTGAAAAAGAAAGTAAACACAACTGCAATTGCAACAATACCTGTCATTACAATTGAAGCAAAATCAAAAAGCGAAGAACCTTTTTCGGATTTTGTTTTAAGTTCTTTATTTTCTTCCATGATATTGCCTCCTTATCTTAAGTTTATGTAGTCTATATTTTTCATAGGAAATACTCTTAAAATTACTCTTCCGAGAACATGCTTTTCGTCTACAAAGCCTATCTGAGTTGAACGGCTGTCAAGTGAACCGTTTCTGTTATCTCCCATAAGAAAAACCGCGTCTTCAGGGACAACAACAGGAAATTCAACATCATAACTCACATTGGTCGGAGTATTTATGTAAGGTTCATTCAGAACTACACCGTTGACAAGGACTTCACCACGTTCAAAGTCAATGTAAACCTCGTCACCTTCCTTGGCAATAACACGCTTGATTACAGGCCCGCCCTCATAAGTGGGAGGAGTTGCAACAACAATGTCACCTACTTCAACTTGTCCGATGCTACTGACTAAAAGCCAGTCTTTATTTTTAAGAGTCTGAAGCATTGATGAACCGCTGACCTGAACCACCCTGAAAAAAAAGCAGAATATAACAAAAATCACCACAAAAGATGCCATAACGGAAGAACACCATTCAAAGATGTTTTTCTGCTTCTTTGTGGCTTCGGTTTCAGAGTTATAAATTTCCGCAGGTTTACCTTTGGAATTGAAAATATATACTGTCTTTTCAGTTCTGCGTTTCATAAGATCAAAAAATTCCTTGAAAATTCAATTATAAAAAGTAAGAGGGCAAGCCTGTAGTTTTACAGGCATGCCCCAATAAATCCATATCGAGTTATAGGGCCGAACCCTATGTTGCGAAAGAGATTAGCCGATCTGCTCCTTAACTTTAGCAGCCTTACCAACTCTGTCACGAAGGTAATAAAGTTTGCTTCTGCGAACTTTACCTGTTCTGATTGTTTCAACCTTTGCAACGTTGGGTGAGTTAACAGGGAATACTCTTTCAACACCTGTACCGTAAGAAATACGGCGAACTGTGAATGTTTCTGAAACACCGCTACCGCGTTTTGCGATAACTGTACCTTCAAAAATCTGAATTCTTTCTCTTTCACCTTCACGGATTTTTACGTGAACTCTTACTGTGTTACCTACTTCAATAGCAGGTTTTTCAGCCTTAATGCTGTCCTGTGCAATCAATTTGAGTGCGTCCATTTTCTTTTCCTCCTAAATTTGGTTTTTTACAGTCGTTCATACACATTTACAATGGCAGAGGACCGACAGCTTCGTTGTCTTTCGGCAATGAATACGGTCTGGTTAATCGGACAAATCAATTCAGACCTATACAAATGCTTTGATAGTATATCATAAAGCGTTTGAAAAATCAAGTGTTTTTTCAAATTTATCTGAAAATTTCAAAATTTTCAGTAAGAAGACACTTTTTCTCGAATTTCTTATACTGAGGAAGTACTCCTGACTGTTTTTCAATTGCACCGATAAAAAGATTAGGTGAAATATTCACGGGATTTCCCGCCGATAAATCAACCTTTATTGTAAGCACATTTGCTTTTGCTTCTGTACTGAAATTAAAGATATGCTCACCGAGTGGCACTTCTTTCATAACTTTCTTGTGTCCCTTTTTGCCTTTTTTCTCACAGACAAGATTTTTTTCGCGAACAAGTTTTTCTGAAAGTTCCGCAAAGTTATTTGCATCAGTTTCATTTTCAAAATCAAGTGTCACAACGTATCTGCCGTATCTGATTTCCTTTGCATTCAGGAAAGGTTCTTCAACACTTATCAGGTCAAGACCTTCAGGCATCTGGTCAAAAAGTCTTTCTTTCACTTCCCATGGTGTAACACCATCTTCAACACGGATGTCAACACATTCGCTTTCACTTTCTATCCCTAAAGAAAGTGGTAACGGAAAAGTAATGTATGCATGGGGGTTGAAACCCTCTGTATACCACACTCTGAGACCTGAGCGTTTTATCGCCTTTGTCATTGAACGCATTAAATCAAGGTGAGAAATATATTTTGCTCTCCCAACCTTTTTGAACCATATTCTAAGAGAGTTCATGGCATTCACCTCCGCAAAGTTTGTTTGCAGAACAACCATTACACTTTTCTCTGCAATTCGGTGTAGTCACACCCTCATAGGCTTTTTTGTTTTCTTTCTCGAAGAATTTTTTAGGGATACCGTAATCCATGTGGTCCCATGGGAAAATTTCGTCAAATGAACGTTTTCTGTTTGCATAGAATTTCGGATCAAGTCCTGCCTCTTCAAAAGCAGTCATCCATTTGTCAAAATCAAACCTATCATCCCAACTGTCAAATTTACAACCAAGTTTATATGCATTGTAAATCACCTGAGAAAGTCTTCTGTCACCGCGTGCAAAAACACCTTCAAGCATGCTCATTCTTGAATCGTTCCAACCGATATTAATTTTCTTGGTCTTAACGCTTTCTTCAAGAAGTCTCTGCTTACGCTCAATTGTTTCCATATCATCCTGTGCTTCCCATTGGAAAGGAGTGAAAGGCTTGGGAACAAAAGATGCAACGCTGATATTGACATTGACGCCTCTGCCCTTGGGTTTGTCAGGATTCTTATAATATTCGTTTACTACGTTCTGGGAAAGTTCTGCAATTGCCTGTACGTCTTCATCAGTTTCAGTAGGCAGACCTATCATGAAATAAAGTTTCACACCTGTCCAGCCACGCTGAAATGCTTTTCTTGAAGACGAAAGAATTTCTTCCTCCGTAACATTTTTGTTGATAACGTCACGAAGTCTCTGTGTACCCGCTTCAGCGGCAAATGTAAGACCGCTTTTTCTGATTTTCGCGAGTTTTTCCGCAATTGAAGAACTGAAATTATCTGCTCGCAAAGAAGGCAGAGAAATATTTATCTTTTCATCAAGTGTCCAGTCAAAAAGTTTGTCAAGCAAATCTTCAAGACCTGTGTAGTCACTTGTACTGAGAGAGCAAAGTGAAATTTCCTCATAACCTGTATTTTTACATATTGCCTTGCATTGTTCATTGACAACTGCAGGACTTTTTTCTCTTATCGGTCTGTAGAGGAAACCTGCCTGACAGAATCTGCAGCCTCTGATACAACCTCTGAAAATTTCTACAACGGTTCTGTCGTGAACAGGCTCAATAAAAGGCACTATAAATTCTTTCGGCGCAAACATTGTATCAAGATTTTTAACAACTCTCTTTTTAACCTTTTGGGGTGCACCGTTTGTAGCTTTGACTTCTTTAATTGTACCGTCTTCGTTATAACTTACATCATAAAATGCAGGAACATAAACGCCCTCAATCTGTGCGGCAGCTCTGAGAAATTCTTCCTTTGTACTGCCTTTCAGTTTATGCTCTTTGAGAAGATCAATAAGCTCATTCGTGACTTCTTCACCTTCACCCGGCAGAGTAATATCCACAAAGTCTGCAATAGGCTCAGCATTGCACACACATGAACCGCCTGCGATTACAATAGGTGTGAGAGACTTTCTGTCTTTTGCATAAACGGGCAGCCCTGCTAAATCAAGCATGTTAAGTACATTTGTATAACTCAGTTCATACTGCATTGTAAAGCCGATAAGGTCAAAATCCTTTATAGAGTCACCGCTTTCAAGTGCATAAAGAGGAATATTATTTTTACGCATCTCATCTTCCATGTCTGTCCATGGTGCAAAAACTCTTTCACACCATGCATCGTTTCTCTCATTGACAAGAGAATAAAGGATTTTCATACCAAGATGTGACATCCCTATTTCGTATGTATCGGGGAAACAGAAAGCATATCTGATATCAACTTTATTTTTATCTTTGATTATACTATTAAATTCACCGCCCGTGTATCTTCCGGGCTTCTGAACATATTGCAATATATTTTCAATTTCTTTTGAAAGCACTTAATCACTTCACTTTCACAATTCTGAATTCAGCAATTTCTATACCGTCAACAGTTTCACCTATTTCAAGTTCAAGGCAACCGTTTTCAAAAACTTCTTTGGGGAGAATATATGTTGCAGAGAAGTAACCGTCTGCCAGATACATCTTATCGAATTGCTCATTTCTTTCACCGCCGTAGGTGTTGCCTGAGAAAATTGTTTTTCCGTTGGCGAGGATTGTCTGAACGCCTTTTCTTTGCTCATCTCTTGCATGATAAGTCACAATAAGCTTATAATCACAGTCACCTGTAAAGCCTCCGAGATTTGCATTGAGTGTATAATGGTCATAGCATTTGAGAAGTTCCACGGGAATGTCGCCGTTTTTATTTTCATTTCTGTCAGACATTACATTCATGTACGGCTCGCCATGTTGCTGAGTGCAATCAAGAGGTGCGTAACCGTGCTCTGCAAAGGAGAAATACATTTCGTCTGCTTCAACTTTGTTTCTCTGCATAATCTTCTTCATGTATTCATCTGCATTATCGCTCTTTTTTGCCTCGGCGATTTTCTTGAGATACCAGAGTCTGTTAGTAACAGGCTGGTCAATGTGATCAAGAACCGCACCGCGTTCCCAGTTGAGTGCATCATGTCTCTCAACGCTTGTCTGCATACCGATAAGGTCAAAGAGTTTATCACCGATTGTGAAAATTTCCTTGTGAAGATCATAATATTCTTCGTCGAAATCACGGGAGAGAATTTTTTCAGCTTCATCAACATTATTATTGAAGATATATTCTCTTGCTTCATCAATAAGTTCAGTTTCAAAGCTTCTTCTCATTTTGACAATCATATCAAACTCTGCTCTGTAAAGATGCATAAGGAAACGCCAGTTATCGTGAAGCTCGGGATTTTCCTTTACAAGACTTCTGAAAAGACTGAGTGTGTTTTCAATATTGGGATTATCAAGAGGGTCTCCGATCCAGTTATACTCAAGACCTGAAAGAGCCTGAGCACTTTTTTTATAATCTGCACCGGGGAAGAAAAGTCTTGCATAATCTTCAAGAATTGCTCTTATTGACTGGTCTTTTTCCCATTCAAGTCTGCCCCACACAAACTTGTTCACATCATCAGTTACACCCTCGGAATAAGAAACACTTCCCACTGTATAGGGTGATTTTATTGAGTGAATTCTCTTATATTCCTGAGGTCTGGGGTTAACACTTTCACGGCTGTTGACTGCCTGAAGTGAATAATGCCATGCTTCAGAGGGGTACTGAACGGAATATTCACATCTTAAATTGTGAGTAATATCAGGATAGAAACGAAGGGGGAAACGTGAATCAATACGCCTTCTTAATTCATAAACCTCCATTGCTCTGTTGGGTCCCTGAATAACACCTGTAATAATGCCGTCTTCAGTTTCGTTTATTTTTTCAACGAACATATCACCCCAACCGGGAATACCGCGGGGCATCTGTGCTGAGGGCCACATCTGAATTTCAGGCTTTATCTTTCTCAGTTCTTTTGTGATTTTAACACAACGTGACACAAACTGGTCAGCAGGATAATCACCGGGGTCTCCTCCGGGCGGAAAAATTATATCAATTCTTTCTGCATCTTTAAGAGTTTCGCGACGCAATTCTGCAGACTCATCTTCAGGAAGGTCATCATTGGGATACCACACAGAAACATCCAGATCAAGCTCATTTGCATAATGAGAGCATTTATTCATGTGTTCTCGCATATCCCATTTCATGTGACGGTTGTAAGTTCTCTCTGTCACAGGATATTCGGGAGGAAGAATTTCATTTGTGTTCGTGCCGAAAAGCATAAGATTTATAAAGTGGTCACGGAACTGCTCCGGACTCCATGCATCATATGTATTGGGCATAGTTCTGTAAGCATTCTGATGACCTCTGAGTCTCTTTTCAGGAATATGTTTGCCCTCGATATCGGAAATGAGAGTGATTTTTTCACCGTCATACACAGTCTTCATAAGGAATTTACCCATACCGAAAATAAGACCTCTTACAGTATAAGCGTAGATATTAAGTTCTCCCTCATTAAGTTCAATTTCAAAAGAATCTTTATGGGGAAGTCTTTCTTCACCGCACTGTATAAATGAAACAGATGGTTTCCCTTCTTTTATTTCAGGTTTTTTGCCTGTTCTTTTTTCAATTTCAAGGCTGAAAATTTCAGCGGCTTTTAATTCTTCATCTGTCTTTGCTTTAATAAATAAATTTGTAAAATCAAATTTCATTATTTTTCACTCCCTTATTTCAAATGGAATACTGTTTCAAAAAAGTCTTCAATGTTATACCAGAGATATCTGAAAAACTCTCCTACCTGATAGAAGAAGTGTGCAATTGTTCCGCCCTCACCTTTGATGCGGAGAGTTGAACCCGTATCTTCAAGTTCAAGGAAAACAGCATGAGTCATATGTTCTTCTGAGCTTGAATTAGGTGAATGAATTGAAAGCATAAGTCTGCCCTCAAGGTCATTGAAAATCATTCCGTGACCGCCGTCAAGTTCATGGTACATACCTTTTACGTAAAGAGGGAACAAATCATGAGTCCACTTTCCGTCAATTTCACCGGTTGAACTTCTTGCAATACCGACTGAATAACCTGATTTTATAATATTATTTGACCATATCATAATAAGACTTCCGTCTTTTGTTCTGTAAGGACAAGGACCGTCTGTAACATGGTTAGCTGTCCAGAAAGGATCGTTTGCCTTGAACATTCTGACAGGTTCGCTGACAAAGCGAGTAAGGTCATCACTTAATTTAGCATAAGACATGTCACCGATTTCATCAGGCATACTTGTCCATTCATGGACAAAAATCATCCACGGTTCATCATTTTTATCAATATAAAGAGTGCCGTCAATTGCATCCCAATCGTGAGGTGTGATATGTCCGTCGGTAATTTCCTCAAAAGGACCTAAAGGACTTTCACTTCTCATTATACTTACACCTCTGTGAGATGTTGTGCCTGATTTGTATGTTGCGAAAAGGTAGAAAAAACCTTCATAATAATAACATTCGGGTGCCCAATAGTCACCGATACCGTCAAAGTTTGCGGCATTATCTGCTTCAAAAACGTTGACGGGACCTGCCCAGTTTTCAAGGTCTTCACTTACATAGCAACCGTAACCCGCTTTTGTTGCAGCGCCTGTACCGTACATAAAGTATTTGTTCCCGTAAACAAGAATACATGGGTCACGGATAAAAATATCTTCTGTTTTTTTCGTCTGTGTCATATCCACTTTATCTGCAGGTACTTCGAAAACAAAACCTTTATTTTCCTCTGCAGAAACCATTACGGAAAAAGTGTAAAAAATCATAACAAACACCAGAAAAAGTGATAAAAGTTTTTTCATTTGAATCACCCTTTGAAAATTCAGATTAATCAAGGAAATCTTTAAGCTTTTTACTTCTGCTGGGATGACGGAGTTTTCTGAGTGCTTTTGCTTCAATCTGACGTATTCTTTCACGTGTAACATCAAACTCCTGAC
The DNA here is from genome assembly GCA_045595725.1 of Acutalibacteraceae bacterium. Classification (GTDB taxonomy): domain Bacteria; phylum Bacillota; class Clostridia; order Oscillospirales; family Acutalibacteraceae; genus SIG575. Next base: position 4,096 of record JAZOAY010000051.1, on the reverse strand, counting down.
CTACTTCTTCAAGAGTTCTGGGATGACCGTCATCAAGACCGAAACGGAGTCTCAATACTTTTGCTTCACGGGGAGTGAGAGTTTTAAGAACTGCTGCAAGCTGTTCTTTGAGAAGGAGCATTGATGCTGCATCCTGAGGTGCAAGTGCATCTTCATCAGGAATGAAATCACCAAGATGGCTGTCTTCTTCTTCACCGATGGGAGTTTCAAGAGAAACAGGCTCCTGAGCAACTCTCATAATTTCACGTACTTTGTCGACGGGGAGATTAAGTTTTTCTGCAATTTCTTCTGCTGAGGGGTCTCTGCCGTTTTCGTGAAGAAGCTGACTGTTTGTCTTTTTAACCTTATTAATAGTTTCAACCATGTGAACGGGAATTCTGATTGTTCTTGCCTGGTCAGCAATTGCTCTTGTAATTGCCTGACGAATCCACCATGTAGCGTAAGTTGAGAATTTGAAACCTTTTGTGTAGTCAAATTTATCAACAGCCTTGATAAGACCAAGGTTACCTTCCTGAATAAGGTCAAGGAACTGCATACCTCTGCCCACATATCTTTTTGCAATACTTACAACAAGACGAAGGTTTGCTTCGGCAAGTCTTTTCTTTGCTCTGGGATCATCTTCCGCAATTCTGATTGCAAGGTCAATTTCTTCCTCGGGAGTAAGAAGAGGCACACGTCCGATTTCTTTAAGATAAACCTTAACATGGTCTTCCATTGCAGCGTTTTTGGGGTCGTTACCGATTACGCCAAGGTCAAGATTTTTAGCAAGATCATCATCGAAATTAAGGTTTTCAAGGCTCATATCCTCAAGGTCATCTATAATTTCAATATTCTGATTCTCGATTGTGTCATAAAAACTTTCAAGCTCTTCAATGCTCAGGTCAAGCTCCATCATTGCCATATCAATTTCATGTGTTGAAAGTTTGCCGGCAGCCTTTCCTTTTTCAAGAAGAACTTTAAGAGATGATTTCTTCTCGGGTACATTTGCAGTATTGTTTTCCATAATTTTTTCTCCTCCACGTTATGTAAAAAATTAATTTACTTGTTTATATTTTTGAACATGTTCGCAAAATCTTCATCAGACATTGCAGAAACTTCGTCAAAAGACTTTTTATTTTTTGCGTTTCTGAGTGTTTCTATACATTCACGGCATTCTTCAAGTGTGTCGCTTACTTCTTTGCATACATCGGAAAAATATGTTATTCTTCCCATTTCATCTGCACTGAAGCTGTCCCTGAATGAAGAAACATCAAGTTCTCTTCCGCTTTCGAGAAGTGACAAAAGAACACTCAGCACTCTTTTGTTGAAAGATGTAAAAAACAAATCAGGTGTCAGTTCATCTTTCAATTTTTTATAAAAATCAGGATTCCTGAAAAGAGTTACAATTATAACTTCTTCAGCCTTTGCCTGAAGAACGTATTTTTTCTTATCGGGATTTATTTTATCCTCAGTTCCGCTTGAAAAATTTCTCGCCTGAGTGAAAAGTTCTTTTTTAGCTTTTCTTCTGACGGTGGAAAGATTTCTGTTTACTTCCTGCCTGATTGCATCTGCGCTGACTTCCGTCATTGAAGCAAGTTTAAGACAATATGTTTCCCTTTCAACAGGGCTTGGAAGTGTTGCAAGAAACTGCGCTGCCTCCTTGAGGAAACTCATTTTTCCGTCAGATGTTAATATATCGTATTTTTCACCGATTTTTATGAGATTGAATTCGGTGTCGTTTTCCGCACCGTCAAGAAGTGACTGAAAACGCTCTCTGCCGTGTTTTTTGATAATTTCGTCAGGGTCTTTTCCGCCTCGAAGTTGCAAAACTCTTACTTTAAGCCCTGAATCAGAAAAAATCTGCATTGCTCTTTTTGTAGCTTTCTGACCGGCTTCATCAGAGTCATATGACAAAACAACCTCATCAGTATATCTTTTCATCAATCGTGCTTGTTCACTTGTGAGAGCCGTTCCGAGACAAGCAACAGCATTTGTAAACCCTGCCTGATGAAGAGCAATAACATCCATGTAACCCTCTGCCACAATAAGGAAATCTTCCTTTGCATTTTTTGCATAGTTCATAGCAAAAACTTCATGGCTTTTTTTATAGACAAGAGTATCTGCGGTGTTTACGTATTTCGGTTTTGAATCGTCAAGAACACGTCCGCCAAAGCCGATAACATTACCTCTTATGTCAATAATAGGTGTCATCATACGATTCCTGAAATTATCGTAAAATCTTTCACCGTTCTTTGTGCTTTTTTTCACAAGGTCTGCTTCATAAAGCTCCTGGACAGAAAAACCTTTTTCTCTCATGTGTTTAATGAGGCTGTCCCATGAATCAGGAGCATAACCCAGACCGAAGTGTTTTATTGTCTGAGGTGTAAGACCTCTGCCGAGGAAATAATTCAGAGCGTGTGAATTTTTCTTATCAAGAAGACAAGAATGGAAAAATCTTGCCGCTTCACGGTTTGCTGCAAGAATTCTGTTTTTCTTTTTCGTCAGGCTGTCATCATACCCGTCATCAGGCATTGAAAGTCCCGCACGTTCAGCAAGTAATTTAACCGCTTCTATATAATCTAAGTTTTCAATTTTCATCGTAAAGGTTATTGCATCTCCACCTGCTCCGCAACCGAAGCAGTAGAAAGACTGTGTATCTTCATAAACCATAAACGACGGTGTTTTTTCATTGTGGAAAGGACAAAGACCTTTGTGAGTTCTGCCCTGACGCCGTGAATCAAGAGAAACGTATGACGAAACAAGGTCCATAATATCCGTTCTCATTTTCAGTTCTGATAAAAAAGCATCATTTATCGCCATAAGTTCACTCCTTTCAGATAAATAATTCCTTGCTCAGTTGAGCCATGATTTTGGCACAAACAAATCGTCAAAAACCTTGACCGCATATCTGTCCGTCATTCCTGCGATATAATCCGTTACCGCACGCTCAACGCCCTCTGTTTCCATAATTTTTTTCATTTCGGGAGAAAGCTTGTCCGGATTTTTAAGATAAAAATCATAAAGCCACCTGAGCATGTCCACCGCTTTATGTTCTTCGCCTTTGCAGACAGGGTTTGTATAAACATTTTTGAACATAAAGTCGTGCAGTTCATCAAAAGCGCCTTTTATTGTGCTTTCAAGGACAATATCTTCCCGGCTATTTTCTATTGCAGACATTACAAGAGTATTAATTCGTTTTGATTTACTGTAGCCGAGAACATCCCTGATTTCTTTGGGAATATCGTTTTCGCTCATAACACCTGCACGCTCTGCATCATCAATATCATGATTAAGATATGCAATTCTGTCAGCAAGGCGGACAAGTCTCCCCTCAAGAGTAAAAGCCTGTTCACCTTTTGTGTGACAGATAATTCCGTTGAGAACTTCCTCTGTAAGATTGAGACCTTTGCCGTCTTTCTCAATAACATCGGCAACTCTCACGCTCTGTATATAATGCTTGAAACCGAAAGGTGCAATTCCGTCGAGGGCTCTTTCACCTGCATGACCGAAAGGTGTATGACCAAGGTCATGTCCCAAAGCAATTGCTTCTGTCAGGTCTTCATTAAGTCTCAGGGCTCTTGCCATTGTTCTTGCAATCTGAGCCACTTCAAGAGTGTGTGTAAGGCGTGTTCTGTAATAGTCTCCCTCAGGTGAAAGAAAAACCTGAGTTTTATGTTTCAGTCTTCTGAAAGATGATGAGTGAATGATTCTGTCACGGTCACGCTGAAAATCCGTTCTTACAGGACAGAGTTCCTCTTCTCTTTTTCTTCCTTTTGTTTCATCTGAGAAACATGCATAGGGAGATAAAGTCTGATGTTCAATATCAACAGTAATTTCTCTTATAGATTTTTCCATTCATAACACCCCTTTTACCTATATATACAACAAAAAATCAGATTTTCCTCTGTAAAAAAGCATCTTTTTACATTGCGCAGAAAACTTCTCCTGTTTTTTCTGCACGGAATCTGCCGTTACTTACATCAAAAAGCTTTTCGCTGAAAGCATCAAGATCTGTATCCGCAATACGGAAAAGAACTTTCACGTCGTCTGCAAAAACAGTATCGTCAATTACGCCTCCTGCCAAGTCGGATCGTAGCCATGTCGTTCTGTGAGCCAA
>JAZOAY010000050.1:0-2054 GCA_045595725.1 Acutalibacteraceae bacterium | reverse complement strand
CGCCGTCTGCTGTTGATACGGGATCGAATACCATATCGTTCTGGTAGCCTGCACCCCATGTGCCGTTAACAGAAACAGCATCTGCGAAGTCAACCTGTGTGCCCCATTCGCCACCCTTATCAACTGAGATAAGGAGACCTGTTGTAACCTTAACGCTTGCATCAAGTTCTTCAACAGCAACTACTTTTGATGATGAGAACCATGCATATGTAGCTGATGTAAGAACGATAGCTGATACGATGAGCATTGCTACTGATGAAAGCAATGCACTTTTTCTCATTGTCTTTTTCATGAATAATTCCTCCATAAAAATTTTTTGAAAGTTTTACTTTCATGTTTTTAATTTATATCCAATATGTGTTGATTGATTTTAAGGGGAGAAAAGTTACTTAAGGAACTTGCTTAATTTAAGAAAGTGGGTTGTTCACTTTTTCCTAAACAAGCTCCTCGTTTTCGGCTTCTTTGTCTATAATATGGAACATCATAGACAGCTTAACCTCTCCTCCCATAATATCATCAACACATTCAGGATCCCATCCTTCAAGCCAGACAAGAACTGTATACTTGTCTATTGAGCCTGATTTGAAATTGGTTATTTTTCTATCCATAACCTTATTTTCTTTAGCAAAGTACTTGTCGATACCGAATTTTGCATATTCATCTTTTTCAGTACCCTTGACAGGCTTTTTACCGTAAGTAATTGCTTCGCCGTTTCTGTAAACCTTTACTCTGACTGCTTCGTCAGCACCGAGGGCTACTGAAAGGACATCAATTGAAACATTATAGTCTGCATCTTCTCTACCTACATTTTTAAGATAGAAGGTATATGCTATGTAGTCAATTTCACCGTCTTTGTTTGCATCACCGTTGTGACTGCCTGAGTGATTTCCGCTGTCAACATCCTCGGGAATCCATTCCTCAGTAATGTTATCCATGTTTTCAACGGCTGTACCGCGAATCAGAACACCTGACTCGTAGTTACTGTCAGCGTTTGGTTTTCCGTCCGGTCCCGTACCACCGTCTGCCCATGCACCCAAGCCGTAAGCTTGTTCATAACTCTCACAGAGTGTGATACCGTATTTCTCAATTGCATCAGGGTCAAGGTTAACCGTAAATCGACCTGCCTGGTTTGCGTAAGTTACACATCCGAAAAATACTGCAAGGAATAACAGCAATAATGCAAGGATGATAACAACAATCCGCAAGAGCAATTTGTTTTTTCTGACTTTTTTTGCTGATGTGCGGACACCGTACTTTTCCATTTCAGGATTATATGGGTCAAACTGCACATTTTGTTTCTTTGCCAAAATATCCAACTCCTTTCTTAAGAGTCACATAACTTATATAGTAATTTCTTTTTCTTTTATAAAGTCACCGTAAAGAGGACCTGACATTCTGTCAACGCCCATAGTTTTGAGAAGATCTGCTCTCTCCTGTGTTTCAACTCCTGAAATCATGACTTTTGTTTCAAGTTTCTTTGCGAAGTCGATAATACCCTGGAGCATATTCTGCTGACGTTCATTGCTTTCAATATCAAGTGCAAGTGATCCATCTATACCGATATAGTCAACCTCATACTGTCCCAGGTTTGAAAGAGTTGAATATTCAACTCCGAAATCGTCAATTGCAACCTTGAAACCTTCTTTACGTAATTCAGCAATATTCTTTGAAATAATTTCGCTGTCTGCTTTAAGAATGTGGTCTGTAATCAGGAAACAGAATTTATAGTGGTCAATATCTTTCTTATCAACAATGTTCATCATTGTTTTGACAAAATTCTTCTTATTAAGATGTTTTAAAGAAGTCCAGAGAATTACGCTGTTGATATCTGCACCGCGTTCGGCAGTTCTCTGAATTGCTTCACAAGCTTCTTCAATTGTCCATTTTGCAATTTCAGCAATCTGATTTGATTTCTCAGCTACAGGAATGTACGTTTCAGGCTGAATAAAGCCAACCTTATAATCAGTAAGCACAACACGGGTGTAATAATCAACCGCCATGTTAAGGCCTACATCAAAAACAGGTTTATACAAAATTTCCATTGTCCGGTTTCT